>CAMBYG010000009.1 GCA_945872085.1 Chitinophaga pinensis | reverse complement strand
AGAAGCCTTTTTGGGATTGGATAATTTAGGCTGGGGTTTAGTGCGGTTCTTGCGTATTGATTTTGTGCAAAGTTGGGATGCTTATAATCAGGTCAAAAGTGGTATTCGTTTTGGTTTAAATCTGAATGCCTTATCACCCAATGTAGCTCCTCCAAGGAGAGGAGAGTGGTAATTTGTGTATTGAGCTATTTGTTTTTTAATTTTTATTTTTTAAATTTAGTAAACCAAAAATCAAAAAATTATGAAAAAGGTAAATTTACTAGTACGCATTTTATTCGGCGCAGCATTCGTAGCATTTGGATTAAATTTCTTTTTGCATTACTTGCCTGCACCACCTATGCAAGGGGCTCCCTTAGATTTTATGATGGGTGTTTCTAAAGCATCTTATTTTATGCCTCTTTTGGGTGCAACTCAAGCTATTTGCGGCTTGTTGATTTTAATTGACAAATGGCAAGCTTTGGCTACTATTATGATTTTTCCTGTAGTACTTCATATTGTATTATTCCACGTTTCTATAGAGCCAAAAGGGTTACCTATGGCGTTGGTTTTCTTAGTAATGAATTTGATTTTAGCGAATGCTAATAAAGACAAGTATAAAGCCTTATTAAAAGCCTAAGCATTAGGTCTTAATGATATAAAAAGCACTGCTCAAGCGGTGCTTTTTTGTGTGTGTATAAGTATTTTTTGCCTTTTAGGTATGGAAATTTAAAGGAACGAGTTCCTTTTTGTAAATTGCGTAGGAATACAACCCTATACCTTTGTTTACCGATAAAATAGCCATACAAGCCCTTGTGGCAAACGAACCCCTTACTTTACCTATCATTCGTGATACGGCAGTTAAGGCGGGTTTTCCCTCGCCTGCATTAGATTATATGCAAGATGCAATTGATTTAAATCAATTATTAATTAAGCATCCCTCCAGTACGTTTTTAGTGACGATAGAGGGAGATAGTATGATCGATGCCTTTATTGCTAATCCAGCGCTCTTAATTATCGACCGCGCTTTGCAGGTGCGTAATGGTGATATTGTGTTGGCAGTGGTGAATGGTGATTTTACCGTAAAGCGTTATGTGCGCAAAGTAGATCGTATTTTTTTAGTGCCAGAAAATAAACAAAATCCAACGTATCAACCCATGGAAATTGTAGATGGTATGGAGTTTAGCGTATGGGGTGTAGTGGCGCATATTATTTCTTCTCCTCGAAAACGCTAAGTATGTTTGCCATAGTTGATTGTAATAATTTTTATGCTTCGTGTGAGCGTTTGTTTCAACCTAAATTGGAGCATAAGCCGGTAGTGGTTTTAAGCAACAATGATGGCTGTGTAATAGCCCGTAGTAATGAGGCAAAAGCATTAGGCATAAAAATGGGTGCCCCTGCTTTTGAGATTCAAACATTGCTTGAACAACATCAGGTGGCTGTTTTTTCCTCCAACTATGCGTTATATGGCGATATATCGCACAGAGTGATGCAAGTATTGGGGCGCTTTACACCGGCTATAGAAATCTATTCTATTGATGAGGCTTTTTTAGATGTTGCTCAAATGGCTTTTACAGATTTAATGAGTTATGCGAGCACCATGCGCACTTCTGTTTTACAGCACGTGGGCATTCCGACTACCATTGGCATTGCCGCTTCTAAAACCTTAGCTAAAGCGGCTAATCGCTATGCTAAAAAAGCATGTAAAACAACAGGGGTATTTGTGATTGATACCGAAGCAAAACGACAAGAAGTATTAGAAGCGCTACCTGTTGAAGATGTATGGGGTATTGGTAGAAAATATCAAGTATGGTTGGATGCGCATAATATAAAAACAGCATGGCAGTTGAGCAATGCTAACCTTGCCTGGATTCAGAAAAAAATGGGCGTTGTAGGTCTGCGCTTGGTAAAAGAGCTGCAAGGCATAGCCTGTTATGATTTGGAAGAGCAGCCGGCTGCTAAGCAAGGCATCATGACCTCTAGGTCTTTTGGTAATTTAATTAGTGAAAAGAAATTATTGCAAGAAGCAATAGCCACTCATGCTACACGCTGTGCGGAAAAATTAAGAAAACAAAATTCTTGTTGCGCTTTACTGCAGGTATTTATACATACCAATGCCTACCGAAAACAAGATGCGCAATACCATGGCGTTTTATCGATTCCTATACCTACCGCAACAGATAGTACTAGCGAGTTGATTCAACTAGCGATGAGTGCTTTAGATCATATTTATAAACCTGGTTTTTTATATAAAAAAGCAGGGGTTTATGTAAGCGAGATCGTACCGCGATCGCAAGTGCAACTTAGTTTGTTTTCAAGCAAAGACAGGGGAAAAGAAAAGCAATTACACGATGTTATGGATACCATTAATATCTTGATGGGTCGCGATAAAGTGCGCTATGCAGCAGCAGGTATTTCGAGAAAATGGAAATTACGACAAGAAAAAAAATCACCTTGCTATACAACGAATGTAAATGAGTTGTTGCGCATAAAAAATTAATCAATCGCATGTGTTTTACTTTAGCTACGCCTAATAAAGAACGAATTAAAAAAATAGTTGGCGAACACGTCTCTATAGATGACTATACCCAAAGTAAAAAAATAAGTGGTTTTGAGCATCCTAATCTGCCCGTAATGCTATGCGAAAAACCATCGCATGTGCAAGCCATTCGATGGGGTTTGGTGCCTTCTTGGGCTACTAATGAACAAGCAGCTAAAGATATTGCAACCAAAACATTGAATGCAAAAGCAGAAACGCTATTTCAATTGCCTTCTTTTAAATTTAGTGCACAGCATCACCGCTGCTTAATTTTTGTAGATGGGTTTTATGAATGGCAGCATCAAGGAAAATTAAAAGTGCCTTACTATATCCAAGCTACTCAAGATGCACCCTTAGTAATGGGTGGGGTATATAGTTATTGGAAGGGGATGAATGGCGCTGCTATGTTATTGTCGTGTTCTATTATTACTACACCGGCTAATGCCTTAATGGAGCAGATTCATAATACTAAAAAAAGAATGCCGCTGATTTTGAACGCCGCTGATTGGGATACCTGGTTGGCGCCTACTACCACCGAAGAAAATGTACAGCAATTAATGCGCCCTTTAGAAGAGGGTTGTTTACAAGCTAATAAAGCCATCGATGATGGCGTGTTAAGCCTATTTTAAAAAAGATTTACCAATTTTTTGCATAAAACAAATCACTCATTTCTTCTTCTAAAGATCGGAGCTGTTCGCTAACGGTTTCTTTTATTACCCATTCACCTGTGTTGTTATCTAAATGAAGGGTGAATCGTTCTTGAGTATCAACTTGTACCGCTTCGATATAAGCCGTTTCTTTTTGATTATTGAGTTTGCGAGTAAATTCAATTTCAATAATAGTGTCTTCAGCTATTTCATAGCTTACTTTTATAGCATTGTTCATTGCTTATAAAGATTTTAAGGCAGCAACTAATTCCGTTAATGCTTTTTTAGCATCACCAAAGAACATGCTTGTTTTAGGATCGTAAAATAAAATATTATCAATACCTGCATAGCCAGCGTTCATACTGCGCTTATTGACAATAATATGTTTTGCTTTGTCTACTTCCAAAATTGGCATGCCGTAGATAGGCGAACTAGGATCTGTTTTTGCTGCAGGATTTACCACATCGTTGGCACCCACTACCAATACAACATCGGTTTGGTCGAATGTTGGATTAATTTCTTCCATTTCAATCATCTTGCCATAATCTACATTCGATTCGGCTAAGAGTACATTCATATGCCCAGGCATACGGCCTGCTACAGGGTGTATGGCATATGCAACTTCTACACCGCGCTCTTCTAATAATAACTCTAATTCATGAATGACGTGTTGTGCTTGTGCTACTGCTAATCCATAACCGGGAACGATGACTACTTTTTTAGAATAATTCATCAGAACGGCTAAGTCAGATACGTTAATATCTTTAATGCTTCCTTTCACTTCTGCTTGATCGCCTTGTGCGGCACTTTCTCCAAAGCTTCCAAATAATACACTTAATAGCGATCGGTTCATGGCTTTGCACATCACAATGGTTAATAAAGTACCTGCAGATCCTACTAAGATACCACCAGTGAGCATTACTTTATTATCGTAAAGAAAACCTCCAAAGGCTGCTGCTAAACCCGTAAAGGAATTAAGCAAAGAAATAACCACAGGCATATCGGCTCCGCCAATTGGCATTACAAAGAATACGCCATAAATTAAAGAAGCTGCAAATAGGGTATAGAGCATTGTGTTTTCGCTACATCCACTGCTTACCATCCAAATAGAAAATACAATTAATGCTAATAATAAAACAAAATTAATAATGGGATATTTGGGTAGGCGAATAGGATTGCGCATGCTACCATTGAGTTTTAAATACGCAATGATACTTCCTGAAAAAGAAACGCTACCAATAACTAAGCCAGCCATAATAAAAGATAGGGCACCTGCATTACCTAAGTTGTGTTCAAATTCCGTTAGTCCAATTAAGGCTGCACAAGCACCACCCATTCCATTAAACATAGATACCAATTCTGGCATTTTAGTCATCTGTACGCGTTTAGCAGTAAGCCATCCTATCAAAGTACCAATAAGTAAAGAGGCTGCTAGAATACCCATTTTCAGACCTTCTTTACTCGTATGGTCGGTCTTGTATAAAAACAAGGTTGCGGCTATTGCAAGGGCCATCCCTACAGCACCTAGCATATTGCCTTTACGTGCCGATTTTGGATTACCCATCATTTTTAGTCCAATAATAAAAGTGACAGAGCCAATTAAATAGCTTAGCTCTAGTAGTCCTTTTGTGGATATCATCGAAATTTCTAAATAGTGTGTTTGCATAAATTATTTCTTTTTAAACATTTCAAGCATACGATCGGTTACTACAAAGCCACCCACCACATTAATAGTGCCCAGTATCACAGCGATAGCGCCAAGTACTAAAGTGCCTATATGATCAATAGGCGTATCTAGCAAGACAATAATAGCACCGATAACGACTACGCCATGTATGGCATTAGCGCCAGACATTAAAGGCGTATGCAATACGGAGGGTACGCCACCAATAACTTCTATGCCCACAAAAATGGCTAAAAGAATAAAGTAAATGATTTCTCTTTGGGATACTAAAAATTCTAAAATTGCTTCCATGTTTATATTATTTTAAAATACTTGAATGAATTTTTGTGCCATTGTGAAGGATCAAAGAACCTTTTGTAATTTCTTCTTCCATATCCCAATGCATGGCTTCACTAGTGGCTAAATGCTCTATAAAAGTTTGAATATTTTTTGCATAGAGTTCGCTCGCATTCATCGGCAATAAACTAGGCAAATTGCTTTCGCCAATTATAGTGACGCCATTTTTTACAATTGTTTTATTGCATTCACTGCCTTCTACATTACCACCTTGCTCTACCGCCATATCCAATACTACACTACCAAATTTCATAGTAGCTAGCATCGCATCTGTTACCAATACAGGAGCTTTTCTGCCGGGAATAAGCGCCGTAGTAATCACTACATCGGCTTCTTTTATGTGCTTCGCTATAAGGGCTTGTTGTTTAGCTAAAAATTCTTGAGATACTTCCGTTACATAACCACCGGCTACTTTGGTAGTTTCGTCTGCCGGCACTTCTATAAACTTAGCGCCAAGCGAAGCTACTTGTTCTTTTGTTTCTGGTCTAATATCACTTACTTCAACAACGGCTCCTAATCTTTTTGCGGTTGCAATAGCTTGTAAGCCAGCTACACCGGCTCCGAATATTAATACTTTAGCAGGTCGGATAGTACCCGCTGCTGTAGTCATCATAGGAAATATTTTCCCTAATGCATTGGCACACAGTAAAACGGATTTGTATCCAGCTAGGTTGGCTTGAGAACTTAGGGCGTCCATTTTTTGTGCGCGCGATATACGCGGTATAGCATCCATAGCAAAGGCACTTATGCCTGCCTGTTCACAAGCAGTCACTAATTCTGCATTTGTTGCAGCATATAAAAAGGAAATCAATACGGCTTCTTTCTTCATCCATTTTATTTCCTCTACACTAGGTGGATTTACTTTTAAAACAATATCGGCACGCTCGTATACTTGTTGTGTTGCAGTTAAAATTTCAGCACCAATTGATTGGTAATCATCATCTGAAAAATAAGATGTATTACCTGCGGTGCTTTCTATAGATACTTTGAATCCTTTATCTATCAATTGTTTGGCAACGCTTGGAGTAATAGCAACCCGAGCTTCGAATGCTTTATGTTCTTTTGGTATGCATAAATGTAAAGCCATAATAAATCAGGTATTTTATAATTATTATATGAATATACAAAAAAGACTCCAATTATATTGGAGCCCTTAATTATTGTTTCTTTTTTTAGAAGGGTTTGAAGTTTAAAGGCTTTGGCAAAACTTGTTGTAATGCAAATACAAGGGTTTATTGTTTTTTGTTATCATATTCTTGAGAGCAAATAAGATTTTAGTAAAAAATAGTCTTAAAACTTACTGTTTATTCCCATGCTTAACCACCTTCCGGGCATTTGGCTACCTAATAGATCGCTGTAGCTGTTGTCCAATACATTATTGCATTGGGTATAGAGCCCTATGTGCTTACAAATTTGATAGCCCAAGCGAGCATTGGCAACAAAATAGTCTTTGCTAATGCTTGCTTGTATAGCAGGCGCTTCCAATGTATTTCTTTCTTTATAAAGTAGCTGAATACTGCATTGCCAGTTTTTGTATTGATAAGCTATGCTGCTTTGAGCCAATATTTTCGCATGCGAAATTATATAAAAAGAAGGCGTCGGATTATTGCTTTCTGAGTGCAAGAGGGATAGTCCAGCCTGAATGTCCCAAAGCTGTTTAGGTAATGCTTTATGGTATTGTAAGTTGATTTCCATTCCACGTGTTGTAACTTCTTGAATATTTTTAGCTAAAGCATAACTACCATTACTAAGCAGATTTTCTTTTCTAGGTATATCTGCATAGCTCGTATTTACCCAATCAATAACATCGTTTTGTATTCTGTAAAAAAGGGTAGTATGCAATATTATATTGGGCAATACAGTTGCTGTGGCACCTATTTCAAAATTCCATGATTTTTCTGCACTCAAATCTGGATTGCCTATACTTCCCCCTCTTACCAATGCTTTGTTGTAATTATTAAATCGTTCAGTAAAATCAGCATTGCGAAAGGCTCTGCCAATAGCTGATCTATAGCTTATATGCTGATTTTGATAAGCAGCATTTATTTGGGGTAGTAAAATTGCACCATAACTTTGATCCCAATTATTACGCAAACTGCCTGCAATATGCCAGTGATGTATATTATAATATAGGGTTCCAAAAAGTGCCGCTTCATATGATTGATGATTGCCTCGGTCATTAGAAAGAATAGCTTTATGAGATACTTGTGCGCCGAAGGAATAGTGAAGTTTCGTTTTTGTTATGGAACTATTGAGATATTGTAATAAAGTAAAATTTGCACTGTTCTCGTTGGCCGATGCAATAGCATTATACAGATAAAAATCATTTGTAATTTTATTTACTAGGGCGATTTCCTGACTTCTTTTCTTGCCTAGATAATTTACTTGCAATTGATTCCATAGGGTACTTACTTTTTCTGTAGCAGTATCACTGACGAAAGGAGTATAAAAATTTTGAGCAGCAAAATCTCTATGATCATAACTACTTCGAAGGGCTATCTGCCAATGCTTATTTATGGTAATAGCACTTGAAAGACTAATGGTATTATTATTCGCATAGCCATTTCCAGCTCTTAATGGAGCCCCATTTGTATTGTTGCTTAAAATACCCATGCAAATTTGCAGGTTGTTTTTACTATAAGCTGCACCTGCATTAGCATGTAATAAATTGTGGGCGCCAACAGCTATATTTAGTTGTGCCTGATCTTGATTATGTACTAATTTGCGACTAAAGGTTTTACTAATAATATGAATAACCCCACCCACAGCTTCTGCGCCATATTGGGCTGCAGCCGATCCTCTCAAAATTTCTATGCGCGCAATTTCATAGGGAGCAATGGGTATGTAGCTATTGAAATGCCCAGTAATAGGATCGTTGATTTTTATGCCATCTAATAAAATGAGTGTTTGTTGAAAGGTGCTCCCACGAAGGCCGATATCACTTTGCGCACCCATGGGTCCTCGCGACTGTATTTCTAATCCGGGTACATATTTTAGTAACTCGTCGATGGAAAGGTTGGGCGTGTTTCCTAAAGCACTACCTTCTATAACCGTAATATTCCTGCCACTTTCTGTTGTTGTTTGTAGCAATCGATTGCTGGTAATGCTCAAAGGCTGGAGCGCTATTTCTTTTTGTGCATGGATAGATGTTGAAATGCAAATGGATAAAAAGCCGAGGTAGATTTTACGCATAAAAAATGAATTTAGAGTAAGGGGATATTTTTTTTACAAAACTTAAAAATGGTAGTCTCGCCCAGGATCGAACTGGGATCAAAAGTTTAGGAAACTTCTATTCTATCCATTGAACTACGAGACCATTTATTGGGGTACTTATTTCCAACGAAGTGTTTTGATAAGATGCTCAATGTCTTTACTTAAAAATGCTACCATTGGTTGTAAAGAATCGGCATTGGGGGTAACATTAAAGTATAATGCACCTCTTAGGTAATGTTTATTAGAATCGGTAGCAAAAAATTGAATAGCAGAAGCGGCATTGCCTCCTACATCATAATAAACACCATGCACATGCGTACTGTCATTATGAAACTCGGGTTCGTTAATGTAATCTGCTTTCTTGGTATGTACAAAGGATAATTCATGCGCATCGTTTAGCAGTTTTTCTAAATCCCCAGCACCCTTCATGTTTTTATAGGATAAATATATGCGCGCATTCCATTGAGGGAAATCTACATTAATCCAATAATCAATGCCATTCTTATCCTTCATAAACGTAGTCATTGTGGTATCTTTTAGAATAGTACCATAACTTGGGTATTCGAATTGATAAGGGAAGCCTGCTTTGCTAAATAGCGTATATGCGTGATTAGGGAGTGCTATAGCATAATATCCACGTGGCTTGGGCGTAAATACTTTGGGTTTACAGCTCAGTATTGCAAGGGTACTTATTAAGAGTAGCGTTGTAACTAATTTCATAGGTCAAAAGTACTTTTTTTTGTGCAGATTCGAAATGCTTTATTATTTATAGGAGTTGCTTTTTTTTACTAACTTTGCGTCAATTAAATCGATCTCATGCAACAAGATACTCCTCAAGATCCACAATTAAATATCGAAATAAGTGAAGAAATGGCAGATGGAAGCTATGCTAACTTAGCCATCATAACGCATTCTTTTGCTGAATTTGTGTTTGATTTTGTAAATGTCATGCCAAATACACCAAAGTCTAAGGTGAAAGCTCGTGTGATTATGACACCGCAGCATGCCAAAAGATTGATGAAAGCACTAGTTGATAATGTAAAAAATTTTGAGGCTAATCATGGTCCAATTAAAGATGGAGAAATGATGAACCTTCCTTTTAACTTTGGCGGACCTAAAGCGGAAGCCTAATATTTAAGCTATGTTAGATAAAATATTGATTTTAGATTTTGGTTCTCAATATACACAGCTTATTGCTCGTAGTATCAGAGAATTGAATGTGTATTGCGAAATACAACCCTGCACTAAACCTATTGATTATTCAAGTGCCATCAAAGGTGTTATCTTATCGGGCAGTCCGTATTCTGTAAACGATGAATTTGCCCCTAAACCAGATGTATTAGCTATTGCTGCCAAAGTACCTGTCTTAGGTGTTTGTTATGGTGCGCAATTAATAGCGCAATCTACAGGTGGCGTAGTTGGTAAATCAGCACATAGAGAATATGGTCGTGCTCATTTAGATAATATCATTACAGATCCTTTATTTGCTGCTATTGAAAATGGGTCGCAGGTATGGATGAGTCATTCCGATTCTGTTAAGGAATTATCTACCAATTTAAATTGCATTGCAACTACGGCGAGTATACCGGTTGCTGCTTTTAAAGCTGCAGATGGATTTACAACATTTCCAATGTATGGTATTCAATTCCATCCAGAAGTTACGCATAGTGAACAAGGTAAAACACTCATCAAAAACTTTGTAGTGGGTATTTGTGCCTGTCAACAAAATTGGACACCCGACGGATTTATTGAAACTACGGTTGCAGCTATCAAAAAACAAGTGGGCAATGGCAAGGTAGTGATGGCATTAAGTGGTGGTGTAGATTCTACGGTGGCCGCTACCTTAATACAAAGAGCGATAGGCGATAATTTGTATTGTATTTTTGTGGATAATGGTTTGTTGCGTAAAGATGAATTTACCCAAGTATTAGAAGGCTACAAGCAATTGCATTTAAATACAAAAGGGATCGATGCGCGACAACGTTTCTATACTGCTTTAGCCGGTGAATCAGATCCGGAGAAAAAGCGTAAAATTATAGGTGGTTTGTTTATTGATATTTTCCAAGAAGAAGCGCAACATCTAACGGATGTGAGCTTTTTAGGTCAAGGAACGATTTATCCAGACGTTATTGAATCGGTATCGGTGAATGGACCTTCTGTAACCATTAAATCGCATCATAATGTAGGAGGCTTACCAGAGAAAATGCATTTGCAATTAGTAGAGCCTTTACGTTTGTTATTTAAAGATGAGGTAAGACGAATTGGAAGAGCCTTAGGGATTGATGAATTATTTTTATCGCGCCATCCGTTTCCTGGACCAGGTTTGGGTATTCGCATTTTAGGAGCTGTGACTGAAGATAAAGCACTTATGTTGCAAGAAGCAGATGCTATTTATATCAATACCCTAAAAGAGTTTGGATGGTATGATAAGGTATGGCAAGCAGGTGCTATTTTATTGCCCGTGCAAAGTGTAGGGGTAATGGGTGATGAGCGCACCTACGAATTTACTATAGCCTTAAGAGCGGTAACATCTGTAGATGGCATGACCGCAGATTGGGCACATTTGCCTTACGATTTATTAGCTCAAATTTCTAATAATATTATAAATAGAGTAAAAGGAATAAATAGAGTAGTGTACGATATTAGTTCTAAGCCACCTGCAACTATTGAATGGGAATAAAAAAAAGGATTAGCGTTTGCTAATCCTTTTTTGTTGGCTTTAGATAAAGCGAAAATCCTAATAGAATGAATATGATGCTTGTAAATAAAGCGATGCATGCTATTGCGGTAGAAATAAAATGCAAACTATAAGTGATGGCCAATAAAATTAAAAATACCACAGAGAAGGTAAGTACTATTTGATTATGAGAAAAATTGGCGTCAAGTAATTTATGATGCAAATGATTGCGGTCTGCATGAAAAGGAGAGCCCTTTTTAAAAATACGAATTGTAAATACTCTAAAGGTATCAAATATGGGAATGATGAGTATTACTAGCGTTATCAATGTAGCTCCACCAGTACCTGTAATGATAGTGCTTATCTGATTAGAGGTTGCAATATCTTTAATGAATACAATGCAAAGTGTTGCTAATGAAAAGCCCAATATTAATGATCCTGTATCGCCCATAAATATTCGTGCAGGCGCTAAGTTGAATTTTAAAAATCCAACAACTGCTCCAAGTAAAGATATACTGATTATTGCCTCATTGTAATTTTTGTTTAAGGTAAATAGTATCGTTAAAATGACTAAAATAATTGATGCCATACTACCAGCTAATCCATCGATGCCATCAATTAAGTTAAATGCATTAGTTACAAAAATGATACCAATAATTGAAAAAATAATACTTATGATGTAAGGGAGCTCATTTATCCAAAAAATTCCGTGAAACGATAGTAATCTTATGTCTGCAAAATATACTACTATGAAGGCAGCAACTGCTTGTGCTACAAATTTCTTAAAAGGGGAGAGGCCTGCTAAATCATCCTTTACGCCGGTGATAAATAGTATAAAAGTTGCAATTACGATATAATACCAATTTTGAAAGAAAGGTAAACTGCCTAATTCATTTATTTTTACAAGGGTAATAGAAGAGAATAAGGATACTACAATAAAACCTAAGTATATGCCAATTCCGCCTAAATTGGTTATGATACGATCATGAACTTTTCGTTCGTTATCAGGGGTATCCAAAAATCTATTTTTAGTAGCTATATATATAATTCTTGGCATAAGAAATATAGCCAATAAAAGGGAAGCTATAAAACTTGTAAATAATAAAATTAAAAATAAATAGGACATAATGTTAATTAGTAACTAATTGTGATTTTTGTAAAGTTAGATAAATTACATTAAAAATAAAATATTATATATTTAGTAATGTGCGCAAAATTTGTATAGATTAAAATCTTTATTACTTATACTTTTTTCTAATTGCGCTTCTATTTCATTTCTATTAATCGATTTGGTTTTGTTATGTTGTATGATGCGCCAACATTTATCTAAGGTAAGTGCCAATTTACGTTCTTTATTATTTTCTTCTTTAACTAGTGCTGCATCTATAGCTTGTGACAAGTGCTCCATTCCTTCCATTTGGCTAGCAATTGTTTTTATAACTTCTATGGAATGGGTAGCATGGTCATGTAGCATTGCTTTAAGTGTATTGATTAAGCTATCGGCTAAAGGTCTATCCGCTTTATTTACTACAAAAACATCCGCTATTTCCATGATGCCCGATTTTAAGGTCTGTATTTCATCACCTGCTTCTGGAACAAGGGTAACCACCGTACAATCAGCCATGCCGGCAATATCAATCTCGCTTTGACCTACACCTACTGTTTCTATTAATATATAATCAAAATTGGCATGTTTTAAGATGTCGGTTATTTCATAAATCTGATGATGTAACCCTCCCAAAGCACCTCTGCTTGCTAAAGAGCGAATATAAACATTAGGATGTGTATAGAATTCCGACATTCGTATTCTATCCCCCAGTAAGGCACCTAGATTAAAGGGTGATGAAGGGTCTACGGCAAGCACAGCTATTCGCTTATTTTGTTGCATCCAGTAATGTAAAAGGGCATTTACTAAGGTGCTTTTTCCAGCGCCCGGAGGTCCAGTTATTCCCACTACTTTAGTGTCTTTTTGTGCACTTAGATGTTGCAATAATGCTTCAGATCCTGCTAAGTCATTTTCTACCATTGTTATGGCTCTGGCTATAGCTTGGAAATTGCCCAATTTTATGTCTTGAAGTATTTGTGTTATCTTGTCTTGCACTAAAAAATTACTTTTTTCGTTTATTAGGTATGCATTCTATTCACAAAAATAAAATTCCATTTGTAAATATCATGAATAAAAATGATAAAGCGCTTGCTTTTATTTGTTTGATGTTGATTGGTTTTGTTTTTAGTAGGGCATTATTATCTATGGGAATGGGCTTGTTTGTTTTAAATAGCCTTTGGAAGTGTGATTACAAATCCTTGATGGCTAATAATTGGATACGCACATCATTATTGTTTGGCCTGTTGCTTTTGGTATCTTTTTTGTGGAGTGCAGATAGGAATTATTTTTGGGAACACCTTCAAGTAAAAATTCCGCTCTTTTTCTTACCTATTGCATTTGCAACAGCTCCTAGATTCAGCCATGTGCAATTAAAAAAGCTAATTCTAATATCCTTGCTCATCGGTATAATAGCCGCATCCTATAGTTTATATTTCTTCATCACCCAGTATGCTTTTTATGTAGAACAATATCGCTTTGCCCATAGTTTGCCCACCTTAGCCTATGGCAACTATATTCAATTAAGTTTACTCATCGTTTTTATTTGCTTTTTTGCCCTTATTAATATTGGCTTGTTTGAGCAGAAGGGGTCTAAAATATTGCTCTTTCTAGCTGTGTTATTACTTTTGTTATTTATACATGTTATTGCATCAAAATTAGCATTGTTAGCTTTATATATTGGATTATTTATGTATGCTTTACATCTTGGGTATAAATATCATTGGCGTTATTGCTTTGCTTTGCTATTAGCATTTGTTGGCTGTTTTGCAATAGCTTATTCCACCATAGGCACCTTTAAAAATAAAATAGGTTATCTGTATTATAGCGCGCTTCAATTTACACAAGCTGAAAGTGCAGAAAAATTAGATCCCAACTACAGTGATATTGGTAGGCTAATATCTTATAGAGTGGCTGTACAGGAAATAAAAAAAGCACCTATTTTTGGCTTTGGAGAAGGGGATGTTATGCAAACTATGAAAAATGGTTATCATCAATCGTTTCCTCAAGTGCCCGAAGATAAAATGCTATTACCGCATAATCAATTACTCATTACGCTGCTTTCCATTGGATGCGTGGGCCTCCTACTTTTTATTACGTATATCCTAATTCCATTTTGGACCGTATATAAACACTATCCTTTTATTGCCCTATTGTTTGTTACCATTCAGATTTTAGGCTTACTCGTAGAGCCGGCACTAGAAATTCAATCCGGTGTTTTTGTTTATATTTTTTGTACAGGAATGATCTATCAGCAGTATAGGAATAAGTAATAGGTTTAAACAGCTTTTCTTAGTTTTTTTGTGTAAGTTCGCTTTCAATTTTTTTTATGCATCATAATTTAATCGTTGATATTGGTAATACCAATACTAAATTGGCCATTTTCGACCAACAGCATACTATTTTGTTTAATGATATTGTATCGCCTAGTCAATTAGCACCAACGCTTAGTTTCCTTAATTCGAAATTTTCCATTTCTCGTTCTATTGTCTCTAACGTTGCGGGCTCAATTCCAACAGAATTAAACGATTTTTTTAAGCTTATTCCATTTCATATGGAATTGAATGCCTCTACTTCGTTACCTATAATGAATGCTTTTCAAACGCCAGAAACGCTTGGGGTAGATAGAATAGCGGCTGTGGTAGCGGCTAGTCAACTGTATCCTCAGGCCAATAATTTGGTTATTTGTGCTGGTACTTGTATAACCTATAATTATATCACTAAATCAAATACATTTAGAGGGGGTGCTATTACTCCAGGGATCCAGATGCGTTTAGATGCTATGCATCATTTTACCAGTCGATTGCCATCGGTGCAAATAGGTTATGTAGGGTCTATAATGGGCTATGATACGCAGAGCTGCATGCAATCGGGTGCTGTATTAGGGGCGGTATACGAGATAGATACTTTTATAAATGAATATCGTGCTCAATTTAATGATTTTAACGTCCTATTAACGGGTGGAGATGCCTTACTTTTGGAGAGCAGAATTAAAAACAAGATATTTGCAGACACAGAGCTTGTAATTAAAGGCTTACAAATAATATTGAACTATAATGCACCAAAAATTAGTTAGTTGCTTTTTGATATGCAATCTATGTTTTACTTCATGGATTTTTGCACAAAATTCTAATAAAGAAAATTCACCTTATTCCCGTTATGGTTTAGGGGAAGAACGCTACGGATATAATGCCGCTCTTAAAGCAATGGGAGGTTTTTCTATTGCTTATAGCAATCCTTTTGCTATCAATACCAACAATCCTGCATCGTACGCAGCAGTAAAACTTACCACCTATGAAATTGGCGTAGAAGCACGCAAACGTGCTATTGCATCCAATACTGAAAGTTATAGCACAGGAACGCTTACTTTATCGCACCTTACTTTGGCATTTCCTGTAGGCAAACACGGCGGTTTTGTAATGGGTTTAAGTCCAAAAACAGCTACCTATTATCGTTTTATTGATTCGGTAAGCATCCCAGGTGTTGGCAAAAGCAACAAAACAATCAATGGCGATGGTGGATTAAGCTATGCGTTTATGGGTGGTGCTTATCAGTATAAGCATTTAAGCATTGGCGCAAACTTGGGTTATGAATTTGGAACGATAAGACATTCTAGTTATTTAGCGAACTACGATACGTTTAAAGTTTATAGTTCTGATTTTACTAGAACCTATCAGATTGGAGGCTTGCATTTGAAATTAGGCGCACTGTATAATTACAAAATAAATAAGCAATATACCCTACATCTTGGCGCTACCTATGAGGCTTCCCAAAAAATGAATTATACAGAAGAGCAATATGCAAGTTCTTTCCGATATTCGGGTTCTTCTGCCATTCGAGATACGATTTACGCAGTAACCAATGCAGATTTACCTATCCAATTGCCTAGTTCTTTCGGTTTGGGTTTGCAATTAATTTCTAATGATAAATTGGGATTTGGTATTGATTATGTAAATAGTAATTTTAACCAATACAAATTTAATGGTAAAGCAGATAGCAATGTACTAGGAAATGCAACACGCTTGTCGGTAGGGGCTTATTATACCCCAGATGCTAATGATGTATATCATTATGCCCAGCGTATTACTTACCGAATTGGCTTGTATGCTGGCAAAGAGCCTTTGCGCATTAACAATACAGATATTTCATATAGAGCATTTACATTTGGTGCGAGCTTACCATTTAAAAAATCAACAGATCGTATACACACGGCTGTTGAAATAGGATCTAGAGGTACTAAATCTAATAATTTATTGAAAGAAAATTTTGTTCGCTTCTCTATTTCTATGTCTCTCAACGATAGATGGTTTGTGAAAAGAAAATATGACTAAAAGAAATTTACATAATACAAATATTAAAGAAACTAGTTTTATAATTTTAAAACTAGTTTCTTTTTGTATATTATGTTTGTCCTGTGCTAACAATAAAGACCACATAAAACAGATCAAAGATTACGAATCTTTACAGGAGGATAGAGCTAGCGATGTTACTATTTTGTACAGCGAAAAAGCTTTAGTAAAAGCTAATCTTTTTGCTAGTGAATTTGTAAGGAATGAAAATGCTCGTCCGCCCTATACGGAATTAAGGAAAAAAGTGCGCGTTATTTTTTATGATGATCAAAAAAAAGTGAAGAGTACCCTGTATGCAAAATATGCTCGCATGTACGAGCATAATAAAAATGTAATTATTAGGGATAGTATAGTGATTATCAATCAAAAAGGAGAGCAATTGAAAACCGAAGAATTGGTGTGGAATGAGCAGTTACGGAAATTCTTTACCAATAAGCCGGTGCAAATAAAGACGGCCACTCAAATGATTTATGGAAACGGATTAGAAGCCAATGAAGACTTCTCTTATTATCAAATAACACAAATAAAAGGTATTGTAAACCTCACAAATAATTCAGAACTTTAACCCCAAATTATAAATATGAAAAAAATAGTATACTTATTGGTAGCACTTGCTACAATGCAAACGGCTAAAGCAGACGAAGGTATGTGGCTGCCTTATCTCATTGGGAAAAACTACGACGATATGGTTCGTAAAGGATTGGTATTGTCATCTGAAGATTTATATGCTGCCAATCATAGCAGTTTAAAAGATGCCATTGTGCAATTCAACGGTGGTTGTACGGGCGAAATAATTTCTAATAGTGGATTGTTGCTCACTAATCACCACTGTGGTTATGATGCTATTGCAACGCTTAGTACCGTAGAGAAAAACTATTTAGATAATGGATTTTGGGCTTTAAGTAAAGAGCAAGAATTGCCTGCTGTAGGAGTTTCTGTATTGTTTTTAGAAAGTATGGAAGATGTAACAGCACAGGTAAATAAAGTAATTGCTGGTTTAAACGGTGAAGCATTAATGAAGGCGCTTACTGGATTAAAAAAAGAAATGGAAACTAAAGCTAATGAGGGAGGGAAATTTTATACTACGTTAAAAGAATACTTCAATGGCAACCAATATATTCTTATAAAATATAAAAAGTATAATGATGTTCGTTTAGTAGGTACGCCACCTAAATCTTTAGGTAAGTATGGTGGAGACACCGATAACTGGATGTGGCCTCGTCACACAGCAGACTTCTCAATGTTTAGAGTGTATGCTAATGAAAATAACGAACCTGCAGACTACAATAAAAATAATAAGCCTTATCGTCCTAAAAATTATTTAGCGGTGTCTGCCAAAGGGGTTCAAGAAGGTGATTATGCTATGATTTTTGGATATCCTGGCAGAACTAATAGATATGAAACGGCTGCTGGTGTTGATTTGGCGATTCAAGAAGTAAATCCATCCATTGTGGCTATTAGAGATGCTCGATTAGCTATTATGCGTAAGCATATGCAAGCAAACAAAGCGGTATATTTAAAATTAACCTCTACGTATGCTCGTATTGCCAACTATTGGAAATATTTCATTGGTCAAACAGAGCAATTAAAAAGATTACAAGTTGTAAACCAAAAAACTAAAGAAGAGGAACAGTTCATTGCATGGTCTAATAAGAATAATTATAACTATGCTAAAGAATTTGAAAACATCAATGCCGCTACTAAGGCATATAAACCGTATGCAAAATTTGTAACCTATTATGGTGAAGCATTTAGAGGCTGTTTAGTGAATAAAATTGCCTATGATTGCTATGACCTATATAAGAAAATGAAAAAAGCAGATTTTTCTAAAGATTCATCTAGTAAACTAATTGAGCAAATCAAGAAAAATAGAGCTTCTTATATTAAAGCAACCGATTTAGCTATGGAGCAAGATTGGTTTGCAATGAGTGCTGAAATGATTCAAAAGAATCTAACTAAAGATCAGTTTATGCCAGCAATGTCTAAAATTGCTTTATTGAAAGACAATAACTATAAAGCCTTCGCTGAGGCAATATATAAGAAATCATTTTTATTAGATAGTGCTGCTTTTGAAAAATTCTGTGCTAATCCATCATTAAAACAATTGAATGAAGATCTTGCAACGCAATATGTTTTTGCCATGGTTCAATCGTACGATTCTCTAATAAAATCTCATGTAGATGCCTATAATGATATTAAAGTTCCATTTGCTAAAAGTTATTTGAAGGGTTTATTAGAAATGAAAAGCAATCAATTGATGTATCCAGATGCTAATTCCACTATGCGTATTACCTACGGCGCTGTAAAAAGCTACGAACCAACAGACGGAGTAAAGTATAAATTTTATACTACTTTAAACGGTCTTGCTGCAAAATATAAAGCTGGCGATGATGAGTTTGATGCACCTCAAGCATTAATCGATTTGTATAAAAAGAAAGATTATGGAAATTGGGCAGATGCTGATGGTACTCTTCATACGTGTTTCATTACCAATAATGATATTACAGGTGGCAACTCCGGAAGTCCGGTTTTAAATGCAAAAGGTGAATTGATTGGTGCGGCATTTGATGGCAACTGGGAGGCAATGAGCGGAGATATTGCATTTGATAAAAAATATAAAAGAACCATTGTTTGTGATGTTCGTTATATTTTATTCCTAATTGACAAATTAGGTAATGCTCAGAACTTAATTCAAGAAATGGATATCCAATAAGAATAGCGTTACTTATAAAAAAAAGGTGTTGCTAATGCAACACCTTTTTTTATTACGATAATATAGTTTCTATTTCTTTAAACACATCTTCAGCATTTTTATTATTCCAAAGTATATCAAAAATAGCTTTGGAAATTGGCATTCCAATGCCCAATTCTTCTTGAATAATATCCATGCCTTTAGCTGCATAATAGCCTTCGGCAACCATTTTCATTTCTATAATAGCGGCTTTTACAGAATAGCCTTTGCCTATCATATTGCCAAACATTCTATTTCTGCTATGCAGCGAATAGCAAGTTACTAGCAAGTCGCCCAAATAGGCACTGGTATGAAAATCGGGTACTTCGTTAGAAGGATGTATCTTTTCAAAATGATAATTCAAAAATTGATACATTTCTTTGTAGCAATTGGTAATATATACACTCAAAAAATTATCACCATAATCTAAGCCATGAGCAATGCCTGCACCCACTGCATATATATTTTTAAGCACGGCAGCAAATTGGGCACCCCAAATATCATTATTGTGAAAGGTATTGATATAATTTGTTTTGAATAGGGTAGCTGCAGCTGCGGCTAATTCGGTATTAAGGCTAGAAAAGGTTAAATAAGATAAACGTTCATTGGCCACCTCTTCTGCATGGCAAGGGCCTGTGATAGCGGCATATTGCTCAATAGGAAAGGCATAGTTAGCTGCTAAATAATCGTTGATTAACTGATGCGGCTTTGGAAGAATACCTTTGATTGCACTAATGATATTTTTCCCTTGCCAATTTTCTGTAGCTACAGATTCAATAACCTCTTGAGCATAGGCAGATGGTACACAAAAGATAAGGGTATCAGCTTCTTTTAATACTAAATGCAAATCACTACTTAATCGTATCAATTGCATATTGAACTGAACAGAGGTTAAGTAATTCAAATTATGGCTTCTTTTCTGGAGATGCTGAATCGCTTTTTCATCCCGAATCCACCAAGTAAAAGGTATTTGGTTATCATTGAGCATTTTAGCCAGAGCAGTGCCCCAGCTACCATTGCCAATAATGCCAATTTTACCTAAATATTTTTTTGCTTCTTCCATATTAATCGTTGAGCTCTTTACTTTCTAATAATTTTTCTTTGGTAGTTGTGCTAACGTTTAAGTTGTCTTTTAGGATTTTTGAAATTACACCATAGGGCAATATAACTACTTGTTCATGTAGTTTTAAGCCATTTGTTATCTGAATATTTTGATTGTCTTGAATACCAGTTGTTACATCACGTAAAACAACTTTTTTTGTATCCGGTTTATAGCAGAATACTACTTGTCTCAAATTCGTTAATTCGGTCTCTTGTTTCTTTTTTTCATCTGGCCAAGCTCTTGTTGTAACTGCGCTTATTGGAACTGAAACGGCATTTTTAACTTTGGTAGTTTGAATTTCAACAGAAGCCGACATGCCCGGTTTGAAAACATAATTAACGATTCCGCTTGGGCCATCTATTTTATTTTTTTCATGTATCAAAATATGCACTACATAGTTGGTAATCTGATCTGTGCCTGTGCTTAAGCTCGACTTGTTGCTAGAAACTGCAATTTTAGACACCGTACCCCAAAATTTTCTATTTCTATAAGCATCTGTTTCAATGCTACAGGAATCACCAATTTTTACTTTAGCAATATCGGTTTCACTTACGTCTACACGCACTTCCATTTTGTCCATATCGGCAATACTAAGTAATTCCGTTCCTGCCATTTGCGCAGTTCCTACTACACGTTCTCCTTTCTTTACATTGAGTTTTGAAATAGTACCAGAGCTAGGTGCAAAAATGGTACTCTTACGCAAATTTTCTTTTGCTTGTATAAGTGCCGCAGAAGCACTTTTGATACTATATTGGCCTCCATTATTGCTAGATAATAAAGCATCATAACTTGCTTTGCTCGATTTATACTGTGTTTCTATTTGTTCAAATTCTTGAGCCGATATTATTTTATCTTCAAACAACTTCTTATTTCTAATAAAGTTAACTTTAGCTTGTTGATATTGCGCTTCTGCTTGAGCAGCCATTTCTTTGGTGTTATTAGCATTGGCTTTTGTTTGATTTAATTGGGCTTCTGATTGGGTAACTAATGACTCGTATATAGCGTTATTGATACGCGCTAAGAGGGCTCCTTGTTGCACATAATCACCTTCTTCGTAAGGTAGTTCAATGATTTCACCGCTTACTTCCGGACTAATTTTTACTTCTGTTACAGGAAAAACACTGCCACTTGCACTTACCGTTTCCGTAATGTCGCATTGCTTTACAGAATCTATTACTACCTGAATTTGATTTGCATTGGATCCCGCTGATTTTATTAAAATTACGAGTGCAATTATGCCAATGCCTATGAAAATAAAAAGTTTTTTCTTTTTCATGTTAAATTAATTTACCGTTTTGCCTGAAGGTACCAGCGTATTGGGTGATACAAATACTAATTTTCCCGCTTCGTTTTCTGTCATCAATATCATGCCTTCGCTTTCTATACCACGCATTTTTCTTGGTGCTAAATTGGCAACAACGATTACTTGTTTATGGATAATATCTTCTGGATTAAAATGTTGGGCAATACCGGAAACAATGGTTCTCGTTTCTTCGCCAAGTGCCACATATAATTTTAGCAACTTGTCTGCTTTTTCTACTTTTTCAGCATTAAGAATAGTGCCTATGCGTAAATCTATTTTTGCAAAATCATCAAATTGGATGAGTTCTTTTTGTGTAGGTGTTGCTTCCACTTTTTGTATAGTTGTTGGGGTACTGGAAATCAAATTGGTTTTTAATTTTTCGATTTGAGATAATATTTCCTCGTCTTCAATTTTTCTAAATAATAATTCCGGTGCTCTTAATGCATAGTTTACTTTTAATAAATCTAAAGAACCGCCATTTTCCCAATCCAACATTTTGTCAACAACTTTCATCATATGGCACATTTTCTTTGCCGTTGCGGGTAAAAATGGTTGAATATAAATAGCAAGATTAGCACAAAGTTGAAGGCAAATATGCAAGCTGTTGTCAATGAGTGCTTGTTTGTTTTCTTGTGTATTCGTTTCTTTTGCTAATATCCATGGAGCTTTATCTTGAAGGTACTTATTACCTTTTCTCGATAAATCAATGACTTCGAAAAGCGCATCTCTAAATTTATAATTTTCTAAAAGTCCACTAACGGTTTCCTTTGTCTTTTTGATTTCAGCCATCAAATTATGATCTGCTTCGTCTAATAGCTCTTTATGTAAAGGGGGCACTTTACCATTGCATAATTTATGCATGAGTACAAAGGCTCTATTTACAAAATTGCCAAAGGTGGCTACGAGTTCGTTGTTGGTTCTATCTTGAAAATCTTTCCAAGTAAAATCATTGTCTTTAGTTTCAGGTGCATTAGCACATAATACATAGCGCAATACATCTTCTTGATCCGGAAAGTCTTTTACATACTCATGTACCCATACTGCCCAGTTTCTTGAGGTAGATACTTTTTCTCCTTCAATGTTTAAAAACTCATTGGCAGGTACATTGTCTGGCAATATAAAATCGCCATGCGCTTTTAGCATGGATGGGAAGATGATGCAATGAAATACAATATTGTCTTTGCCTATAAAATGAACCAATTTACTGCTTTCGTCACACCAATAATCTTTCCAATCGTTGGTTAATTCTTTTGTTGCACTGATATACCCAATGGGTGCATCAAACCATACATAAAGCACTTTGCCTTCTGCGTTTGGCAACGGAACCGGAATGCCCCAATTGCTATCTCTTGTCATAGCCCTTGGTTGCAAGCCGCTATCTATCCAGCTTTTACATTGTCCGTATACATTCGATTTCCAAGTTTGTTTCTTACCATCTACGATCCATTCTTTTAGGAACTCTTCGTATTGGTTAAGCGGGAAATACCAATGGGTAGTTTCTTTTTTTATAGGTATAGCATTGCTCAAGGCGCTTCTTGGCTGAATCAATTGGTCTGGAGAAAGGGTAGAACCACATTTTTCACACTGATCGCCGTAGGCATTTTCATTGCTACAAATAGGACAGGTACCTACGATATAACGGTCTGCTAAAAAAACTTGTTTTTCTTCATCGAAATATTGCTCACTTGTTTTTTCTTCAAAACATCCTTTTTCATGAAGCTTTTTGAAGAAGTCTTGCGCACATTCAAAATGAGTAGCATTAGAGGTTCTGGAGAATATATCAAAAGATATATTCATCTTATCGAATGAATCTTTAATTAAGGCATGGTATTTATCTACCACATCTTTGGGTGTGCAATGCTCTTTCATGGCACGGATAGTAATGGGCACGCCATGCTCATCACTTCCGCATATAAATTTTACATCTTTCTTTTGCGCTCTTAAATAACGTACATAAATATCTGCAGGCAAATAACAACCAGCCAAATGACCAATATGAACCGGTCCATTGGCATAGGGTAAAGCAGCAGTGACTAAAAAACGTTTGGGATCCATTAAATTGATAAGTATTTAGGCTGCTAAGTTACATTATTTTTATGACTGAAGGGCCTTTACAAGCAAGGGAATAGGGTATATTCGTCACATTTTATATAGTAAAAGGAGCTGTTTAGGCTAATAGATCGCCCCAAGTATTACTCAATTGCTCTTTTAATTTATAATGCGTAAGATCGTATTGAATAGGTACTATGGATGTATAGTTTTGCTCTAAAACATTAATATCGCTATCGGCATCTTGGTCTTTATGCATAAATGAACCCACCATCCAATGGTATGCTACTCCTCGAGGATCTTTACGGGTATCAAAATTTTCATTCCAAGATCCGTTGCCTTGCTTACAAATTTTCATGCCTTTATGCTCCTCCATACTACATTTAGGGATATTGACATTCAACAAGGTATGCAGGGGCAGCCCGTCTTCTAATACTTTCTTTGATAAGGTATGGGCAACTTGTTTTGCTAAGCTAAAATCGGCATGGTGACTAAAATCGAGTAATGAAAATCCAATAGCAGGAATGCCTTCTAGTGCTGCTTCCATTGCGGCACTCATGGTGCCAGAATAGAGGATATTAATAGATGCATTACTACCATGATTAATGCCGCTGATGCATAAATCTGGTTTTCGATGCAACACGATACTTTTGGCTAATTTTACACAATCGGCTGGTGTGCCCGATGTTTGATAAGCTTTTATGCCATCAAAAATGTCCACTTCATTCATACGCAAGGGTTCTCCAATAGTAATAGCATGACCCATTCCAGATTGTGGTCGGTCGGGAGCTACCACTATAATTTCTGCTAAACCTTGCACCGCTTCTACTAAGGCTCTTATACCTGGAGCGGTTATGCCATCATCATTGGTTATTAAGATTGTTTTCATTGTATGAGGTTCCATTGCTAATTTATTGATGAGTACACTTAATACATAACCTTAAATTTCAACCATAGCCTATTGAAAATAAACAAGATGCTACTTGATTTTAATGTTATATTTCAGCGAAAGTAAATTTACTTTTTTTATCCACAAATACGCTAATATTTATTTTTTCTTTGCTAAAATCAACCGAATGTATGACCTTTGCATTCAATTATGTCAACGATATCTACTACTAAAAAAGCCTATCTTTTATTGCAAGATGGCACCATGATGCAAGGTACATCCATCGGTGCAAATGGTACAGCTGGAGGCGAATTGTGTTTCAATACCGGTATGACGGGTTATCAAGAAGTATTTACCGACCCTTCTTATACCGGCCAAGTACTCATCATGAATACCAATTATATTGGCAACTACGGCGTTAAGAGTACCGATGTAGAATCTGATAAGGTTACTATTAATGCAATCATTTGTAAAAATACCACTAATCGTTACTCTCGACCTATGGCGGATGGCGATTTAGGAGCTTATTTATTAGCCAACAATGTAGTGGCTATTTCAGATATCGACACTAGAGCTTTAGTTGCGCATGTGCGCACTAAGGGTGCTATGAATTGTGTTGTGTCTACCGAGCTTGATCAATTGGAAGCATTGCAAGCTGCATTAACTAAAGTGCCTGATATGAGCGGTTTGGATTTGTCCTCTATGGTATCTACCAAAGAAGCATATACTGTGGGTACGGAACAAAATACCTTACGCATTGCCGTTTTAGATTTTGGAGTTAAACGACATATATTAACTAGTTTGGCTGAGCGTGGAGCATATTTAAAAGTTTTTCCTGCGCATACGTCTATGCAAGAAATGGAAACTTTCCAACCGCATGGATATTTTATATCTAATGGTCCCGGCGATCCTGGAGCGATGGATTATGCAGTAGGTACGGTTAAAGAAATTATAGCTGCGCACAAACCTTTATTTGGTATTTGCTTAGGGCATCAGTTATTAGCAAGAGCCAACGATATTCCAACTTTTAAAATGCATCATGGCCATAGAGGTTTAAATCACCCGGTTAAAAATTTATTGACGGGTAAAAGTGAGATCACTACCCAAAACCATGGTTTTGGTATCGATCCTGAGGTAACTAAACAAAAAAGTAATTTAACCATCTCGCATATAAATTTAAATGACCACTCTATTGAGGGCATTAAAATGCTAGACCGACCAGCTTTCTCTGTTCAATATCATCCTGAAAGTACGCCTGGTCCGCACGACTCAAGATATCTTTTTGAAGATTTTATTGCAATGATTAAAAATAATAATTAGGCTAATATTTAACTATGAAGTCAGAAAAAATTCTACTATTAGGTTCTTGTGGGCAAATAGGTGTTGAATTGACACTTGCTTTACGAGCACAATATGGAAATGATGCTGTAATTGCTACCGATATAAAAGAAGAACATCCCTTGCTCAAAGGATCTGGTCCTTTTTACCAAATAGACGTAATGGACATTAATGCCGTTTTAGCCTTGGTTAAAAAGGAGTCGATAACACAGATATATTTATTGGCAGCTTTGTTGAGTGCTACCGGTGAAAAAATGCCGTTGAAAGCTTGGGATATCAATATGACCAGCCTTTTGCAAATTTTAGAATTAAGCGTACAAGAAAAAATTGCAAAAGTTTATTGGCCTAGTTCTATTGCTGTATTTGGGTCTACAACACCTAAGCAAGCAACTCCTCAAAAAACTATTGTAGAACCAGAAACCGTTTATGGTATTAGTAAATACGCTGGCGAAAACTGGTGTCAATATTATGCTAAGCGTTATGGTTTAGATGTTAGAAGTATTCGTTACCCTGGTTTAATTAGTTGGAAATCTTTACCTGGTGGAGGCACTACCGATTACGCCGTAGATATCTATTTACAAGCTTTAGCACAAAAAAAGTATACCTGTTTCTTAAGCGAGCATACCTATTTGCCGATGATGTATATGGATGATGCCATTCGTGCAACCATTGAATTAATGGAAGCGCCAGCTGCACAATTAACAACTCGTTTAGCGTATAATATTTCGGCTATGAGTTTTTCGCCCAAAGAAATAGCGGCTAGTATACAACAGCATATTCCAGATTTTACTATTGATTATGCTCCCGATTTCAGACAGCAAATTGCAGATGGTTGGCCACAGAGCATAGATGATACCTTAGCGCAGAAAGATTGGAATTGGAAAGCTGCTTTCGATTTAGAAAAAATGACAGCAACGATGCTTGAAAATTTATCCAAATAAAAAATACAAATCCCCAGCTCCTGGGGATTTTTAATGCCTATGAAACAGCAATTAGTGATAATAAGTGGAGCCGGAATTAGTGCGGAAAGTGGACTGCAAACCTTTAGAGACCATGATGGATTGTGGGAGGGGCATGCGGTAGAAGAAGTAGCCACTTATGAAGCCTGGAAAAAAAATCCAGCATTGGTGCTCGATTTTTATAACCAACGAAGAGCAGCTGCTTTAAATGCGAAACCCAATGCAGCCCATTATGGTTTAGCCTATTTGGAGCAATTTTATCAAGTAAAAATTATTACTCAAAATGTAGATGATTTGCACGAGCGTGCAGGTTCTTCATCGGTATTGCACCTTCATGGTTCTTTATTTGAAAAAAGAAGTGAGCACAGTGAACAGCTTATTAGTCCCGTTTTTGAAGCTATGAAAATAGGTGAGCTCGCTAGCGATGGCGCTGCATTTAGGCCCCATATTGTTTGGTTTGGAGAAGCTGTTCCACTAATAGATAATGCAATTGAAATAGTTAAACAAGCCGATGTCGTAATTGTGATAGGCACTTCTTTAGTGGTATATCCTGCAGCAGGTTTGCTTGAATATGTAAAAAGGGAAGCAGCACTTTTTGTAGTGGATAAAAAAATACCTAGCTCAGCATTTATTCATAACGCAAAATGTTTTGAAATGCCTGCTACAAAGGGGATTGAGCAGCTTTTACACGAATTAGTGGTGCAGCCTGGATTTATCCTATAATGCTATCTACAAAGGCTTCTTTGTGGAAAATCTGTAGATCTTCCATGCGCTCACCAACTCCAATATATTTTACTGGAATATTAAATTGATTGGCAATACCTAATACAATGCCGCCTTTAGCTGTGCCATCTAATTTGGTGATAGCTAGTGTAGTGATTTGTGTAGCAGCAGTAAAATGTTTTGCTTGTTCCAATGCATTTTGTCCGGTACTGCCATCTAAAACGAGTAATACTTCATGCGGCGCATCGGGTAATTGTTTGCTAATAACTCTTTTAATTTTACTTAATTCTTCCATTAAGTGTGCTTTATTGTGTAATCTACCAGCCGTGTCAATTATTAAAATATCTACTTCTTTGGCAATCGCTTGTTGCACGGCTTCAAAAGCTACAGCGCTTGGATCGCTTCCCATTTCTTTTTTTACTATCGGCACCCCTACACGCTCACTCCAAATAGTTAATTGATCAACGGCTGCAGCACGAAAGGTGTCGGCAGCACCTAACATTACTTGTTTGCCATTTTTCTTGAAATTATAGGCTAGTTTACCAATAGTTGTTGTTTTTCCTACACCGTTTACTCCTACGACCAATAAAACATAGGGCTTTTTATCTTTTGGCAGGTCAAAGGTTTCAAATTCATGGCTTGGGGCATCGGTAAGCACCGCCATCACTTCTTCTTTTAATACTTGATTTAATTCTGCGGTACGAATGAATTTCTCATTTTTTATACGCGACTCAATTTTGTTTATGATCGCTACGGTTGTATTCAACCCCACATCTGCACCTATAAGGGCTTCTTCCAATTGGTCCAATACTTCTTCATCAACCGTGTCTTTACCAACAAGCGCTTTTGCTATTTTGGAAAAGAAATTGGTTTTAGTTTTTTCTAAGCCTTGGTCTAAACTTTCTTTCTGTTCTTTATTTAAACCAAATAATTTATTGAAAAATCCCATTGTAATAGTGTTATTGCACACAAAAGTACAAAACAAAACACCAATATGGATCATTTTACGTGTTGTAAAATAGGCCCTAAGCGATTAATTATTTTATTTTCTGAATTTAGAAAAATCTATAAGCAAAAATTTACCTTTGTAGTTCATCTTATGGGACATAAAAAATTAATACGCTTTAATGCAATCAATACATTCGAAAATGTATTGCAATATCCAGAAAATATGCCTGGTCAATGGAACCAGTTCTTTAAAAACGAACATCCAATTGTATTAGAATTGGCTTGTGGGAGAGGGGAGTACAGTGTGGGTATGGGCCGACAAGTAAAGGATAAAAACTTTATTGGTGTTGATGTTAAAGGCAATAGAATGTACAATGGTGCAAAAATTGCGTTGCAAGAGCAATTGAGTAATGTAGGATTTTTACGCATTCAAATAGGAAATATTCTAAACTATTTTGCGCCTGGTGAAGTAGATGAAATTTGGATTATTTTTCCAGATCCATTTCTAAGAGACGGTAAAGCAAAAAATAGATTGACCCATCCTAAGTTTTTAGCGATGTATCAACAACTATTAAAGACAGGAGCGAAAATAAATTTGAAAACCGATTCGCCTGAATTATTTCAATTTACCATAGATACCTTGCAAGAGCAAGGCTGTGAAGTGCATGTCTTACAACACGATATATACGCTAAAGGACCTGTAGAATGGCCCTTGTCTATACAAACCTATTACGAAGGATTGCATTTGGCGGATCATAGAAAAATTAATTTTATTAGCTTTTCATTACCCGACAAACCTATAGTAATTCCTCAGAAGAAAAAGAAAGAGGATGGACAATAAGCAGCAAGAAGATTATTATATCAACGAAAATGGTTTGTTAGTTTTTACAGAAGCCTATCATCTGAAAAGAGGTACATGCTGTGGAAACGCCTGTTTGCATTGTCCTTATAATCATGAAAATGTGATTAAACCCAATACCTTTAAACATAATCAGAGCAAAGATGATGCCAGCGAAGGAATCGATTTATAATACTATCTATGATATTGTTCGCGCTATTCCGAGAGGAAGGGTTTCTTCTTATGGGGCCATCGCTAATGCTATTGGGGCAAAAGGTGCAGCAAGAATGGTAGGCTATGCCATGAATCTTTCCCATGCTATTCAACCTAAAGTGCCCGCTCACCGTGTGGTAAACCGAAATGGAATGCTTACCGGTAAGCATCATTTCGAAACACCTACCCAAATGGAAGCGTTGCTTATAAAAGAAGGTATCAGCGTTGTAGACGATCAAATAGTAGATTTTGAAAAGTTTTTTTGGGATCCTATGATTGAATTATGATCCTATCTCGTTACATTTATATAACAAATATATTCAGCTCTTTTGAGACCCCATTATACCATATTATTTTCAGTTGTTCTAACTAGTTGTTCTCTCTATTTTGCTTCGTGTGGAAGTGAAAGCAAACCGCATGTTTTCGTTGAGCACATGAACGAAAATGATAAATTTGACCTGGAAGCGTTTATTGAAGTTGCACAAAAACAATTTGATGGGGCCCAAGACAGTACACTTCATGGTCAGATGGCGCAATTATATAATAAGCATCATTACGAACCGTTTTGGGTTGATGAGCAAGGCGTTTTAGCGTTTACTACCGATTTAATAAGTACGTTGGATAGCCTTCAATATGATGGTATTCCGGCTGCTCACTATCAATTATATGAACTTACAAATACTATTGTTAATTTACAATCAAACAAAGCTTCGCTGCAACAATTTTATGCTTTTGATACTTTATGCACTCATCTATTATTAAAGGCTGCTTTTGATTTAAAACTAGGTTGTTTATCAGCTTCTTCCATAGATTCATCATGGTTTCATCCTAATGATAGTGCACTTTATGTTGTTGAAGATTTTATAAGCCCTTTAGAAGATGGACTAATACCCAATTTAAATACGTATAGAAGTCAATTACCATTCTATCAAACATTACAAAAACAATTACGCCATTTTAAAGAGCTATCCATTGATTCTACTTATTTAAAATTGATGGATACAACCATTGCTAGCACAGATGCTATGCGTAAGCAGCTTATTAGAAAATTATTGCCTAGTGCTGCGACAATTGAAGATTCGAACCTTATCAGTTACTTTCAATATAGTTATCAATTACCGGTTACTAAAAAAATAGATCTAGCAAGCAAAAAACAATTGTATAAGCCAATTCAACAAACTATAAAAAAGATTGCGCTCAATTTAGAACGCCTACGCTGGCTTCCAACGCAATTAGACACAACCTATGCGCTTGTGAATGTGCCTGCTATGGAATTTTATTTATGTAAACAAACAAATGTTGATTTTGAAATGCGCGTTGTAGTAGGAAAGAAAGAGCGACCAACACCTTCTTTGGGTACCAAAATGACGAGTGTATTGTTTAATCCATACTGGGGTGTGCCGCCTACTATTATGAAGAAAGATGTGTTGCCGGGCATCACTAAGAGTGGTGAAAACTATTTGATCGAAAAAGATTTAAAAGTATTTACAAAAACCGGACAGGAAATTCCTAGATCTAAAGTGACGCCTAAGAATTATAATAATTATATCTATCGTCAAGACCCCGGAGATTTAAATTCACTAGGCGTTATTAAATTCAATATGCCCAATAAATACGATATTTATTTGCATGATACGCCTCACAAAGAAGATTTTCCTAATAGAGATAGAGCAAGAAGTTCGGGGTGTATCCGAGCGCACAAGCCTAAGGAATTGGCCTTATTTGTTTTAAATAATTATGAGCAAAATACGATAGATGCAAACAAGGTAGATTCTATTATTGCCAAACGAAAATCGCTTATTATCTCCCTGAAACATAAAATCCCTGTTCACATCGTTTACTTAACATGTTTTATGGATAGTACTTTGACGCAAGTGCGATTCCTAAACGATGTTTATAAACGCGATACTTCGTTTAAAAACTATTTTAATTAAGTAGATGTCTATATTAGAGTGTATACCCAATTTTAGTGAGGGAAACAATTCGGAAGTTTTAAAAAATATTGCTCAGGCAATTGAAATCGTTCCCGATGTTTATTTGCTGCATCAAGATACCAGTGCTTCTGCTAACAGAACGGTATTTACTTTTGCCGGCACACCAGATGCTGTTATAGAAGCTGCTTTTCAAGCAATTAAGGTAGCAAAGGAACAAATTGATATGCGCCTTCAAAAAGGTGCTCATCCTCGCATTGGTGCAACTGATGTTTGTCCGCTCGTGCCCTTACAAGAGCTCTCCATGCAAGAGGCTATCTACTATGCTGATGTTTTAGCTAAACGCGTTGGGGAAGCATTAGCGATTCCTGTTTTTTTATATGAGCACTCTCAAGAGCGAGTGTATAGAAAAAGATTACCGCAAATTAGAAGTGGTCAATACGAACAGTTCAAAATTAAAATGACAGACCCCAAATGGCAGCCTGATTACGGACCCCATACTTTTGTGGAATCTAGTGGAGCTTCCGTTATTGGAGCCCGTGCCATCTTAGTAGCATTTAATATTTCATTGGATACTAAAGATGCATTAGTCGCCCAGCAAATTGCAAACGAAATTAGAACGATTGGTTATGTGAATGAAAAAGGGGAGCGTATAGCAGGCATGCTTCCTCAATTGCGCGCTATAGGTTGGTATTCGAGTGATTTTAATTGTGCTCAAGTGTCTATGAATCTGTTGGATTATAAAAAAACAAGTCCATTGCAAGTTTGGCAAAATTGTTCAGCAATTGCCTCGAAATATAATGTAAAATTAATAGGAAGTGAACTGATTGGCTTAATGCCAGAAGCTTGTTTGTTAGAAGCCGGTATGCATGCTTTAAACAAGGCGGCAACAAATAAAAATGAACTATTAAAAGCGGGTATAGCTTATTTAAAATTAGACCAAGTTAAACCATTTAATGCCCAAGAGAAAATACTCGAATATGCACTCTTAGCTAAGATGCCACAATATTGATATTAATTCCGTAAATTGCCTAATGTTTGCACCTGCAATTTCGATATTAAAATACTTACTTTTTCCTTTTACTTTACTCTATTCTTGTGTTATTGCCATTCGTAATTTCTTTTACAATAGAGGCATCTTAGATTCGGTTTCCTTTTCTATACCAGTTATTTCGGTGGGTAATTTATCAGTTGGCGGCACGGGTAAGACTCCGCATGTAGAATATCTTATTCAATTATTGCAATATCAATACAAGGTAGCCACCATGAGTAGAGGCTACAAGCGAGCAACGAGAGGATTTATTTTGGCTAATGAAAAAAGCACCTTCCGAACAATAGGAGATGAGCCCATGCAATTTTATAGCAAATTTCCTGATGCCTATGTAAGTGTTGCCGAAGATCGTATGATAGGTATCCCTTCTTTATTGCAAGCAGCTACAGATACCGATATTATTATTTTAGATGATGCTTTTCAGCATCGTTCTGTAAAACCTGGATTGAATATTTTAATCATGGATGTGCAGCGGCCTTTTTATAAGGATTTTGTTTTGCCCTACGGGCGTTTAAGAGAAAACAGAACGGCCTATAAAAGAGCTGATGTAATCGTGGTTTCTAAATGTAGTTCCAATTTTAGTCAAGCAGCAGCACAAGAAATCATTACACAAATTCAACCACTGGAGCATCAACAAGTTTATTTTACTGGATTGCACTATCAAACGCCCTATCATATCAGTACTCGAGCAGCTCTAACCTTAGAAAATAAAAATGTACTATTGGTTTGCTGCATTGCTAATCCTGCTTCTTTAATTCAGCATATTACTAAGTCTTCCAACGACATACATACCTTATCGTATGCCGATCACCATGCTTTTACTGCCTTCGATTTGGAGGAGATTGTAAGTAGTTTTAATAATTGGAAGGTGAATGATAAAGTGCTGCTTACTACAGAAAAAGATGCAACTCGTTTGCTACCTTATTTAGACATTTTTGAAAATGCCGGTATTGCAATTTATATACAGGCTATTCAAATTCAATTTTTATTGAATGGCAAAGAAGCCTTCGATCAACAAGTGCATACTTTTGTAGCACAACAATTAACGCATTATCAAACCTATTAATTACTATGCAATAGCATATACAACCTTATGTCGAGAAAGAAACAAGTGCCTATAAAAAGAAAAGTACGCAGTGCTGTAGACGAACCCCGTTATACGGGCACCTTGGAGATTACCCGAGGCGGAATGGGTTTTGTAATAGTTCCAGGATTATCTAAAGATATTATCATTCGCCCAGAGCAATTACGTACGGGATTAAATGGTGATACGGTACAAGTAGAAATTATTAAGAAGAGTACGAATGGTAGAATGGAAGGAAGAATTGCATCTGTAGTTGCAAGAAAACAAAACGAATTTTCTGGTCGACTAGAAGTGCATGAACAATTTGCCTTTTTGATTCCAAGTAATGAACAAATGCCAGTTGATATTTACATACCCATTCAAAATTTGAATGGTGCTGTGCATCATGATTATGTTATTGCAAAAATTATTGAATGGAAATCGAATGCTAAAAATCCTGTTGGCAAGGTCATTAAAATCATGACCAATGAGTCGCAAAATGAAATAGCCATGCAGCAGATTTTAATGGAGCACGGTTTTCCATTAACCTTTCCTGATGAAGTATTAGCAACGGCACAAACCTTACATGCAGCAATAGATGCAGAAGAAGTAAAGAAAAGACGAGATTTTAGAGATACTCTTTGTTTTACTATAGACCCGGTAGATGCTAAAGATTTTGATGATGCTATTTCTTTTAAAAAGCTTACAGATGCTACTTGGGAGATTGGGGTTCATATCGCTGATGTGAGTCATTTTGTGCAACCCGATACACCATTAGATAAAGAAGCTTACGCAAGAGCAACTAGTGTTTATTTGCCCGATCGTGTGGCGCCTATGTTGCCTGAGCGCATTAGTAATGAATTATGTTCGCTCCGGCCAAATGAAGATAAATATACTTTTTCAGCAGTATTTGAAATAGATGCCGATGCTAAAGTATTGTCCACATGGATTGGTCGAACGCTGATTCACTCTAAGCGAAGATTTACTTATGAAGAAGTGCAAACACAAATAGAAGGCACGCCAGGTGATTTAAATGAAGAATTATTGCTGTTAAATAATTTAGCACAACAATTAAGAGCAGAACGCTTTAAAAAAGGGGCTATTAATTTTTCTTCTCAAGAAGTGCGCTTTCAATTAGATGAACAGGCTAAACCTATTGGTATTATTGTGAAAGAGAGTAAACAAGCACATCAATTGATTGAAGAATTTATGTTGCTAGCCAACAAAGCGGTAGCTGAATTTGTAGGCAAATTAGAAACGGAAAAACTAAAAATACCGTTCCCGTATCGTATTCATGATGCGCCAGATGCTAGTAAGCTAGAGGTTTTTACTTCCTTTGCCTCTCGCTATGGATTTAAATTTAATTTAAACGATCCAGCGTCAATTTCACATTCTTTCAACGAAATGTTACAATTTGTAAAAGGGAAACCAGAGCAGCATGTTTTAGAAAGTTTAGGGATACGCACCATGTCGAAAGCTATTTATACTACTAAAAATATTGGGCACTATGGTTTAGGATTTGAAAATTATTGTCACTTTACATCACCCATTCGTCGTTATCCCGATGTGCTAGTACATAGAATTGTAGCTGCCTGTTTAGCGCATCAATATCCTAAGAATCCGGAATTGGAAGCGGCTTGTAAACATTGTAGTGATCAAGAGCGTAGCGCCATGGAATCGGAGCGAAGTGCCAACAAATACAAACAAGTAGAGTATATGCAGGCTTATGTAGGCGAAGTGTTTGAAGCCGTTGTGAGTGGTGCTTCTACCTATGGTTTTTGGGCAGAAACAGTGGCACACAAATGTGAAGGTATGGTGAGTGTAAATGAATTATTGAGCATAGACCAGTTTGAATATATAGAACAAGATTATGCCTTGCGTGGAAGAAATACCGGTTTGCAATTTAGATTAGGAGATAAGGTAATGATTAAAGTAGTGAGTGCTAATCTAGACAAACGAACAATTGATTTTAGTTTAGAATCTATTGCAACAATAAAAAAATAAATTATTTATGTCGACACAGTTACAAGAACTTAGTCAGCAATTCGAAACTCGATTTCGACAATTAGTGCCCTTCGAACAAGAGCCCCGGAATTTATATGAGCCCTGTGCTTATCTTTTACAATTAGGAGGCAAGCGCATACGACCTATTTTATGTTTGATGGCAGCACAAGCTTTTGATGCTGTTCAAGAAGATGCTTATCATATTGCAGCGGCTATTGAACTCTTTCATAATTTTACCTTGATTCATGATGATATAATGGATAAAGCACCCTTGCGAAGAGGTTTTGCTACGGTTCATGCCAAGTATGGTTTACCCACTGGCATATTAAGTGGTGATGTTATGTTTATATATGCCTATCAATTGCTCGTAAAAAACAAACAGCAACCCCTTGCTCTAGTGGAGCTGTTTAATAAGACCGCTATTGAGGTATGCGAAGGACAACAGTGGGATATGGATTTTGAAAATAGGGAAGATGTAAGTATTGACGCCTATTTAGAAATGATTCGTTTGAAAACATCTGTTTTATTAGCAGCAAGTTTACAGATGGGTGCCATGGCAGGCTCTGCAACTAAAGAACAAGCTTCTTGTTTGTATAATTTTGGTATTCAATTAGGATTAGCCTTTCAATTACAAGATGATTACTTAGATGCTTTTGGTGAAGTGGCTAAATTAGGAAAACAAAAGGGTGGAGATATACAAGCCAACAAAAAAACCTATTTATTGTTAAAAGCAATAGCACTCGGAAATGAAGAACAAAAAAATCAAATTCAGGAATTATTAAATAGTAACACAGATGATAAAGTAACGCGGATGCTATCTTTATTTGAAGCTACAAAAGCGAAGGAATCCTGTAAAGAATTAATTCAGCAATATACCCAAGCCGCATTTGATAGTTTAGACAGTTTGTCGATTGATGCTAGCAAGAAGGAGCCATTTATTCAAATCACAAATTATTTATTAAACAGAGAACATTAATATTATGAACTATTGGTTAGTAAAATCAGAACCCTTCAAATATAGTTGGGAACAGTTTTGTAAAGACAAAAAGACCTTTTGGGATGGAGTACGTAATTACCAAGCTAGGAATAATTTGCGTGCAATGTCCAAAGGCGACGAAGTCTTGTTTTACCACAGCAATGAAGGATTGGAAATTGTGGGTATTGCTACGGTAGCAAAAATAGCCTATCAAGATCCTACTACCGATGATCCAAATTGGGTAGCGGTAGATTTAAAACCTTTAAAGGCTTTGAAAAATACAGTAACACTTGCTACCATGAAGCAAACACCTGGATTAGAAAATTTAGCCTTGATCAAGCAAGGCCGCTTGTCGGTATGCCCGGTAACAACAATGGAATATAAAATCATTTTAGATTTAGCAAAATAAAAAAAGAGCAACAATTGTTGCTCTTTTTTGTGCGGCAAAGGAGATTCGAACTCCCACGCCCGTTAAAAGGCGCTACCACCTCAAGGTAGTGCGTCTACCAGTTTCGCCATCGCCGCTTGAGAGACGCAAAATTAAGCATTAATATTTAATTTCCTATAAAGGCAGTATAATTCTAAAGGTTGTTCCTTTACCCATTTCGGTTTGGCGCAGTTGTAAGCTGCCTTTGTGATATTGCTCTATAATACGTTTGGATAAGGATAAACCCAAACCCCAACCTCTTTTCTTGGTACTATAACCAGGTTTGAAAATTTGTTTTGCCTGACCTTTACTCATGCCTTTACCCGTATCGCTGATGTCTAAAATAACCTGTTTGTCTTCTTTTTGAAGGCTTATTAATATTACCCCTTTATGGTTCATAGCATCTAAGGCATTGCGAATTAAATTGTCAATAACCCATTCAATCAAAGTAGCGCTCATGGGTATCAACATGCTTGGCTCGCTACTTAAAAATTCAATACGTACATGCTTGGGTGCGCGTATTTGCATATACGCTTTGATTTGTTCAACAAGCGCTGCAAGGTCTTGAATCGTCAATTTTGGAGTGCTTCCAATTTTACTAAAACGATAAGCAACTACCTGAAGGCGATGAATGTCTTTTTGTAATTCTGCCAACAACTCGGGTGAGGTATGTTGTTGCTCCAGCAATACGGTCCAGGCCTCTAATGAGCTTATAGGGGTGCCTAATTGATGGGCTGTTTCTTTAGATAAACTTATCCATAGTTGATTTTGATTGGCACTATGCGCAGCAGAGAGGGCTATAAGTACTACCGATAAAAATAAGATAATAATGCATAGCTGAATATAGGGGAATTGACGTAACTTTTTAAGGTGCGCCGATTCACCATAAAAAATATAATTTTGGCCAAATCCAAAATCAACGACTACTTTGGGGTGCTGTTGTTTAAATTCTAGCAACTTTTGCTGTAATAAGTTTTTTACAGCTTTACGATTGGTATCGATATTTCTAAAATCGATAATTTCATTTTTTTCATCGGTGAGTATTACCGGAATCGATTTATTGGAATCGATATTGGAAAGCGCAAATGAAATAGCATCATTATCGCTACTTTTTCCTAGTAGCTCAAAGGATTTGGCTAAAATAGCAACTTTCTTACGCTCTTCTTGCGACAAGTCATTGGCTAAATTATTGGTATAATACAGCGATGCCGCTACTATGAGCAGTGCAATAAGGATAAATCCCGATTTCCAATTGATAAAACTTGCCATTTCTTAACAAATAAACTAAAATTGATGAAATTTATTGTGATTATTTTAGATAATCTATTATTTTTGTGTCGGTAAAATAAATCAACATGCAATCTCACAACACGACCAACGAAAATATTATCGATAATCCAGCGGATTTAGAATTAAATAAACCTTCTAAATCTCGTTTCCTTTTTGTGCTTGTATTCTTTAGTATTTTTATTTTTTCTTGGGCAGGTTGCTATAATTTATACCAACACAAGTTTGCGAATCACACTCCAGAAGTTCCTGGAAACACGCAATACGAGCCAGTTTACAAATAATATCATCGGATGATTCAATGCAACTATGATACTGCCGTTGTTATATTAAGTTATAACGGTAAAAAATGGCATGATTTATTTTTACCTAAAATCATAGAGCAAGCAAAGGATCAATATCAAGTAATTGTTGTAGACAATGCCTCTACCGACGATACCTTACAGCACGTACAAACGCATTATCCCTCCGTTACTACTTTACATTTGCCTATTAATAAAGGCTTTGCAAATGGCTATTACGAAGCCTTATTACAAATTCAAGCAACGTATTATATACTCTTATCTGCAGATTTTGAAGTAACCGACCATTGGTTTCCTCCCATTCATAAAACTATAAGTAGCGATCCACAAATTGCGGTATGCCAACCTAAAATTAGATATTGGAAAGAGCGCAGCTATTTCGAATATGCTGGCGCTGCAGGTGGATTTATGGATTATTTAGGCTATCTCTTTTGCAGAGGCCGTATATTTGAAACCTTAGAAGAAGATCATCAACAATACGATGATGCTGTTGAATTATTTTGGGCGTCGGGTGGCTGTTTTGTTGTAAATGCAGCAGTTTATCATCGATTGGGTGGCTTGGATAAAGACTTATACGCCCATATGGAAGAAGTGGATTTATGCTGGCGCATTAAAAACGCTGGTTATCGTATTGCGTATGTGCCCGAATCTACGGTGTATCATGTAGGCGGCAGTGTCATCAGTTATGGCAGTACCCAAAAATTATTTTATAATTTTAGAAATAGCCTAATTCTCTTACTTAAAAACGAACGTAGCACCAAATTATGTTGGTTGCTTCCTGTACGTTTGGTTTTAGATGGGGTAGCTGGACTTCAACTACTCTTACAAGGAAAATGGAGGCATACCTTGACAATTATTAAAGCACATTTTAGCTTTTATGGACAATTGGGCTTATGGTTGAAAAAGCGTGCCCAAAATAAATCCTTAATCACGAATAGAAATACCGTTGGAATTTATAATAAAAGTATCATTTGGCAATACTTTGCTAAAAAGAAACGCACTTTTAAAGCATTAGATTTTAAAACAAAACCTATTTAATATTTAGGTTGTTTCATCTTCCTCAGCATGCTGCTTGGCTGCTAGTTGCATAAGCTTTTCTAAGCGAGCACGTATCCATAAATATCCACCAAAGCCAATACCATAAATCAAGAGCATACGATAGGGTTGAGAACAATAGGCTACAAAAGCATTGTAATCATCAACGGTCAGTAATGGTTTTTT
>CAMBYG010000008.1 GCA_945872085.1 Chitinophaga pinensis | reverse complement strand
TTATCTAATGTAATTTCATCAATGGTATTATTTCGAATCGCATTTAATAAATTAATAAATGTTGGGTCATTTTGTCGGTATATGGTTTGTAATTCAATGCTCACCAAGGGCACTTCTTTAAGCGCTTTGGCTTCAAAGAAAAAAGGACTAGCATAATAGGACAGTAATAAAGCCTCTTCTTGTTTTTGCACTACGGGAGGCAATTGATGCAGATCGCCAATAAATAACATTTGTAGGCCACCAAAGGCTTCGTCGGATTTACGGATATGTCGTAAGATTACATCTACCGCATCTAACATATCTGCTCGCACCATCGATACTTCATCAATAATCAATAATTCCAACGAGCTCAAAACGGCTCGTTTCTGAGCATTGATTTTTAAGTTGGCTAAAAGCGAATGTTTATCATGCAATTCTGTTTCGCTAACACCATAACCTCTAGTACCGCTTGGTATAAACATACCCATTGGCAACTGAAATAAGGAATGCATAGTAACCCCGCCAGCGTTAATAGCAGCTACACCCGTAGGTGCAACAATTGCTGTTTTCTTAAGGGTATTGGCTGCAATGTGTTTTAAAAAAGTAGTTTTACCGGTGCCGGCTCTACCCGTAACAAACACATTACAGTTGGTATATAAAACAAAAGAAGAAGCTAATTCGAAATAATCATTTTGGTGCATAACAAAGCAGTTGGAATCGTAAATAAAGGGTAGGGCTATTTGCTATGTTTCCATCTTCTATGACTCCATAACCAATTATCGGGCTGCTCTAAAATGCGTGCCTCTGCATATTGTACAAAATCTCGGGTTATCGTTTCCTGATCTTTAGTGACAGCATTATCGCAATAGCGTTGCATTTTAAACTGGTAATAGCCCCGCTTTACTTTTAATATATGACAAAATACTACCGCTGCTTGTGCATTGATAGCGCCTTGAGCCGGGCCTCTATAAAAAGGGGCTTCTCTATTCAAAAAAGGCTCCCATTGCGCAATCTCGGTCTTCACAGGATTTTGATCAGATACTAATGCAAACACATATTGTTGGTCTTTTAGCAAGGCTAAACCTTCTTTCAATTTATTCGCTGCTATTAATACACTTGATGGATTTCTTTGTCTTATTTTATGCATAACCTTCGCAAACACAGGGGAAGTTATAGGCATATAAACACCCGAAAAAAGTTGTTGCACATTTAATTGACAAGCAACATTTGCCCATTCCCAATTAAAATTATGTGCCATCATTACATTGCAACTAAGCCCTTCTTTATACATGTCATCTAATACTTCCCAATTGCCAACCATACGTTTGTTCATGCACGCTTTATTCATCGTCAACAATTTGATGGTTTCGAGCCATTGATCACAAAAGTTTCGGTAAAACTTTTTTGCAATGGCTACTCGAGCAGCTTCAGAATAAGTGGGAAATGATTTAGCTAAATTATCTAAAACAACTTTTTTTCTGTAGCCTACCAAATAATATAAAATGAAATAAATGCCATCAGATAGCGCGTATAACAAAGGGAAAGGCAATAATGCTATGACATAAAAAAGGACTAAAACCAACAAATACATAAAATAGGGCAGTAATTTGATACGTTAATTAACAAAATTAATTTAGAATATTTTAGGCAGATACACGAAATATCAGAAACTCCCTTTTAACTTTGTGTATTCAAAAGTACTAAACAAAGCAATATGAAACTAATTACCTATTCTAAAAACGCAAAACAGCAAGTTGCCTTTTATGTAAATGAAATGCTGTTTGATGTCAATATGATTAATACTACCCTTCCTACTACACTAAAAGAACTTTTAGAGGATTGGAGTCATTATCAACCCATTGCACAAAATGCATACGAACAATTATTAGCAAGCACCGAAGGATTTACAGGTATTGCTTATCAAGATGCTTGTATTATGGCCCCTATTCCCAATCCTACCTCCTGCAGAGATGGTTATGCTTTCCGCCAACATGTTGCTGCTGCACGAAGAAATAGAAAAGTAGATATGATTGCAGAATTTGATTCTTATCCTATATTCTATTTTACCAATCATAATGCTATACAAGGACCTGGTGCCATAGAATGCATGCCCGATCATTTTCAAAAATTAGATTTTGAATTAGAAATCGCCGCTGTTATTGGTAAAAAAGGAAGAAATTTTACAGCTGCAGAAGCAGATGAATATATTGCAGGATATACGATCATGAATGATATGAGTGCGCGTACCTTACAAATGGAAGAAATGCTCCTTAATCTTGGTCCTGCAAAAGGAAAAGATTTTAGCACCGTTATCGGACCTATGTTTGTAACACCCGATGAATTAGCAGCATACCGCGTTTCGGCAAAAGAAAATCATACCGGTGCTGCCTATAATCTTACTATGAAATGCTGGGTAAATGGCGTTTTGGTGAGTGAAGGGAATGTAGCAGACATGGATTGGACTTTTGCAGAAATTGTTGAACGTTGTGCATACGGTGTAGATGTTTTACCAGGTGATGTAATTGGAAGCGGCACTGTAGGAACGGGTTGCTTTTTAGAGTTAAATGGTACCGGATTATTAAACGATCCAAACTATAAAGTGCAATGGTTGCAAGATGGAGATGTAGTAGAAATGGAAATTACTGGATTAGGAAAATTATCAAATACTATAAAAGCAGTAGCAAGCGATTTTAGTATTTTAAAACTTAAAAAATAAATACATGATTGTTGGCGTAATTGGTTCAGGAGCAATGGGGGCAGGCATAGCGCAAGTAGCTGCTATGGCGGGTCATACCGTATGGATTTATGATACTCAACAAGCTGCCTTAGAGAAAGCAAGTGCCGCTTTAAAATCGAATCTAACGAAACTAGAAGAGAAAGGAAAAATTAAAGACGCAGCAAGCGTATTTGCTGCTATGCATTTTGTGAGCAGCCTTAGTGCTCTTGCCCCTTGTAAATTAATTATTGAAGCAATCGTAGAAAATCTAAACATTAAAAAAACTGTTTTTAGTGAATTAGAAACCATTGTTGCCGACGATTGTCTATTGGCAAGCAATACCTCTTCTTTGTCCATTACCTCCATTGCAGCAGCATGTAAATTGCCGCAACGTGTTTTAGGCCTTCACTTTTTCAATCCAGCGCCTTTGATGGCTTTGGTTGAAATTATACCCGCAATTCAAACGGATGCCGCTCTTATTGCATCCATGAAAGAACTCATGACGGCATGGGGGAAAACACCTGTTATCGCAAAAGACACCCCTGGTTTTATTGTCAATCGAGTAGCACGCCCCTATTATGGAGAAGCAATAAGAATATATGAAGAAGGCATAGCCGATATGGCTACAATCGATTGGGCACTTACACAAATTGGTGGATTTAAAATGGGCCCCTTTGCATTGATGGATTATATAGGACATGACGTGAATTATGTAGTAACAGCAACCGTTTTCGAATCTTTTTATTACGACCCTCGCTATAAACCTTCCTTCTCTCAAAAACGCTTATTAGAAGCCGGTTGGTTGGGCAGAAAAACGGGAAGAGGATTTTATAATTACGCCCAAGGGGAAACCACACCTGCGGCAAATGAAGATGCAGTACTTGGCAAACAAATAGTAGAACGCGTTTTGGCTATGCTGATCAATGAAGCCCTAGAGGCCTTACATTTAAATATTGCTAGCGCGGCAGATTTAGAAACCGCTATGACTAAAGGCGTCAATTACCCAAAAGGCTTATTGGCTTGGTGTGAAGAATGGGGTAAAGAAAAGGTGCTTGCAGTGCTCGACAATTTATACAACCATTATCACGAAGATCGATATAGAGCTTGTGTACTGCTTAGAAAATAAGCTTATAAAATCGATAAAGCCTCTGCACTTCTAGCTATCCAGGCTTTTGTAGCCAGTTCAATAATAGGGCGCTCTAATAAAATGGGATATTGCACAATAGCCTTAACCCAATCTTGCTCCTTATATGATTTGGTATCACCTAAGGTTTTAAAACAAGGCTCTTTGGTTCTAATTATAGCAGCAGCTGTTTGCTGTAATTTTTTTAGTAATGCGACGAGTTCTTGCTGAGTTAGGGGTTGCTCTAAATAATAGCGGATAGCTACTTGGTAGCCCTTTTCTTGAAGGGCCTGCAAGGCGGCTCTGCTCTTGCCACAGCGATTATTATGATATAGGGTAGCTGTTTCCATTATTTAATTTCTTGACATAGTTCCACTAATACCCCATGTGCCGATTTGGGATGTAAAAAACAAACTAGTTTATTATCAGCACCTTTTTTGGGTACTTCATTTAAAATTTGATAGCCCAATGCAGAAAGGCGTTTCATTTCAGCTATAATATCTTCTACCTCAAAAGCGATATGATGAATACCTTCTCCCTTTTTAAGAATAAATTTAGCAATGGGGCTTTCTTCATGCATGGCTTCTAATAATTCTATTTTAGAATCAGCTAGCTGAAAGAAAGCGGTTTCCACCCCTTCTGAAGCTACTTGTTCTTTCTTATAACAAGGCGTTTGTAGGAGTTGCTCATACGTTTTTATAGCCAGCTCCATATCTGCAACAGCAATACCTATATGCTCTATTTTCATAATCCGCTATTTATTCCTGCAAAATACATTGTTTTGGTGCAAAATAAGCCCCGATCTGCAAAATAAGCTTAATCAATTTTACCAATAGCGTTATAAAGAAAGTGTAAGCGCTTAAATTCTTTATTACATAGGTTTTGATGTACTTTTGTAGTAGTTAAATCGGATTAGAACGAACTTATATTATGGAATTAAAACTACCTATTTATTTAGATAATAATGCTACCACACCAATGGATCCGCGTGTGTTAGAAACCATGCTTCCTTATTTTACCGATAATTTTGGTAACGCGGCAAGTCGTAATCACCCATTTGGATGGGCTGCAGAAGAAGCGGTAGACTATGCTCGTGAGCAAGTTGCCAATTTAATTGGAGCAGATCCTAAAGAAATTATTTTTACTTCAGGTGCTACGGAAGCCGACAACTTAGGTATCAAAGGTATTTTTGAAATGTATGCCAGCAAAGGAAATCATATTATTACTTGCACTACCGAGCATAAAGCAGTTTTAGATACCTGTAAACATCTTGAAAAATTAGGTGCGCAAGTTACCTATTTAGAGGTATTACCGGATGGCATGATCGATTTGGCTGCTTTAGAAAACGCTATTACCGACAATACTATTTTAATTGCCATCATGTATGGTAATAATGAAATTGGTGTAGTACAACCCGTAAAAGAAATCAGTGCTATAGCACGCAAACATAATGTACTATTTTTCACAGACGGCACGCAAGCTGTTGGTAAAATACCTGTTGATGTTATTGCTGACGGTATTGACTTAATGGCTTTTACCGCTCATAAAATGTATGGCCCTAAAGGTATTGGTGCGTTATATGTGAGAAGAAAAAACCCACGTGTAAAAGTAACCGCTCAAATGGATGGCGGTGGCCATGAGCGTAGCATGCGTAGCGGTACACTAAACGTACCTGGTATTGTTGGTTTTGGTAAAGCAGCAGAAATATGTAAAAACGAAATGGCAGCAGAAGCAGCACGCTTAAGCATTCTTAGAGACAAATTAGAAAATGCTCTTTTACAATTAGAAGAGTCTTACTTAAATGGTCACAAAGAAAATCGTTTACCGCACACCACTAATATTTCTTTTAAATATGTAGAAGGTGAAGGTTTGCTAATGGGCTTTAATAAAAACATCGCGTTATCTAGCGGCTCGGCATGTACATCGGCTTCTTTAGAACCTTCTTATGTTTTAAAAGCATTAGGTTTAGGTGATGATTTAGCGCACAGCTCCCTTCGATTTGGCTTAGGTAGATTTACTACCGAAGATCAAGTAGATTATACTATAAAAGCTATTTCCGACACGGTAAATAAATTAAGAGAAATGTCTCCATTATGGGAAATGTTTAAAGAAGGCATTGACCTTAATAGCATTGAATGGGCACATCATTAAACAAACAATAAAAACAACAAATTATGGCATACTCAGAAAAAGTAATCGATCATTATAGCAATCCAAAAAATGTAGGAACGCTTGACAAAAGTAAAAACAATGTTGGTACGGGCTTAGTTGGTGCACCAGAATGTGGAGATGTTATGCGCCTTCAAATTGAAGTAAACGAAGAAGGTGTTATTAGCGATGCAAAATTTAAAACATTTGGATGTGGCTCCGCTATTGCTTCTTCTTCTTTGGCTACCGAATGGTTGAAAGGAAAATCTATAGACGAAGCTATCGCTATCGACAATATGGATATTGTAGAAGAATTGAACTTGCCTCCTGTTAAAATTCACTGTTCTGTTTTAGCAGAAGATGCTATCAAAGCGGCTATTAATGATTATAGAGTAAAGAATGGTTTACCTGCTTTAGAAGAAGCTAAACACTAAAAGCTAAGCAATTATTAAGCATGATTTTTATAAGTGATAAAGCAATTGAAAAAGTAAAACAACTCCGAGCCGAATCGAGCATTGGAGACGATTACTTTTTGCGTGTAGGCGTTGTTGGTGGGGGCTGTTCAGGATTATCGTACAAACTCGATTTTGACAATGAATTGCAACCTAAAGATCAATTATTTGAAGATAAAGGCGTTAAATTAGTTACAGATTTGAAAAGCTTTTTATATTTGTGCGATACTACGCTCGATTTCTCTGATGGATTGAATGGTAAAGGTTTCCATTTTATCAATCCAAATGCAAGTAGAAGTTGTGGTTGTGGAGAAAGCTTTAGCGTTTAAAAATAACAATTAAATAGAAGTACTATGTTACAAACAGGAAATACGATTGTAAGTATTTATACAGAAATGACGCCCAACCCAGAGACTATGAAATTTGTTGCCAACAAATTATTATACCCAGGTAAGAGTATAGATTTTGCTGATGAAACAAGTGCTGCACCTTCGCCATTGGCAAAGGACCTATTTGCCTTCCCCTTTATAAAAAGTGTATTTATAGCAAGTAATTTTGTAACGCTTACCAAAACAACTGATACACAATGGGATGAAGTGATACCAACTATTCGTCAATTTCTAAAAGAATATTTAGAGGCTGGTAAAACCATAATCAATGAAGAAGAAATAGTGCTACAAGCAGGCAACAACTCGGTAAGTGATGGCGACACAGATGTTGTTGTTCGCATTAAAGAATTATTAGAAAACTATGTAAAACCAGCTGTAGAAATGGATGGTGGCGCTATCAGTTTTATTAGTTTTGAAAATGGTACGGTTACCCTTTCCATGCAAGGCTCTTGCTCTGGCTGCCCTTCTTCAACCGTTACCTTAAAAGCAGGTATTGAAGGTATGATGAAACGAATGATACCCGAAGTAAAAGAAGTAGTTGCCGAATCGGCATAATAACATCAAAGAAATATTAAAAAGCAGTCTTAGGGCTGCTTTTTTTATTAAATATAGCTGCTTATTTGTATTATTGTAGTACTGTAAATTAAATGCATATGAATATTCAAAACAATTATGTCTGCATCATGGCAGGAGGAATTGGAAGTAGGTTTTGGCCGGAAAGTAGAATGAGCTATCCTAAACAATTTATCGACATTCTTGGAACAGGAAAATCTCTAATTCAATGGACCTATCTTCGTTTTTTAGATATTTGTCCGAAAGAGAACATTTATTTTATTACAAATCAACAGTATATAAAAACATTACAAGATCAAATACCTGAAGTGGCCGCTGAAAACATTATCAGTGAACCTTCTCGTAAAAATACCGCTCCTTGTGCTGCCTACTTTGCGCATCGTATTTATGAAAAAAATCCGAATGCCAATATTATCATGTCTCCGGCAGATCATTTGATCATGGATGAAAAAGGCTTTACAGCTACGGCACTTAATGCATTAGAATTTGTTTCTAAAAATGATGCTTTGCTTACCCTTGGTATCAAACCTACCCGACCAGATACGGGTTATGGGTATATACAATACGATATTGAAGATCAAATTGATACCGTATTTAGAGTCCGCACCTTCAGCGAAAAACCTTCCTTAGAATTAGCGAGAACCTTTTTAAAAAGTGGCGATTTTTTATGGAATGCAGGTATTTTTATTTGGAATGTAAACACTATTAAAAACGCGCTTGAAAAATACCTTCCAGAATTAAATGATGTATTTATTCAAGCAAGAGAAGTATACAACACCCCTAAAGAATCTGAACTAATCAATCAGTTATATGCACAGTGCACCAATATATCCATAGATTATGGTATCATGGAGAAAGCTAAAAATGTATTTGTAGTACCCTCTTATTTTGGCTGGTGCGATTTAGGTACTTGGGAATCGGCGTATGATAATTTTGAAAAAGATTATTTGGGCAATGCCGTGCATGGTGATAATGTAATGATTATCGATGCAACAGAATGCATGATTAAAGCGCCTAAACAAAAATTAGTAGTCTTGCAGGGATTAGAGAAATTTATAGTAGTGGATACCGAAGATGTACTTTTAATTTGTGAACGCAACCGTGAACAACAAATTAAAGAGTATGTAGCAGAAGTGAAACGAAACAAAGGAGATAAATTTTTATAAGCTTGAAACACACTGCGGCAGATACTACTATTTTTAGCGTCATGAGCGCTTTGGCTAACGAACACAAAGCGATAAATTTATCACAAGGTTTTCCAGATTATCCTTTGCATCCTGCATTAAGTGAATATTTATTTGATGCCAGCAGAGCGGGTTTTAATCAGTATGCTCCCATGATTGGCTTAGCTAATTTGCGAGAACAAATAGCTAAACAATACTCCAATCAGTATCAAGTTTCACTAAACCCCGATACACAAATAACAATTACCCCAGGTGCTACCTATGGGATTTTTACAGCGCTAGCAAGTATTTTGTCAGCCGGAGACGAGGTTATTGTATTAGAGCCAGCCTACGATAGTTATGTACCCAATATAGAAATGTGCAATGCCATACCAATATGCATTGCATTAAAAGCGCCCTATTTTAGTGTAGATTGGGAGGCTATAAAAAAGGCTATTAATTCAAAAACAAAAGCTATTATAGTAAATACACCACACAATCCTACAGGAGCAGTTTGGTCTAAAGAAGATTGGAATACACTTTACGAATTAATAAAAGATACTTCCATCTTTGTCATCGCAGATGAAGTTTATGACACCTTGCTATTTGATGGTCAACAACATTTTTCTGCCTATCAGCATGAGGGCTTACGAGAACGTAGTTTTTGTATTTATTCTTTTGGCAAATCGCTACATGCAACAGGGTGGAAAATTGGATATGTCTTAGCCAATGATACTAATATGAATCTTTTTAGGCGATTGCATCAATATCTTTCCTTTTCTGTTAGTACACCCACACAGGTTGCTATTGCAAGATTTTTAGAGACGCATACTTTATATACACAAGCTGCGTTTATGCAAGAAAAAAGAGATTTCTTTTTAGAAGCATTAAGTAAAACTCCATTTAAAATTCATCAAAAATCTCCAGGTAGTTACTTCCAAGTAGCCAGCTATGATGCTATTAGCGATATGCCGGATACTGAATTTGCAAAATGGTTAACCATCAACTATGGTGTAGCAACCATTCCTTTAAGTCCTTTCTATAAAAATAAAAAAGACGAACGACTTATTAGATTTTGCTTTGCCAAAGAAGAGCAAACCATTCGTGATGCTATTCAACGTTTACTCCAAATTCCGAGTAATGCCTAGTAAGTAATTACTTGCTCCTCCATAGTAGTTGGCATTGCTCTAAACTCATATTGTTGGTTTCGTAATTGAGGAACAAAGCCAGCTTCAGCGATCGCATCTTGAATACCTTTAGCAGTAAATCGATGGGGCGCGCCAGCAGCACTTACTACATTTTCTTCAATCATAATCGAACCAAAATCATTAGCACCAGCTTGTAAGCATATTTGCGCTACTTGTTTACCTACCGTCAACCAAGAAGCTTGAATGTTTTTTATGTTGGGTAACATAATTCTAGATATAGCAATCATGCGTATATAGGCATCTGCTGTAGTATCATTTTTAGTACCTCTAATTCTATGCAATAGGGTATCTACATCTTGGAAAGTCCAAGGGATGAAAGCAATAAATCCTTTCGCATCTGCTGGTTTCATTGCTTGTACTGTTCTTATTTTTACAAGATGTTCCATGCGTTCATATAGGGTTTCTACATGCCCAAACATCATTGTTGCAGAGGTTGTTAAACCTATAGTATGCGCTTCATGCATAATATCTAACCATTCTTGAGCACCGCATTTTCCTTTAGAAATGAGTCGTCTTACGCGATCGTTTAAAATTTCTGCACCAGGACCCGGCATACTATCCATACCCGCCTCTTTTAATTGTTGCAATACTTCTAAAGTAGTCATTTTACTCACTTTAGCTATATGCGCTATTTCTGGCGGACCTAAAGCATGCAGTTTTAAACTCGGATAAAGTTGTTTGAGTGTTTTAAACAAATCTGCATAATACGCTACGCCTAATTCAGGATGATGACCACCTTGTAAAAGCAATTGCTCACCTCCATATTTAAAGGTTTCTTCAATTTTTACTTTATACGTTTCTATATCGGTAATATAAGATTCCTCGTGACCAGGAATTCTATAAAAATTACAAAACTTGCAATTGGCTACACACACATTGGTAGTATTCATATTTCTATCAATAATCCAAGTTACTTTACCATGTGGCACCTGTATTTTTCTGAGCTCATTTGCTACAAGCATTAAGTCTGCTAAAGGAGCATGCTCAAATAAATAGATACCTTCTTCGATGGATAAAAATTCAAAAGCAAGTGCTTTTTTATAGAGTGCATCTAATTGCATAAGATATAATTGAACTACAAATTTAATTCAATAATACGGATATGTTCTATAAGTAGCTTAAGAAATAGAAAAATGAATAAAAAACAAAAAAAATCAGTATTTTTAACACCATGAGCAACACTATTCTTACATTATTCGGGGAAGAATTTGCACCCATTCCCAACCAAGGTGGAATGAAGGCTCGTGTAAAAAAAACTAATACTGCCAATAAAGAAGAAGTAGCTGAAAAAGAAGCAACTACAAAAACAGCATCGCCGGAAGTTGCAGTTCCAGAAAAAGAAGCAATCAAACCCATAGTCAACGCAGAAGCTGCAACTGAAAAAAAGGTGGTTGAGAAAAAACCAATTGTTTTAGATACTATAAGTCCAGACGAGCAAAAGCAATATCAAACTATTGGTGAAGTGGCTAAATTATTTAATCTAAACACCTCACATATTCGTTTCTGGACCAAAGAATTTAATATAAAAGTGCGTACTACCCGCAAGGGCGATCGCTTATATACTCGTCAACAAATAGAAGAGTTAAAAACAATCTATCACTTAGTTAAAGAAAAAGGCTTTACTATACCAGGAGCTAAAACAAAATTAAAAGAATTAGCCTCTCAAGCGCAAGCTCCTTTAGATGTTAAAGCTGCACTTTTAAAAATTAAAAATAAATTACAACAATTAAAAACACTTGTATAAACCAATAAAAACATGAAACTTTTACTAGCATCTTTATTATTTCTAATGTCCCATTCTTTATTTGCTCAAAACACTGTTGATTTTGATCGCATTGTTGAAAAAAATAAATCTATTATAATGAAAGGTAGTTTTAGTATTAAGCAACTCAAAGAAGCAAATTATTCATGGTTTAATAAAAATTATGAACTTGCTAAAATAAATGAAGAACAAATTCATATTTTGAGAGACCGACTTAATAACATTCAAATAGTTGTTTTCATGGGAACATGGTGTAGTGACACTCATGCTCTTATTCCTCCATTTATTAAATTATTAGAACAAGTTAATTATCCTTTTGAAAGATTGCTAATATATGGTGTAGATAGAAAAAAAGAAACCAAAGGGATAGAACATCAACTCTATCATATTGAGCGCGTACCAACTATAATCTTAATGCGCGACAATGTAGAAGTTGGAAGAATTACAGAAAGTGTAGAAAAGAATATTCAATCTTCTTTACAAGACGTTTTAGAAAAAATTTAATTTCTAAATTAGCTGCAAAAGGAATTCGAAAACAATCAATTGAATTTATGGAGATACCTGATTTTTTAAAGGCAAGTTTTGGAACAAAAGGCTTGCCAAATAAGCTTATACTTTCAGAAGCTGCTAAAAAAAGAATACAAAAGAATAGAAGCTACTTAGAAAATAAAATCAATTCTGGAGATACCTACTATGGTATCAATACGGGCTTTGGCTCTTTATGTAATGTGCGTATAGCCAACGAAGATTTATCACAATTACAAGAAAACTTAGTTTGCTCGCACGCATGTGGTTTAGGTAATAGCGTACCTAAAGAGCTAGTGAAATTAATGCTGCTTTTAAAAATTCATGGACTTAGCCAGGGTTATAGTGGCGTGCGATTAGAAATTGTAGAACGATTAGTTGCATTTTATAATAACGATATTATCCCAGTTATTTTTGAACAAGGATCGCTAGGTGCCTCCGGCGACTTAGCCCCATTAGCGCATTTATCTTTACCCTTATTTGGACAAGGTAAAGTTTATTACAACAATGAAATTGTAGATGCAAAACAAGCCTTGGCACAATGCAATCTTCAAGCTATACCACTAGCCGCAAAAGAAGGACTAGCTTTATTAAACGGCACTCAGTTTATGAGTAGTTTTGGTACACACTCAATTTGGTATGCACAACGATTACTAGAATGGGCAAATTGTATTGCTGCAATTTCAGCAGATGCATTTCTAGCTAAAAACGAACCTTTTCAACCTTATATCCATAAAGTACGTCCGCACAAAGGGCAAATAGAAACGGCTGCTCAAATGCTATCCTTATTGGCCGGAAGTGAACTGCAACAACAACATAAAGAACAAGTACAAGATCCTTATTCTTTCCGGTGCATACCACAAGTACATGGTGCCTCTAGCGATGTCATTGATCAGGTTGCAAAAGTTATGGAAATTGAAATCAATTCGGTAACCGATAATCCAATTGTATTTGATGAGGAAGATGTTATTGTAAGTGGTGGTAATTTTCATGGACAGCCACTAGCCTTACAATTAGATTTTTTAGCCATTGCAATGGCAGAGTTGGCCAATATTTCTGAAAGAAGAACGTATTTATTAATCAGTGGACAAAGAGGACTAGCTCCATTTCTAGCTCCTGAAGCAGGCCTCAATAGTGGCTTTATGATTGCACAATATACTGCTGCGTCTATTGTTAGTCAAAACAAACAATATTGCACTCCGGCATCAGTAGATAGTATTGTAAGTAGTAATGGACAAGAAGATCATGTAAGTATGGGAGCCAATGCTGCTACAAAATTATATAAAGTTCTAGAAAATGTTCAACGAGTATTAGCTATTGAACTTATAACAGCTATACAAGCAATTGAGCTTCGCCGACCACTAAAAAGTTCCGAAAAATTAGAGCGCATTATTGCTGCTTTTAGAAAAGAAGTAAGCTTTATGCATACCGATCGTTTATTGCATGATGACCTAATAAAAGCAGAACAATTTTTAAATCAGTTGCCAAGTTCAATTCAATAGATAATGAGTAAGAATAGATATATAGTAATGCAAGCCTATGGGCAAGAACGTATTTTATACGAGAGCTTATTTGCCATGCTCAGCTACTATGCTATTCATAAAGAGAAAAGTAAAGAGGTTTCTTTTATCATTTATACCGATAAACCAACGTGGTACCCTGCGGCTATCAACGAATTTGTATCTGTAATTTTTATACCCCTTAATGCAGATAAAATTAAGGAATGGAGAGGTGCACAGTCCTTTGTGCATCGCCTTAAAATAAAATTACTTGAAGACGTTTCTTTGCATTATTCTGGTAGTTTTTTATATATAGATACCGATACCGTATTTAAGAAGCATTGTGAAGATCTATTTACGGCAATTGAAGAAGGCGCTCTTTTTATGCATACTTTCGAAGGCATAATTGAATCCTCTATTCATCCTATCATTAATAAACTAGCTCGTTTTCTTGCAAAAGAAGCAGATGCCTTAGCTTACAAAAACAAGGCACTATACAATGCTGGTGTGCTTGGGTTTAATAGTTCAAAAAGACCATTAATTAAGGAAGTATTGCATTTGACAGATGAACTGTATCCACGTTTTGAAAAACATATCGTAGAGCAATTTGCATTTGCTTTTGTATTTCAACAGCACTATTTAAAAATTGCCGCTAGTCACCTTGAGCACTATTGGAATATAAAAGAAATGGGCAGCATCATCACTAGTTTTTTTGATTACTATGGCAAAGACAATTGGGAGGTGCTCGCTATTAAATTAGCACAAATAGATTTATCTACTATTGCTCAAGAAAAAATTAGCTTCTATAATAATAGAAGCATTTGGGATAAAATGCTCAAAAAAGATTGGATTGCAACATTACCCAATTGGGAAAAACTAGACGCCCACCTATTTAACTGACGCTTTCTTCAAAAAAGCCAACAGCATAACTAAAGAAGCTATAAATAACAAGGCCACAGTTTGATGGGCTGTTGCTAGATATTCATAAACACCAAATACGCCCGCTTTTATGGTAGTGGCACTTAAAAGTGTAGTGATACCTAATGCTACTTGAAAAGAAACAAACAGTAGTGGCAAATAATAAGTATTTTTTAAAATATTATTTTTTTGAAGTACAAGTAATTTTCTTGCTTTAAAAAACCAACGAATAGTAAGTATAAAAATAATATAGGCCAAAGTACGATGTACAAACTGAATATTGATTTTATCATATACAAAATCAAAATTGCCAATAGATTTAGGGATATAATCACCATTAATGCTCGGCCATGTAGCGGCTACATTAGCACACTTCAAACCGGCAATAAAAGCTCCAAACACTAATTGAATAAGCACTAATACAATCAATATAAAAGTAGCCTTAAATAAGCTTGATCCATTAGTAACATATGCATCTTTAAAATAAGTAGTAATAGCAAACCATAAAGTATAGAGACCTAAAAGGGTTGCCATAACAAAATGAATAGCCAAACGAATATGACTCACATAAATATTGTCAGCATCAATTCCGCTTTTGACCATAATCCAACCAATAGCACCTTGTAAAAAACCTAGAATAAATAAAATGATAAAAGGGAAGAGCTGCTCTTTTGAAAACTTCTTTTTAAACAAGAAATAGCAAAACCCCACTATAAAAACGATTCCGAGTAGGCGCGCCCATTCTCTATGCATCCATTCCCAAAAATAAATCTGTTTAAAATCGGCTAGGGTAAAATGGCTATTAACAAACTGATACTGAGTAGTGTGTGCTTGATATTTTTGAAAAGCCAAAGCCCATTCTTGGTTATTTAATGGTGGCAAGGCTCCTAAAATAGGTTGCCATTCAGTAATAGACAATCCAGAACCAGTAAGGCGGGTGACCCCACCTAAAATTACCTGAATCAAGATCATGGCTACGCCTATGAATAACCAAGTACCAACGGCTTTATGAGAAGAGGAAGACTGCACAAAAATGAATTTTAACAAAATTAGTAAAGAAATAGGCTATTAGTTTTGATTTCTCAAAAAAAATAATAGTTTTGTAGGGCAACGATTGAGATTCGACCTCAGCTATTGTTTGATTATCAGTAGTAAAAAAATCAACTTATTTTTTTTCTAACCAATACATCCATAAATTTTTAAATAACCTTTAAAAAAACAATCATGAGAAAAGCAGATGTAGTAAGCAATATTGCTGAAAAAACCGGAATTCCCAAAGTTGATATCTTAGTAACCCTAGAAACTTTTTTTAAAGAAGTTAAAACTTCGTTAATAGAAGGAGAACCAGTATTTGTACGCGGTTTCGGTAGTTTCATACTAAAAAAACGAGCAGCAAAAATTGGTAGAAACATCAAGAAAAATATTGCTGTTGAAATTCCAGAACACCATATCCCTGCATTTAAGCCAGCAAAAGAATTTGTGCAAGAGGTGAAAATAGCTACCAAACCAAAAAGTTAAGGGTATAAGTATACCTATAACTGCCTAAGGTTTAGTATCTTTGCAGTCAATTTATTATTATTTTGAAAAACAATCAGTTCCTTTTTTTATTAGTTGCTATCGGCTTAATTGGTCTAATTTACTTTTTTGGATCTACTAAGCCGCCTCAAAATACAACTTCTAAAACGGCAGATCATGCCAATACAGAAGCTATATCTGCTACTTTTTCCTTTGATTCTCTAAAAACGGTGTTCCTCAATCAGATGAACACAAAAAATGCTAGTACCATTACAAACCTTGAAAAGCAATTGACAAACAGCACAACTGCTTTACAATCAGGTGTTTATGATACATTAGTTCGTTTATGGAAAGCAGCAGACAAGCTAAACATGGCTGCCTATTACTTTGGTGAAAAAGCAAAGTTGGAAAATTCAGAAAAAAACCTCAATTTTGCAGGCCAATTACATTTGGACCTCATGCATGAAGCCCCTTACCAAGGACTTCAAATTTGGGAGGCTAAACAAGCAATTAGTTGTTTCGATCAGTCTTTACAAAGCAATCCAAATAATGATACGGTTAAAATGGCTCTTGCTAGCTGTTTTATTCAAGGAGTAGGAGAAACCATGAAGGGCGTTCAAATTCTATTAGGAATTGTAAAAGAACATCCAGATCATGTACCTGCTAACATTTTGTTAGGCAAAATGGCCGTTCAATCTCAACAATTTGACAAAGCAATTGTCCGATTGGAACGATTAAAAACCATAGAACCTAAGAATACAGAAGTACTCTACTTTTTGGCAGAAGCGTATAAAGGAAAAGGAGAGAAAGAGAAAGCCATTGTTTTGTTTGAACAGTGTAAAAAATTAGTAAATAATCCTGCTTTTAGTAAGGATATAGATACATATATAAATTCATTTAAGTAACTTTTAAAACATTTAGTTATGCCGTGTGGTAAAAAAAGAAAAAGACATAAAATTGCAACTCACAAACGCAAAAAACGTTTGAGAAAAAACCGTCATAAAAAAAATAAATAGTTAAACCTAGTTTAAACTATCTGAAACGGTTATATAGAAATAATCACATGCTTTACAAAAAGCATGTGATTATTTCTATGTAACTAATTTTTATTAAACTCTTTTGTTTATTACGAAAGAGTGTAGAGATGGGCAATTTATGAACAAAGAATTAATCATTAATGCATCGGAAGAAGGTGTAGAAATTGCACTTTTAGAAGATAAGCGATTAGTTGAATTGCATTTTGAAAAAGGTCAAAACGACTTTGCTGTAGGAGATATCTATTTGGGCAAGGTTAAGAAGTTAATGCCAGGTCTCAATGCTACCTTCGTAAATGTAGGTTACGAAAAAGACGCCTTTTTACATTATACCGATTTAAGTCCGTATTTAAATTCACTTTCCAAATTTACACGAGAATCCATCACTGGAAAACCATCTTGGGGTAATGACTTTAGTAATTTTAATGTTGAAAAAGAAATTGCTAAAAATGGTAAAATCACAGAAGTATTTAATCAAAAGCCAGAGATATTAGTTCAAATTTTAAAAGAACCAATTTCTGCAAAAGGGCCAAGATTGAGTTGCGAAATTTCGCTACCTGGAAGATTTGTAGTAATAACTCCTTTCAATGATGTAGTAGCTGTATCTAGAAAAATACATGCTGCAGATGAAAGAAAACGCCTTCAAAAAATTGTTGAAAGTGTAAAACCAAAGAACTTTGGTGTTATTGTAAGAACTGCTGCCGAAGGTAAAAGTACTACCGAACTGCATAACGACATTTTAGAATTAGCAGCCACTTGGGCTCAAATCCAAGAAAAATTAATAGATGCTAAGGCACCGCAAATCATTTTAAGCGAACAAGGTAAAACAAATTCAATACTTAGAGACTTACTAAGTGCTGATTTTCAACGTATTGTTGTGAATGACAAAGCCATTTACAATGAAACACGTGAATACATCAGCAGAATTGCTCCTGAAAAAAGAGATATTGTTAGCTTGCACACTTCGAGCATGGCCTTATTTGAACAATATGGTGTTTCGAAACAAGTAAAATCTTCTTTTGGAAAAACAATAAATTTAAATAGTGGTTCTTACTTAATTATTGAACATACCGAAGCACTTCACGTAATAGATGTAAATAGTGGAACAAGAAGCGCAGAAGCAGGACAAGAACAGAATGCACTGGCTACTAACTTAGAAGCAGCCGAAGAGATTGCTCGCCAATTGCGCTTAAGAGATCTTGGAGGTATCATTATCATTGATTTTATTGACATGAAATTGCCAGACAACAAAAAACAATTGTTGGATGCAATGGAAGCCCTTCTTAAACATGATAGGGCTAAACATACAATTTTACCAATATCTAAATTTGGCCTGATGCAAATTACGCGTCAGCGTTTACGCCCAGAATTGAATATCGTAACTGCCGAAATGTGCCCTAGTTGTAAAGGGTCGGGGATCATTGGACCATCTATTTTATTGGCAGATGACATTGAAAAAGATTTCCAATACTTACTTAATCAAGGTCATAAAAACCTAAGTTTACAAGTAAACCCAATTGTGAAATCTTATCTTACAAAAGGTGGTATCTTTTCTTCTATAAAATGGAAATGGTTTTGGAAATATAAGGTTAATGTTGCTATTCAAGCAGATATTAATGCACCGCTTACACAGTATGTGTTTATCGATAAACGCACAGATGATATTATTAAACTATAATTAAATGCCTCTTACAAGAGGCATTTTTTCTGTCAAGAATTTGCTTGCTACTTTAATAATGGCAGAAAAATATGTCAATATTTCTTGAAAAAAACAAAGGCAATAAATTTGCTATACATAATATAAAATCAAAAGACTATGAATAATAAAACAGGAAAAATCAGTGTACATACGGAAAACATATTTCCCATCATCAAAAAATTCTTGTACAGTGATCATGAAATCTTTTTAAGAGAACTCGTATCCAATGCTGTAGATGCTTGTCAAAAACTAAAAACACTATCTTCTATAGGCGAAGCTAATATGGGTGATGCTCCTTTAAAAGTAAGCGTACATATTGACAAAGAAAATAAAACCCTTACTATTAGAGACAATGGTATTGGTATGAGCGCTGAAGAAATTGAACAATACATCAATCAATTGGCATTCTCTGGAGCTGAAGCTTTTGTAGAAAAATATAAAGACAAAGCAGATGCTAATATTATAGGCCATTTTGGATTAGGTTTCTATTCTGGATTTATGGTTGCTTCTAAGGTGGAAATACAAACAAAATCATTTAAAGATAGTCCTGCAGCACATTGGACTTGTGATGGATCTACCTCTTTTACACTTTCAGAAGGCAACAGAGCAGAGAGAGGCACCGATATCATTTTACATATCAATGAAGAAAGTGAAGAATTTTTAGAAACGTACAGAATTCAACAATTACTTTCTAAGTACTGCAAATTCTTACCAATTACTATTGAATTTGAAGAAAAAGCAATCAATAATACACATCCTATCTGGACTAAAAAGCCAAGTGAATTGACCGATGATGATTACACTTCTTTTTATTCAGAATTATATCCTATGGCTGCAGCGCCATTATTCTGGATACACTTGAATGTTGATTATCCATTTAATTTAACCGGCGTTTTATACTTTCCTAAAATTACAAATAGCATTGACGCTGAAAAACATAAAGTACAATTATACTGCAATCAGGTATTTGTAACGGATAATGTTAAAGATATTTTACCTGAATTCTTGATGTTATTACATGGCGTGATCGATTCACCAGATATTCCATTGAACGTATCTAGAAGTAGTTTGCAAAGTGATGCCAATGTTAAAAAAATAACACAACACATTAGCAAGAAAGTATCTGATAAGCTCAAAGAACTCTTCAAAAATGATCGTGCAGATTTTGAAAAGAAATGGAGTAGTATGGATGTATTTGTAAAATATGGTATGCTAAGCGATGAGAAGTTTGCTGAACGCGCGCAAGAATTTTGCTTATTAGAAAATACGCAAGGTGTATTTACGGAACTTAAAGAATATGTAGAAAAAATAAAAGTTGTACAAACTGATAAAGAAGATAATGCAGTAATTCTGTATACAAACAATGCCGAAACGCAACACAGTTATCTACAAGCAGCTACCAACAAAGGCTACGATGTATTAAAATTAGAAGGGGTTTTAGATAATCACTTTGTTAATTACATCGAACAGCATTTTGAAAAAGTTAAAGTAAAAAGAATAGATGCAGATTCTATAGAGCAATTAATTGATAAAGGAACTACCAGAGAGAGTGTCTTAGATGAAGAAGCAACTAAAAAAATAACATCCCTTTTTGAAAGTATTGAACAAAATAAAATTAAACTAACTGTAAAAACACAAGCCTTAGCGCCTGATGATAGTTTTGTAGCTATTACTGAAGATGAATTTATGCGCCGCATGAAAGATATGAGTGCCATGCAAGGAATGAGCATGTTTGGCGATATGCCATCTAGCTATAATCTAGTTATTAATAGCAACCATCCTAAAGCACTCTCTTTATTAGCAATGGAAGAAGGAAAGCAAAAGGCAACCACTCAACAATTAATTGATTTGGCGCTTCTTTCTAAACAACTACTACAAGGTGAACAACTGACACAGTTTATAAATAGAAGCATAGAAAACTTATAGTGCGTTAATATAAAAAGCTTAGTCTCTCGACTAAGCTTTTTTATTAATTAGCATTTTCTTTCATTTCCATTCCCTCCAAATACCACAAAACATCATTCATAGATTTTACTTGATTAATTATCAAAATAAAATTAGTGCCTACTTGTTTTAATTTAGCATTAGCTAATTGCAATTGCACATATTGCATAATAAATTGAAATTGAGCACTTTCAAAATAAGCAGAATCGGGGTTGTTTAAAAAGTAAAGACGTAGCGTCTCGTTCTTTAAAATTAACTTTTCGAAGCCCAGCTGTTTAGCAATTTTTCTAGCACGTAATGCCTTAGCCAATTCTTGTACTTGCTCTGGTATAGGACCAAATCGATCTTGTAATTGTTGTAAAAATACAGTTAATGCTTGTTCGTCTTCAATCTCATCGAGTTGTGTATATAAAGATAAGCGCTCTCCGATATGACTAACATAATCATCTGGAATCAATAGTTCTAAATCCGTATCTACGGTACAATCATTTACAAAATCTTGTTTACGCGCTAATTCTTCTTTAAATACCTCTTTGAAATCTTTACTACGCAGTTCCCTTATAGCTTGATCCAAAATCTTCTGATACATTTCAAAACCGATATCATTAATAAAACCACTCTGCTCTCCTCCCAATAAATTTCCAGCTCCTCTAATATCCAAATCTCTCATTGCAATCTGAAAGCCACTTCCCAATTCATTAAATTGCTCCAATGTTTGTAAGCGTCTTCTGCTATCATTAGGAAGTGTACTAATTGGTGGTGCCAATAAATAACAGAAAGCCTTTTTATTATTCCTTCCTACCCTTCCGCGTAATTGATGTAAATCACTTAATCCAAATTGATGTGCATTGGTTATAATAATAGTATTAGCATTTTCAATATCTACTCCGCTTTCTACAATATTGGTACAGCATAACACATCAAATTTCTTATCTATAAAATCAAATAGGGCTTGTTCTAATTGATGTCCTTCCATTTGCCCGTGGGCCATGCCAACTTCTACATCTGGGCAACAATTTTTAATTAAGCTTACCATTTCTGGTAAGGACTGTACTCTATTATGAATGAAATAAACTTGTCCTCCTCTTTCTACTTCAAAATAAATAGCCTCTCTAATAAGCTGCTCATCAAACACACCAATTTCTGTATGCACAGGCTGTCTGTTTGGTGGAGGCGTATTAATAATACTCAAGTCGCGCGCACTCATTAATGAAAACTGAAGGGTACGGGGTATAGGCGTAGCCGTTAGGGTTAGGGTATCCACATTGGCCTTCAGCTCTCGTAATTTTTCTTTTACTGCTACACCAAACTTCTGCTCCTCATCAATAATAAGCAAACCTAAATCTCTAAATTTCACATCTTTTCCAACTACCGCATGTGTGCCTATAAGAATATCTATTTTGCCTTCGGCCACTTTTTTAATTGTTTCTTTCTTTTCTTTTGCAGATTTAAATCTATTTAGATAATCTACGGTGCATGGAAACTCTTTTAATCGCTCTTTAAAGGTTTGATAATGTTGATATGCCAAAATGGTTGTGGGTACTAATACAACCGCTTGTTTGCTATCCGCAACGGTTTTAAAAGCTGCCCTTATAGCAATTTCGGTTTTCCCAAAGCCAACATCGCCACATACTAATCGATCCATAGGAGAAGGCGATTCCATATCGCGCTTTACATCCATGGTAGCCTTACTTTGATCGGGAGTATCTTCATAAAAAAAAGAAGCCTCTAATTCTGTTTGCAAATAACTATCCGGTGTATGCGAAAACCCTTGTGTTGCCTTTCGCTTAGCATAGAGTTTGATTAAATCTGTAGCTATTTCTTTTACTTGTTTTTGGGTTTTATTTTTTAGTTTATCCCAAGCATCACTTCCTAATTTATTTACTTTAGGTTTGGTACCTTCTTTACCAGTATACTTTGTTATTTTATGAAGTGCATTTATATTAACATAGAGTACATCATTATCTCTATAAATAATTCTAATGGCTTCTTGCATATTACCATTAACTTCAATTTTTTGCAAGCCACTATATACACCAACTCCATGATCGATATGAGAAACATAATCGCCTGGCTGCAATTCACGCAAAGCGCGCATGGTTATTGCTTTTCCCTTTGTATATGCTTGCTTTACTTTAAATTTATGATAGCGCTGAAAAATCTGATGATCGGTATAAACCAATACTTTTTTCTGATGATCTATAAAACCCTTGCTTACCGCGATAGGAATAGGATGAAAAACAATACTAACTTTTAAATCTTCAAAAATACTTCTCAGGCGTTCTAATTGCTTACTATTTTCAGCGAAAATAAAAACCTGATAATTTTTAGCAATATAAGATTGAATGTTTTGAATTAAGAGAGTAAAGTTTCTATTAAAAACAGGTTGTTCTTCCGTTGCAAAGCTAATACACGGTACTGGATCTATTCTAAGTAATTTAGCAATATCTTTATGATACCATTCTATGATAGAACGTTGTTGCATGCCCAACAACCAATTGTCTGCTGTTTCAAAATCTTGAATATCGATACTACGAAGCCAATTATCTTCTTTATCAATTGCTACCGGCTGCATGGCTAACTGCTCGGGTAATGCACGCTCCATGGCATCTAATTTTTGATGCGTATACGCAACATCCTTTATCCAAAAACAAGTATTAGCTGGTAAATAATCTAATAAAGAAATTTTTTGTTGCGACTCAAAATTGGTTTCAATGTTTGGTAAAATAGAAACTTGCAATAGTTTTCTTTCCGACAATTGGGTTTCCGGATTAAAAATTCTAATGCTATCCACTTCATCACCAAATAATTCTATACGATAAGGATGTTCGTTACCGAAAGAGTATAAATCTAATATACCTCCACGCATAGCAAATTGCCCTGGCTCAAAAACAAAATCTTCTCTTTTAAAACCTAAAGCTACTAAGCGCTCAAAAAGCTGCAATAAATCTAAAGATTGTCCCACTTTTATGGGTATCATATTTTTAGATAAAGTAGAAGGGTCTACCACCTTCTCAAATAAGGCTTCTGGGTAGGTAACCAGTACTTTTTTACGCGTTTGTGGATGACTAAATTTTGTAAGTGCTTCGGTTCTGAGCATTACATGACTACTGTTCAACTCATGAAAATTGCCAGTTCTTTTGTACGAATCTGGAAAATAACAAATATCTAAAGCATGAGATAGATGCTCTATATCATTATGTAAATAAGCTGCTTCTTCTCTATCATTGGCTATTACTACATGATTGCCCTCGTAGGCTTGCCATACGGCTGTAAAAATAAAACTAAAGGAACTACCCCTGCTATTTTCTATACTTAATCGAAATGGTTCATTAGGCACAGAAAGGCCTGCCACCATTTGTTTTACATGGATGTCATTTTGATAAATCCCTTGAAGGGTTTGCAAATTCATAAGAGGGGCAAAGATACAATAATACCCATAAACTAAACCTAGAATTAGGTGGTAATCTATATCCTTTTTAAACTAAAATATGTAATATTGTTTTCAAAAATTATTCTATGCGCCATATCCTTCTAATACTAATTTGCAGCCTATGTATGGTTTCCGCTTTTGCAAAAAAGAAAACTATAAAAATAGAGACCAATTATGGGGTTATCATTTTAAAACTCTATGATAATACGCCCTTGCATTCAGCAAATTTGTTAAAGCTTAGTCGTGAACATTATTTTGACAGCACTTTATTTCATAGAGTAATCCCTTCTTTTGTTATTCAAGGAGGCGATCCGGATTCTAAACATGCTGGTCCTGAAAAACAATTAGGTGATGGTGATTTGAGCTATTTAGTACCTGCAGAAATTAATGCTATTAACTATCATAAAAGAGGGGCATTAGGTATGGCAAGAGACAATAATCCTGAAAAAAAATCGAGTGCTTGTCAATTTTATATAGTGGTAGGAAAAGTAGTTACAGAAGAGCAGCTCAATACCATTAGTAGTAAAACAAACCGAGTATTTACTGCAGCTCAAAGAAAAGTATATACTACACTTGGAGGCACTCCTTTTTTAGACGGCAACTATACGGTATTTGGAGAAGTAATAAAAGGTATGAACGTAGTAGATACTATTGCTATGCGATCAAGAAATGCTGCTGATAGGCCTTATGAAGATGTAAGAATGCTTAAAGTACGTGTTTTACGAAATAAATTTTTAGGATTATTTTAATGCAAATTTCGGATGAGCATTTAAAAGCCTTGTTAGACAATCGGGTAAAACTCTATAACCAGGTTGATTTTATTGCTGCCGATCCAATAGCTATACCACATCGGTTTAGTAAAAAACAAGATATAGAAATTGCAGGGTTATTTGCCGCAGTGTTAGCATGGGGCAATAGAAAGAGTATTATCAATAGTTGCAATAAGCTACTAACCTGGATGGATAATGATCCACACGCCTTTATACTGCATCATACAGAACACGATTTAAAAAAGATGTTGCAGTTTGCGCATAGAACTTTTAATGCAACCGATTTACTATATTTTATCGAACGCCTTCATCTTCATTATCAACATCATGAAAGTTTAGAATCTTTATTTATCAGTCCCAATATTAAACAAGAAGCAGATGTGTGCAATGCATTAATACATTTTCATGATGCATTTTTTTCCATAGAACATCCTGTGAGAACAAAAAAACACCTTGCTAGTCCTGCTAAAAAAAGTGCTTGCAAGCGCATTAATATGTATTTGCGATGGATGGTAAGAAAAGATGATGCCGGAGTAGATTTTGGTATATGGAAAACAATAAAAATGAAGCAATTGATATGCCCATTAGATGTTCATGTAACTAGTGTTGCCAATCGATTTGGTTTATTAGACACAAAAAAAACTGACTGGCAAGCTGCAACATTACTTACAGCAAAGCTTCGTCAGTTTTGTAGTACCGATCCTGTTAAATACGATTATGCACTTTTTGGATTGGGTATAGAAGAACGATTTTAGAAAGGTAAATCATCATGCGCATCATTTGCGCTATTATCACCTTCTTTGCGTGCTCCCCCTAATAATTGAATAGTTTGCACCCGACAATCTAGGCTTGATTTCAATTCTTGATCTTTACTTTGATAAGCACGCGCATCTGGTGTGCCTTCAATAAATACTTGAGTACCTTTTTTTAAATAAGGCGCTATTTTTTCACGCTCCCACATACTACAATTTACCCATGTAGTATTTTTTTGTTCAATACCGTTTTTGTCTTTGTACTTTTCTGTATGAGCAACAGAAAAATTAGTTACCGTTTTGCCATTCACATCTGTGTTAGTGGCATCTTGGCCAATATGGCCGATAAGCGTCATTTTTAGCATAGCTTGTTTTTTTAATTGGTGAATAATGGTTTTAAATACGCACAAACATTTGTGTACTCTAAAGTAATCATTTTTTATACTATTCAAAAAATAATAACAAATTTTAGTGGTTTTTTTGAAGTAACTTGCATACAAATAAACCGCTTTTGAACCATGCAATTACCTGAGGGTAAACATATCTATTTTGCATCTGATTTTCATTTGGGAATCCCCAATCTTAGTGCCAGTATATTAAGAGAAAAGAAAATATGTGCTTGGTTAGATGAAATAGCACCTAATGCCCATACCATATTTTTAGTAGGCGATTTGTTTGATGCTTGGTTTGAGTACAAACATGTGGTGCCTAAAGGCTATATTCGTTTTCTAGGTAAATTAGCACAACTAAAAGATAAAGGAATTCAAATAGAAATTTTTACCGGTAACCATGATTTATGGATGCGTGATTATTTTGAATCCGAATTAGGTATTCCTGTTCATCACCAACCTATAAAACGTAGCTACAATCAAAAAGAATTTTATATTGGTCACGGAGATGGCCTTGGTCCTGGTGATAAAGGATATAAATTTCTTAAAAAAATAATGACCAACAACATCTTACAGTGGTTGTATAGAAGAATTCACCCAGATACCGGCATTGCTATTGCTAATTGGTTTAGTCAATTGGGGCCCAAACACGGAGAAGGTCGTGAAGAAGAATTTCAAGGCGCTGATAAAGAATGGTTGGTGCAGTTTTGTTTGTCCACAATTGAAAAAAATCATTTTGATTATTTTATCTTTGGTCATCGACATTTAGCTTTAGAATATCCAATTAGCGATCGTAGTCTCTATATCAATTTGGGCGATTGGATTCGATATGATAGCTACGCCGTATTTGACGGGAAACATTTGCGTCTTCAATATTACAAAAAGCATGATTAAGCAACTGGTTTTGATACGACACGCTCAAGCAGAAGATCATAAAAATGATTTCGAAAGAGCACTGAGTGCATTTGGATTGAACCAAATAGCATCAATAGCAGAAAAAATATCGAAACAAGCAATAAAAATTGATAAAGTTCTTTACAGTGCAGCAAAACGAACAAAACAATCGGCACAACTTTTAGTTACTCATATGGGTTATGAAATAGAACTGGAAGCAGATAATCAGCTTTATTTGTGTAGTGCTACCGATTTGTATGATGCTATTGCTATAACGGACAACGCAATAGATACCCTTTGTATCCTTGCGCACAACCCTGGCATAAGCGAATTTGCAAATAGATTAACTCAAGCACCTATTTACAAAGACCTTGCAACGGCCGAAGTGATTGTAGTCGAATTAAAAACCGACAACTGGACTGATATTTTTCAAAACAACACAAGTAATTATTATAAAATAGTACCTTAAATATACCATGACTAAGACCGTAAGCACAAGCACTATCATAGACCAACTGAAAAAATTATTTGAACAAGAATTTGAAAGTGAAGCAAACACTATCGAATCATTGCCTGTTTCGGGTTCTGACAGAAGATATTTTAGATTGAGTAACGATACGCATTCCGCAATTGGAACCTACAACCCCAATACAGCAGAAAACAATACATATTTCTATTTCACCGAATTATTTAAAAAGCATAATATTTCTATACCTATTCTATATAGAAAAGGTAAAGACCGAAAAACATATTTACAACAAGATCTAGGTAATACTTCCCTATTTGATTTATTAATGAAGGAAGGATTAACAGATGAGGTAAAAAAACAATTCCATAATAGTTTAGAAATTCTAGCTAAAGTACAATGGTTGGCTGGCAGAGAAGTAGATTATAAGCAGTGCTTCTCAACTCAACAGTTTGATGAAAAAGCTATTTTTCAAGACCTCATGTACTTTAAATACTATTTCGCTGATATGCAAAAAGTGTTTTATAATAAACAGCTTTTAATTAGCGAAATGGAAGAGCTATCTAAAGATTTAGGTAGGGTGCAGCCACAAATGCTTATGTATAGAGATTTCCAGAGTAGAAATATCATGGTACATGAAGGCAAGTTATATTTGATAGACTATCAAGGAAGCATGCAAGGGCCCGCACAATATGATATAGCATCTTTATTGTGGCAAGCAAAAGCACAGTTACCCAATAAATGGAAAGAGGAATTATTGAATGGTTATATCCAAAGTATGAATGCACTTCCTATTTCTAAAATGGATGAAATGCACTTTAGAAGAGGATACTTACAATTTGTTTTATTACGTTTATTACAAGTATTAGGTGCTTATGGATTTAGAGGTCTGATAGAAAAGAAACCACATTTTATTTCAAGTATAGCGCCTGCATTAAAAAACCTTGAAAGTTTTCTTTCCGATAACCCATCTTTACCTGCTTACCCAGAATTGCGTTCTTTATTAGAAACTCTTTGCAGCGAAGCTATTCAAAAAAGATTTCAAACTATTACTACTCAACATAAACAAAAATTAACACTTGAATTAAATAGCTTTTCTTACAAAGAAAATGGAATTCCTAAAGATGAGCATGGAAATGGCGGTGGATTTGTATTTGATTGTAGAGGTATATTAAATCCGGGTAGACAAGAAATATATAAAACACAAAGTGGCTTAGATATTGGTGTAAAGCAATTCTTGGAAGAAGAAACGAATATGCTTGCCTTTTTAGACGATGCTTTTTCTTTAGTGTCTATAAGCATTGAAGATTATATGCATAGAGGTTTTGAACATTTAAGTATTAATTTTGGTTGCACCGGCGGACAACACAGATCTGTATATGCCACAGAAAAAATGGCTAGTTATATCAAAAGTAAATATGATGTCATTATTCAAATCCAACATATTAATCAAAGTAACTGGAAGAAATAAAAAAAAGCGAACCATGGTTCGCTTTTTTTATTGTTGTAACTATTATTTATTTCTGGTATAAGATATACTCTGTTCTTCTATTCTGAGCTCTACCAGCTTCGTCTTCGTTACTAGCAATAGGATCGGTATCACCATGCCATTTAGTCTCAATTCTATTTGTGGCAATACCTTTATTTACTAAAAGTGTTTTACCTGTTTCGGCTCTTGCTTTAGATAATTGCTCATTATAAGCATCTGTACCTTTAGTATCGGTATGGCCACTAGAGATGACTTGTATCTGATCATACTTTTTTAAAGATACCGACAACAGTTCAATAATAGTATCTGCAACAGGAATAGCGGCAACATTAGTTTTGAAAAAAAGTACGTCGGGTATCAGAATGCGAACACTTTTTCCATCATCAGACAATTTAATAGTAGCTTTAGTTAAATTACCTTTCAATTCTGAATAAATAGATTGAATAGCTGATTTTGGTTTTGAAGTAGTTGTATTTGTATAATCAGTATCCGTTATACAATCACAGAAAGGTTCTTCGCAAGAACTAAATAATAACGTGAAAATAGGCAAGCAAATAAATAGAATTTTCTTAAACATAACATTAAAATTAGAACTAAAAATAGGTATAAATTTCTAATTAATTGACATTCAAATGAAATTTAAATCCTTTACCATGTATGGTTTGTATTTCTACAGAAGGCTCAGCTTTGAGATGTTTTCTTAATTTAGTGATGAACACATCCATACTTCTGCCTAAAAAGTAGTCATCTTTTCCCCACACATGCACAAGAATATCTTCTCTTTTTAGTGTTTGATTGATATGCTGGCAAAAATACTTCAATAGATCAGCTTCCTTTTGGGTTAATTGAATAATACCTTGATTAGTTTGCAATTCTAATTCCTCATAATTGAAAATAATACTGCCTAGTGTAACTTTTACTGGGAATATATTAACTTCTGTTTTAGTGCGCTTTAAAAAAACTTCCATTCTCAATAATAACTCCTGCATATTAAATGGCTTAGTTATGTAATCATCTACCCCGCTTTTAAATCCTTTAATTTTATCTTCATCCATATTTTTAGCGGTTAACAGGATAATAGGCAATAATTCATTTTTCTTACGGATCTGTGCAGCCAAAGTAAAACCATCTTTCTTAGGAAGCATTACATCTAGCAAACATAAATCAAAACTATGCTTCATAAATTGCTGCCAGGCAGATTCACCATCGGAACAATGGATAACAATATACCCATACTCTTCTAAATTATCTTTAATAACAAAGCTTAAGGAAGCATCATCTTCAACAAATAAAATAGTTGCCTTTGTATTCATTTACAAATCATTTATAGGTAAGTATATTACAAATTTCGTGCCGTTGCCTAAATCACTCTCACAACATATATTTCCACCATGCGCTTTTACTATAAGCCGGATATAGCTTAGACCTAATCCAAAACCTTTTACATTATGAATATTACCTGTGTTTACCCGATAAAATTTCTGAAAAAGTAATTTTTGATCGCTTTTACTAATACCAATACCATTATCTTCAAAAATAATTTCTATTTGATTAGATACTTTTAACGCAATACGTATATGAGGGATTCCGGTATTATACTTTAGGGCATTATCTATTAAATTTCTTATACAATTCTTCAAATGCAACTGATCGCCAATAAAAGTAATGGGCTGTTCAGGAAAATCGAAAATAATTTTTGCATTTTTAAGTTCAATAGCTTGTTCAAATGAAGCTACGGTTTCTTTAATTAAGGTCTGCCAATCAAATTGATCTTTGCTCAATTGTAAATAGCCCTTATCTGCATGTGCCATTTGTAAAACACGTTCTACTTGATGGGTGAGCTGGGTAGCCTCTGTAGAAATGATGGTAGCATAATTCAATAATCGCTGCTCGTTTTGCAATATAGCGGGGTTTTTTAGAACGTCTGCAGACAATTGTATACTTGCAAGAGGTGTTTTAAATTCATGGGTCATATTATTAACGAAGTCCTTTTGTATCTCTGAAAGTCTTTTTTGTTTTAAAATTATAAATAGTAAATACGTGAGTAATATTAATATGAAAATTAGAACCACGGTAGAAATAATCCAGACACTAAGTTGCTGATAAAGGAATTGCTTTCTATTAGGAAAATAAACGGCAAAGTGATAGTTTAATTTTTTAATTTTCTTGAAAGCTGCATTTGGAATATCTTCTTTCATATTATCCTGCATATTTATATACGCAGCATATTGAACGGTATCACTCATGCAATCATATAATCCATACCAAAAATTGGTTGTTATATTTTGTTTGGTAAAGGAAGCTTGAAGAAAATGTGCCAGTACATCTTGTTCGACATGAACATTAATTTGAACAATAAAAAAATCGGGTGGAATTTGCTCAACAGGACTATAAATTGGCAATTGTATGTGTTTCAATTCAGCAATATTACTGGCTACATTACGTAGTGCAAGGTTTGCTTTCAATTCAAATTCTTTCTCTTGTAATTGATAAGCTTTTCTAACCCAGTAGGTCTGGGTTATAATGATACCAATAGCCCCTATAAAAGCTACAAGCATTAACAACCTTATAGATTTGTTCGTCATTTTTTTATTCTATCCGGATTTTGGTTTACGAAGGTAGACCAATCGGACTTTTTAGTAGACGGCTTTTTTAACTTAATAGGTTTGGTAATAGAAGCCTGTTGATTTAGTAATTGACTAGCTTTATCTTGATAAAAATGACATAACGCAACACCTACTGCATCTGAAGCATCCATAAAACGAATATCTTCTTGCAAGTTTAAAGTGCGCTGTAACATGTTCCAAACTTGTTCTTTACTTGCATTACCTTTACCTGTAATAACTTGTTTAATTTTTCTTGGCGCATATTCAACTGCTTCCAAATTATGTATCATGGCAGCTGCAATGGCTACTCCTTGTGCGCGACCTAACTTAAGCATACTTTGCACATTTTTACCAAAGAAGGGTGCTTCTATGGCAACATCAGTAGGGCCATGATGTTTAATTAATTGTTCTATTTTTTTAAAAATCAATTGCAATCTATAGGCGTGGTCATCGTACTTAGATAATTGTAACACACCCATTTCCAATAAGCTTATTTTTTGCTTACTTATTTTAATAATTCCATAACCCATCACTAATGTACCAGGGTCAATACCTAAAATTATTTTATCGTTTGTTTTCAATGAATATGTTAAAATTAATTGCACTACAAAGTAAGATTTTTTTAGCTATACTTTTTAATGTAAATTGTTTTTATTTCGCTATTATAAGATCATGAAATATAACAAACAAGTAGTCAGGTCTTTCTTTGGTTTACTAATTGGCATTGCCCTATTAAGCCATATTGCCTATACTATTGCTTCAAATGACACCATTACAAGTGCATCTTTTGGGCAATTTATTGGGCAAACAACCGGTGTCTTCTATTTAGTTATAATACTACTATTCATTTCTAGTAGCATAGAAATCATTAAGTGGAAACAATTGCTCGACTCTCAAAATCCTGTTTCATGGAAACAAGCAACTATGAGCGTAATGCTTGGGCAAGCTGCATCTTTTATAACTCCTAATAGAATTGGAGATTATCCAGCTCGAATTTTATCCTTAAAAAGTAAACTTACTTATGGAAGTATTAGCCTAAGTATTATGGGTGCTACTGCTCAAACGCTTGCCGTACTATTTTGTAGCCAAATAGCTTTGTTAAAAATAGTTCAAAATAATTTAGGATCAATTTTTGAATTGCTATTCGTTATAAACACATTTATCCTAATCGTAATAACAGTTTTATATTTTAAATTGGAATGGCTTAGTATTAAATTATCAAATATAAAATACTTGAGAAAAATAAAGCAATACATAAAAGTGATGCGTACTATACCTAGAAAACTATATTTTTCTACTATAATATGGTCTATTTTGAAATGCCTTATTTATACGTTGCAATTATTTTTATTGGTACGATCTGCAAAGATGCAAGGAGATCAAATACAAATTTTTCTAATTTGCATTATTTATTTTTGGGGTATGACCATAATACCTAGTATAGCCTATGCAGAACTGGGGATACGCAATAAATGGGGACTATTTTTATTTTCTTGTATAGCCTTTGAGAGCTGGAAGATAGCAATAGCTATAACGAGTCTTTGGCTGATCAATATTGTTATACCAGCTATAATTGGTGCCACACTGTTTTTAATAAAAAAGCCTAATAATAAAATATATGCGTCTTCTTATTAGTACTTTTCTTTTAGTATTATTTAGTAAAATGCTACAGGCTCAGGAGAGCTGTAGATTTCCAAGCATTTGTTTTAAAGAAAATGAATCTGTTCTATACCATGTATATTACAATGTAAGTTTTATTTGGGTACATGCAGGAGAAGTGAGTTTTACCACCTCAAAAGAAACCTATAATAATAAAGAAATCTTTCACATTATTGGCGATGGCAAAACTTACCCTTCCTATGATTGGATATTTAAAGTACGTGATCGTTATGAAACCTATATGGATGCAAATGAATTAGTTCCAATCAAGTTTATTAGAAATGTAAATGAAGGGGGCTATAAAATTTATAACCATGTTCTATTTAATCATGCAGAAAGTAAAGCAACTAGTACCAATGGGACATTTAAAATACCAAAATGTGCTCAAGATGTTTTGTCTTCTATCTATTATGCAAGAAACATCGATTTTAGAGGTAAGAAAAAAGGCGAAAAGGTTTTCTTTAATATGTTTTTAGATGACCAAGTTTTCCCTATTTATCTTACTTACCTGGGAAAAGAAAAAATAAAAACAAGGTATGGAACTTTTAATAGTATAAAATTTTCACCAACCTTAGTTGCAGGCACTATTTTCAAAGAAGGTGATGCTATGACGGTATGGGTAAGCGACGATGCTAATCATGTACCTGTTAGAATAAATAGCCCAATTTCTGTTGGTAGTATTAAAGTAGATTTAATGAATTTTTCTAATCTAAAATATCCTTTCACCAGTTTAATTTCCAAGAACTAAGATGCGTACAGTTTTTTTTATAGTCTCTTTGCTCTGCACGTTAAGCTTAAGTGCACAAATACATCGGGAATTAAAATCCACTATAGACACCCTTTGTAGTCCTTATTATGCTGGGAGAGGCTACATAGATAAGGGTTGCTTAAAGGCTGCCGAATATATCACGAATTACTTTGAATTGATCGGTATTGAGAAAAAGAATATAATGCATCAAAATTATCGATTTAATGTAAATACTTTTCCGAAAAGCATGCAGGTGGTACTTAACGATAGCATAGCGCTAAAGCCAGGCATAGACTTCTTAATAGATGCAGCAAGTGCTAAAGGGCATTTTGACAATATATTATTGAAGCATATATCTTTAAATAAGCTTAAATATAGAGATCGTATAAAAATACTTTTTGATAGCTTAAGCGAAAAGAGATATGCGTATGTTCTAGATAGTTTTGAGTTGGCTATAAAAAATCTTGCAATCAAGAAAGATGATTTATTAGCAATGTTACCAGAAGGCCTCTTTATAATTCCAAGTACTAAAAAACTAATATGGGACGTTGCAGATTATAATTACAAAGCAGGTGTAATCAACATAAAGTCGGATCTTTTAGATGCACATACAACAACTATAAAAATAGATGTAGATCAACAATTAGTTCGTAAGATAAAACAGAAAAATGTTGTTGCTATTATTCCGGGCATTAGCGATTCTATTTTAGTGTACTCAGCACATTATGATCACCTAGGCAAAATGGGAAGTGCTACTTATTTCCCAGGAGCTAGCGACAATGCTTCTGGAACTGCTTTATTGCTTGCGCTGGCTAATAACTATAAAAAAATTAAAAATAATAAATACACCATGGTCTTTATTGCCTTTAGTGGCGAAGAGGTCGGTTTGCTAGGGTCGCATTATTTTGTAGAACATCCTTTAATCAATTTAAAAAAAATTAAATTCCTTACAAATATTGATATTGCTGGAGATGCTACAAATGGAATTACGGTAGTGAATGGCAGTGTTTTTAAATATCAATTCGATTTGCTTAACAGTATAAATAAGCAAGTAGATTTACTACCTGAAATACGTAGTAGGGGTAAAGCTGCTATTAGCGATCATTATTTTTTTAGCGAAAAAAACATACCTTCTTTCTTTATGTATACGAATGGTGGCAAAGGATATTATCATGATGTATATGACCAAGCAAAAGAATTGAGTTTAAATAATATTGAAGGCCTTTATAATTTACTAATACAATTTTATAGCAAGCTATAAAGTTAAATTAGGTAATACGTGTTGTGCTCTTTCAAAATCTTCTGGTATGCCGATATCTATAAAAAATCCATCTGTTTGAAATCCATAGATTGATTTATTAGATAATTGTATTTCGAAAAAATCTTTCTCTATAGAAAAGACCGCTTTATCTAATGTAGCATTTGCATAATATTCTTTATTCACAATAAAAAAACCAGCATTTATTAAACCCTTTTCACAAGGTTGTTTTTCTTCAAAAGAAATTACAGAATTATTATGGTCAATTTGAATTAAACCATATCTATCAAAGTTGTGCATTTCTTTTAAGGCAATTGTTGCAGCAGCTTTATTATTTAAATGCTGTTGATACATCTCGGTTAAGTTAATTTGCAGGTAGGTATCTGCATTTATAACCCACACATTTGGATCTGTTGCTGACGCTAGTGCCTTTTTTACAGCACCACCTGTACCCAATGCTTGTTCTTCAATAACACAGGTATAGGTCCATGTTTTCTCTTTAGCATTTAAATAATCAACTATTTGCTGATGCTGATAACCTAATGAAAATATGAAATGTGTTATACCTTGCTGATTTAAAAACTTAATTAAATAATCTAGAAAAGGTTTATGCCCTATACTTGCTAAGGCTTTAGGTACCTCATTTAAAATAGTTTGCAATCGAGTACCTTTTCCCCCGGCTAAAATGATGGCTTGCATAAGTACTCAAAATTAGTATAATAAAATTAAAAAAGGGTTGACCAATTAGTCAACCCTTTTTATTCATTTTTAATAAATGACTAGTAATTTCTTAAGTTTAATTCTGTGCGACGATTTTGAGCTTTATCAGCAGCAGAAATATTTTTATTTACTGGTTTGCTAGAGCCATATCCATCATAAGTTAAGCGTTCGTGTGCAATACCTTTAGAGATTAAATAATCATTAACCGCCTTTGCTCTATCGTGAGATAAGGTTACATTTCCTTCTTCTGTACCAGCGTTATCGGTATGTCCACCAATGTCAACACGCAAAGTAGCATCTGCATTTAAAATGGTAACTAATGCATCTAAATCTTTAAAAGAAATAGGTTTTAAAATTGAATTACCTGTTTCAAAATAAATTGATTTTGCAGCTCTATTAACACGCTCAATAATTTCTTTCTTAATTTCAGGGCAACCGTTATTTACTTTAGAGTACACCGTAGGACATTTATCTTGCTCATCATTTAATCCATCACCATCGGTATCTGGAATTGGACAACCGTTTCTTTGTGATACACCTGCTACATACGGACAAGCATCTGTATTATCTGCTATGCCATCAGCATCGGTATCTGGGCAACCGTTAAATGCAGCTAAACCTGCTACTAACGGACAAGTGTCTTTGTTATCTGCAATACCGTCATTGTCTGTATCTGGGCAACCATTAAATTTAGCTGGTCCTGCTATTGTAGGACATTGATCAACATCATCATTAATACCATCTTTATCAGCATCAAGAATTTTAGGTTGCTCAATAGGCGCTACCACTACTGGCAAAGTAGGCATAACTACTTCTTTAACTGGTGCTTTATACCCTTTTTTATAGAAGTAAACAAAACCAACTGTATGTTGTAAGTGATTTTGATCATTATCAGTTGCAGCAATTTTATAAGCAGATTCGACATTTAAATATATATCGTTTGATTTGCCTAAACGAATATTAGCACCAACACCAATTGGAAGATTAGCTCCAAAAAACACATCATGATAAGATGCAGTGAAACCAGTGAATAAATAAGGCGCAAATACAAATTGATTTTTTGGAACTAAATTGAAATTGATGTGTGCATCATATTCCAAAAGAATTTTTTCTTTTTTAGTACCCGAGATATTGTTTAATTGCTTGTTAATATAAACATTATCAGGACGATCAGTAGGATATTCTAAAGAACCTACAGATAATCCCATATTTAAATCAATAACATCATTAACTTCCCACCACATGCTAGCTTTCGCTAATGGGCTCCATTTTAAATTTTTGGTTAAGGTAGTATCAAAACCACCATTTTCAATACCAAATTTATTTACGTTGTAACTACGTTTATACACCTCTGAACGGAAGTATTTCCCTGTTTGAGGACCATAAAAATCAAATCCCCCAAAGTGAATTCCAAAACCACTTCTTTGTGCAAACGTAGGAGCACTTAACAATAATAACAAAGCAATGCTCGTAAGGGTGTTAATATATTTTTTCATAATCGTTAATTAATCTTATTTAAATTATCTTTTTATAAATGTTCTCAAAGCTGTACCAAAACCTGCATTAATAACTACATATCGCATGGTATCTCTTCTAGAAGATATCATTCTTAAAGAAGTTTGAGTAAAATACATGTCACCATAAACAGTTGGCTGAACTGGGAAACTAATACTTGTGCTATCCTTTTGGCACAAATAGCCAACAGCTGCAGCTGCTCCTCCTACACCTGCTATTTGATATAAACCGTTCTTAACTTCTGTTAATGTTTGAAAAGAAGTAAATCCTTGACGATCCCAAGATCCATTTAAACTTACAGCAGTATCAATATTAGTAACCGCAACATAGGCAGCATCTGCACTAAAATATCCATTGCCATTTTTTTCTGAAGTTACGGGTACTACATATAAACCGGCAGTAGTATTATCAATTACTGAAGGGTCATAAGTTACGCCCATTGCTTGCTTGAGCGATGAATCGTAAGCATTAGCTACTATTTGAGGTGTAGGATCTCCAACTTTGATGCTAAAAAATTTACCATTAGGAAAATTAATGGTTGGATAAGAAGGTACAACCACTCTAGACACTTGACTGTATTCTTTTTTACAGCTTACTGCTACTAAAGTAATTAGCGCAACAATACTTAATTTTAATATATTTTTCATAGTCTTTCTTATTTAAAGATTTTAATAATTATTTGTCCCACCAAACTTTATCCGTAATTAATTTTTGCCCAGGGAAATTTAAGTTTCTTGTCACCTCTACGTTAGGATAAAAGAATCTTGCTGGATATACTTGACCAATCAAAGAGTTGGTAGACACAGTAAAGAAATCTGGATATCCCGTTCTTCTCCATTCTGTCCAAGCTTCAAATCCTTGATTGCCATTCATACAAGCCCATTTCTGAGTCAAAATAGCTTTTAATTTAGCTGTTTTTGTTCCTGTACTTGGATATGCACCACCTGCACTAGCTAAATAAGTAGCTGCATCTGTTGCCAATAAGCCATAAGAAGTAAAATTATTAGAAACAGCTTGCGCATAGTTTAGACTATCTCCACCACCTACTATCCATCCTCGAGCTTTAGCCTCTGCTTGCAATAATAAACTCTCATATGATGAAATCAATTTAACCGGTGCGGTACCAGAATTTGTTGTAGAAGCTAAGCCACCTACTAAATCAGATGGAAAGTTTAGGCCAGCTACTTGAGTATTATAATTTCCTTGCTGACACCCAATTGCACCAGCAATAGAAGTAGCATTATAGAATTTAGTAACACGTGGATCATTATTGTTTTTATAATAATCTACAGCGGTTTTACTCGCCACTAAATTTTGAGTTCTATTCAATCCTACAATTTCTGCATATAGTGGATTGTAAGCACCTGCAGCATTTAAAAATGAAATTTGAGCTGGATTTGTTGTAGTAATAAATACAGCTGAAGAACCTAAAGAAGCAATACCTGCTTTAGCTTTTACAGAATCTACTTCTGATAAACGCAAGTATACTTTTAATTTAAGCGTGTTAGCAAAAGCTAACCAGTTGTTCATATTACCACCATAAACCAAATCGTCTGTTGTTGGTTTATTTGGATCTGTAGCGCTTATTAATGCAGAAGCATCGGTAATTAATTTGATAATACCATCATAAACTGATGTTTGAGCATCGTAACGAGGGGAAGTTATTCCACCATCAGCAACTTCACCTTTGCCAGACTCAGAAAAAGGGATATCTCCCCATGCATCTGTAGCCACTTGGAACATATAGGCTTGCATTAACTTAGAAATAGCTATGTATTGCTTAAAGTTAGTTGCTGTTCCTGTTTTTTCAACATATTTTAAATCCGGTAATGCTTGAGAGTACATTAATCCCCATGAGTTGTCATAGTTAGAACCACTTGGAAAATATTGTTCTAATATTTTATATTGACTAGCCAAAGGCGACTGTGTCCAATACTGACCCCAGATGGAACCATTAATTTGTAAATTACAGCCTACTGCAGAAGCTACATACATTTGGGCACTTGGTAAAACCAAAGAAACCTGTGGACCGTAAACCACATTTGGATTCGTATTTACATCTAAGAATTTTTTACATCCTGTAGAAAATACGCTTGCACCAAGAAGTGCTATAATCGATATTTTTTTAATCGTATTCATATCTATGCTCTTTTAAATTTTTAGAAAGTTACTTTTAAGCTAATGCCATAATTACGTAATGATGGACGAGCAGAAAAATCTAATCCTTGCTCATCAGAATTTCCCCCTGAGTTAACCTCTGGATCAGCATATCTATTTTCTTTAGAGGTCCAGATAAATAAATTATTACCAAATAAAGAAACTTTAGCTGAAGAGAATCCTGTTTTTTTCATCATTTTAGATGGTAAGGTATAGCCTAAACTAGCTTCTCTTAATTTGATATAACTAGCATCTAGTATGTGCGAACCATTTGGTGCAACACTTGTAAAATAATCATATGGAGAATATTTAGTAGTATTGGCAACTGAATTTCCATTCGCATCTATATATACAGAATTAGGGAATACTTGATCGTCTCTATTTTCTGTATTAGCAGATGTTCCTACAAATTCCATGATATCTTTTGTACGAGAGAAGAATACACCACCTTGTTTAGTATCAAATAAAACATTTAAAGAAAAACCTTTATAATTTAAATTTGTTCCTAAAGAAGCCATGAAACGCGGTTGATAAGATCCTTTGTATACTGCGTTAGTTGTTGGTTTTGGCAATCCAGAATTTTGATCAACAACTACATAACCATTTGCATCGGTTTGATTATCGATTGCATAAAAAGCGCCAAAGGGTTTACCTACTGCTGCTGCAATTTCCATACCACTAAATCCACCAATTACAACACGAGAAACGCCATCTGCTAAACTTAATACTTCATTTCTGTTACGCGTATATGTAGCATTTACATCCCATTTAAATCCAGATTTGGTATGAACTGGTGTAAAACGTAAAGCCATTTCTAATCCTCTATTTGCAACATCACCTAAGTTAATAGTACGACTAGTAAAGCCTGAAGAAGGAGCTGTTGGAACAGAAATAATTTGATCATACGTGTATGATTTATAGTATGTAGCCTCGAAGAAAATACGATCTTTATATAAACCAAGTTCCACGCCCACCTCTGAAGTTAGAGAACGTGCTGGTCTTAATTGATTAGCGATAGTATTACCTAAACTAAATGC
>CAMBYG010000007.1 GCA_945872085.1 Chitinophaga pinensis | reverse complement strand
ACCCGGCAATGTGATACTAAATAGATTACTGGTAGCTCCGCTTATTGGTACATTATTCTGATACCACTGGTAGCTTACATTAGGTGTTAGGGCTGCCGTTAGAATTAAAGAATTGTCTTTACAGATATTGATTATTGGACCACTAGGCTGTGTACTATTTAAAATTGGCTGCGCCACCACTACGCTGATTACGTTGGAAAATAAAGAACAATTAGCCGCATTAGAAATCTCAATTTTATAATCGCCAGATTGGTATGCTTTATACTGAGATGTAGTTGCACCAGGTACAAGCACTCCATTTCTATACCATTTATAAATAAATGAAGGATTGGTATTGGAATATAACAAAACACTATCGCCAAAACAAATAGAGGTATTACCTGTAGCATTGATAATTGGATTCGTCCAAGCTAATAATGTTGTTGTTATAACATTTGAATTTTTAACGCATCCATTTAAGTTAACTTTTACAAAATAACTACCCGATTGAGTTGCACTGTATGTACTCGCAGTAGCATTAGGTATTATTTGATTGTTGTAAAACCATTGATAGGTATAATTCAAACCCGTACTTGCTGTCATAACCACTGAATTGCCTTGACAGAAAATTGGCGCATTAATTGATTGTATAACTGCTGAAGGGGATGGTTTCACCACTACCACAATGGTATCCATACAATAAGTAATCCCATTACTCACCTTTACCCAATAGGTAGTAGTTTGTGTAGGTGAAACATTTATAGTAGCGCTTGTAGCGCCATTCGACCATAAATATGTAATTGGCGCAACTAATTGGGTAATATAATTTCCTGGTTTAATTTCTAATACTCCATAAATATTAGAATCACAAACACTATTGACCGCACAGTTTTTAAAATCATCCCATTGATTTGGCCCCACACAACTATCTGTCAAAATATGTGCATAAGGTTCTATACTACCACCATTGGGAGATCCCACTCTCCAATTAGTATAAGAAGTTGCCTGACCATTAACCCATTTCCAATTATTAAATGCATCTAAATAATAACCAATCCAGATATTATTAGCACTTAAATTTTGAACAAATTGTTGTTCGGCATTATTATCAATACAAACTAAATAGGCACAAGGGTATGCATTTTGCGCATTATTTTTAGCCGTTACCCAACAAGTTGGAACATCTGCCATGTAATAATAACTTCCATTGAATGAACCCTTATACTGATAGCCAGCAATTATTGTATTTTGCAAATAAGAACAAGTTGGTAATTCAACACTTATACCAGCTGTTGAACCACTACAAATTACCATGGTATCACCTTGCAGAATATTAGCTTTTGTAAGCCCTACTATAACGGTGTCGTTAACAATACAAGCACCTTTTGTTATTTGCAAGGTATATTTATTAGTTATTACAGCATTAAAACTATTTGTAGTATGCCCCGAATTCCACAAATAAGTTCCTAAATTACTTGCTGCTGTAACTTGCACAACACTACCGCATGCTCTTATGGTATCTTCAATAATTGGGTTATTATTTGTAATAAAGTCGACTACAATTGGGAAATTGGTTGTTGTTGATAAACCAGAAGAATCAACAACTGTAATGATTAATGTATCTAATCCACTGAGGGCATTATATGATGTAAAGGTTATAGTGCGAAGGGTGTCTATTCCACTACTTTGCAATGAATTAGTAACTACAATTCCTGGATTGGTATGCGCAAGGCTTAGCATTAAACCAGATGCACTTGTCTCCTGGTCTTTTACGGTAATAGTAAATTGTGTTGTTGCCCCGGCACAGTTATAAACTACATATCCCGGAGTTATTGTAGGAGCAGTATTGACAATAACATTAACGCGCTTAGTAAACGCAGCAATAATACAACTATCCAAACCCATCTCTCCATATTCAACAACAGAAGGCATTAAAATACTCGAATTCGGCATGTCATTCCATTGACCTGCAGCAGTTTGTAATTGCACATAATGCTCATTGGCACCTGCATTATTAGGTTCACCGTTCATCCAATTGGCATACATGCCAGGTTGCGTAGTTGAAGGAAAATTATTTTGGGAAAATTGCAAACCAGCTTCCGGACCATTTACCCAGTAATATTTATTTTCTGATACAGATTGATTGGCATATAAGGAAGTACCCAAAACAGAATTAATAGCATTAAACTCATCACTTCCACCTAACCATGCAGAGGTATAAGGCGTAATATTTTTAATGAAATTATTTTCTAATGCCGAGGTAACTGTTGCTAAATATCCTTGCATACCAAAATAGGCTGTACTTTGAGCTGCTAATTTTGCACTTTGCCAATCTTGATTGGAAACATTTATTTTATAAAAATGACCATTTGCATTTGAATAAACATCACCTAAACTGAACGTCAAAAATCTTGGTAACAATACAGAAGAGGTAGTAGCAAACTTAACCGCTCTAAAAGCTGCCTGTACATTAGATGGCGTTAAATTACCCGTAAAAGTAAGTATACCACTAGTCGTATTAAATGATCCCGATACACCTGTAGGCAGATTGTTTGCACTTAATACATCGCCAGCGTTAAAATTAGTATTAATAGCAACGCGAGCAGCCGTATGGACTATAGTTGTATTTACTGTTATAGTGGAATCGACCATCCAGGGCATACCATTATTTGCAGCAATTGCCGAAGCTGTAGAACCAGCAATTCTATATAAACTAGCAAAAGGTTGAGAAATACTTTCGTATAAAGTATTTACCTCGCAAGGTGTTAAAGCACGACTCCAAACAGCAACATCATCAAGTTTGCCATTAAAACTAGAATTGGGTATAAATGAATTTTTACCAAAAACCAAAGAACTGCCTAGACTAAAGCTTGTTAAACTAGGCGTAGTTTTATGGAGCACACCATTTATGTAAAATTTAGCATTAATGCCATTATTTACATAAGCCACATGATACCAAATACCCGAAGCCATTGTGGAAACAGTGTCTGCAACAGTAATAGCAGCCGTTAATTTATGTTTAATAATAAAACTATTTAAAGTAGTATTCCATGATGCATCAAAATTTCCAATACAAGATGAACAACCATTATGCAATTGCAAAATAGTAGGCGAAGAACAAACAGCTGGATTTAAGTAAAACCAAAAAGATATAGACGAAGCATTGGTAATTGCATTTGTATTTATGCTTGCTTGAGCATACGTATTGCAATTTGATAAGCCATAAGAAAATGCTCTATTACTAACATTATATCTATCTGTTGTTGCTACTGCTCCGTAATTAGTCCCATTAAATCCGTTATTGCTACTATCTATAAAATTACCCGCATTCGGATACCATGCTATTAGATTTGAAATAGGTAACCAAACCGGTGTCTGTGCAAAAGAAACCAGCTGCAATAGCATAAATGCAATAATATATATAAATCTTTTAGCCATTAAAACGATGGATTAATTTCAGGGCTAACAATTGCTGGATTGTCTTTAAACATACCCTTTACATAAAATGAAAACTCTATTGCGCCAAATCTATTCTTATCAAAAGCTGCAAATTTGGTATTATGATCATAAGAAAGCGTACATTTAAAACCGTCATTTTCATATTTAATAACAGGAATGAATGCATCGTTTATTCTACAATTTAATCCTAAACCAAGGGTACATCTTGTATTTTGTTTTTTGTCTTTAAATGCACGATGTATCATTCCACCAACTAAAAGCTCATCAAAAGGTAATTGGTTTTGATAATTTCCGAAAAATGAATAGGAAATAAAATCTGAAGCATGTAATTGCAGCCCAATACTTGCTACCATTCTAGACTGGATTCTAAAATCTTCAGTAGATTTATTGCCCTGCACCACAGGTCTATTTAAATGAAACATAGCCGCACCAATATACATTTTCGAACTATGCTCTTTATTTAAACTGGTAAGTAAGCTCACGCCTGCATTCAAGCTTACATAAGATTTCTTGTTAACAATAAAAGACTCTCCACTCGGGTTAGTAGATACAAATAAACCATTTACATATTGACTTGAAAAAGTCATTTTAGTAGCGTCAAAACTTTGATCTACCCATGCCAAACCACTGCCTACGGTAAGGTAAGTATTGCTATATGCATTCAATAATTTATTATAAGCCAATGAAGCATTAAAAGAGAAACGATTCATTTCAATACTACCCGACTTATCATTTAATATGGTTAACCCATAACTAAAATAATCTCCTTTTGTGCTTCCCACATATCGCCTAGATTCTGATATTAAACCTGACGTGACATAAGGCGAATTATATTGATTCCATTGATTTCTATGTTGTATACCGATTATAAAATCTGAAGAAAACATTCCAAGCAATGCGGGATTTCGCAATAAAGCAATCTCATTGGTCTGAGACAAATTAGGATCTTGTGCTGACGCAAATTGCGCAGCAGAAAAAATAAAACCTATACTTAATAAAATCCTCTTCATATTTATCTTATTAAACTAATGTCTCCGAATTTTGATATTTTATCGCCGTTCGTACAAATTGCTTCTACATAATACGTAAATACATCACTTGTCAATTCTGTACCATTAAAATTGCCATCCCAACCACTAGATGGTTCATTGACTTGAAAATTTAAATTTTCAAAAACTTTTACACCCCATCTATTATAAACAACTATTTTACCTACTTCTTTTATCCCTTTTCCAGAAACATAAAAACGATCATTATTAGCATCACCATTAGGTGTGAATGTATTAGGTATGAATAACAAAGAAGCATCACACCCTGTTCTAACTCTAATAGAATCTACACTAGAACAACCGCCAGTATTGGTTGCTATGATATATAACATGGTTGGTTCAAAGACAGTAAATGCGGGGTTTAAACAATTGAAACAAGATAGATTAACAGTATTGGGTTGCCATGCCAATTGGGTGTAATTGATTACGTTTGGCATTAATGTAAAATAAGTACCTGGCATCAAAAAAGTATCCTTAGTTATGGTTATACTAGGATATGGGTAATAAGATACCGTTGTTGTATTTGATGAGTTTTTACAACCATAACTATTTACAACATCTACTTGGTAAATACCCGATGTGCTTACTTTTAAAATATTGCTTGTTGCGCCATTTATGGATATTAAATTATTATACCATTGATAACTTAAATTGGCATTTAAATTAGCTACTAGTTGAAGTTCTGTTCCCTCACAAGCATCAATAGCACTTGGCATATTAATAGAAACAGCAGGCAACGTATCTACTATAATTAATACTGCATTAGTAATTTTAATACAATTAAATGCATTTTTTATACTTACGGAATATAATCCCGGATTGGTAGCATCATAAATAGTATCCGTAGCCCCACTCAATGGCAATCCATTATATAACCATTGATACGTAAAATTCAAATTAGGATTTACAACAGCTAGCGTAGCCTTTTTACCATAGCAAAACCTTATTGGATCTCTCGCTATAATTGTACCACTTGGCAATGGATTTACAGTAACATTTACAAATTGACTTGTGTCTTTGCAACCATTGATTGTAGTTCCTACCACAAAGAATGTTCCAGTAGATGAAACCGAATATGAACTATTTGTTGCCCCTAAAATACCGGTTGACTGTTGATACCAAGCATAAGCCAATGGACTAATATTGGTAGTAGTAGTCAATAAAGAACTCTGTCCAGCGCACAAATTAATAGGTCCTGCTTGTGTGATAGCTAATACCGGCTTGGTATTGATGATTACTGTAAATGAAGCACGATCACTTTCGCATCCGTTCGCACTTGTTTGCGAAACAAAATATGTGGTATTCCCTGCTATTGCACTTGACAACATTGGTGTATTTGAGTTATATAAAACACTAGATGCGCTAGCATACCATTTAATTACATTTGATATTGAACTTCCTTGCACAGTTAATGGAGGAATCGTATCGCCCTGGCAATAGCTTAAATTAGTAACTACAGGCATGCTAGGCTTAGGATGAATTGTTACCAAACATAAAGACTTAGCACTCTCGCAACCTAAGGGTGAAAGTTGGGAAACATAAAAATTAAACGTGTTTGGCACGGTGCTTGTATAGCTTGGAATAACATTAGAGCCTGTTCCGTTTACTTGCGTATACCATAGCATTGTAGCACCACTTGTTCCAATAGCCGAAAGGGGCGTCACATTATCAAATTGGCAATACACATAATTATTGGTTACCGGCGCCATAGGTGTTGGATTGACGGTAACGATAATTTGAGCACGCTGACTTTCGCATCCAGCAGCATTTATCTGACTTACATAAAAATAAAACACACCATTATTGTTTGTGCTTGGTATAGGCGTAACCGATTGAGGAGTACCTCCACTTGCATTAGCATACCATCTTAATGTGCATCCTATTTGCGCTGTAGCACTTAAAGGACTAGCTGTAACACCTTGACAATATGTACTGTTTGCAACCACCGGAACAGAAGGTGTTGGGGCCACTTGATATACAACCGTATCACGTGCACTTTCGCATCCCATTGTAGTCGTTTGACTTACATAGTAATTTGTAATGCCTGGTGTATTGGTATTTAAAGAAGGTGTTTGCGTGTTACCCATTCCACCATTAGCACTTGTATACCATGTAAGATAATTGCCAGGCCCTGCTATGAAATTTAAAGTTGGTACCGTGGCGCCTTGACAATAATTTACATTACTTAAATTAGGAGCTAATGGCGTTGGCAAAACCGTAATCGCTTCTAAATCACGTGGGCTTTCACATCCAAAATTATTAATCTGTGATACATAATTTACATACGTGCCCACCGTGGTTAAACTCACCGAAGGAACAATAACACTATACAAGCCTCCAACAGCAGCGGTATACCAACGATAAGTACAGTTTGCACTTAAGGCTACATAGGGACTCACTAACGTCGAATTATTTTGTTGACATATAGATGGATTTGTCACTATTGGTGCTAAAGGTGTTGGATTAACAGTAACTAACAAACCCGTTTTAGGACCAACACATCCTTGAGGAGAAATTTGATTTACATAATAAGTTTTTGTTCCTGCATTTAGGGTACTAGGAATAGGTGTGGTTACATAGGGTGAAACTACCGTCATATTGTCCCACCAATACAAGGTGCAATTGGAACAAGACGATGCGGTTAAGGCAAGAGCAGTATCTCCTTGGCAGTAGATAACTGGCACAACGCCTGGCGCTAAAGGCCTATAGTTAATTGTTACAGCTAAGTTGGCTCTTTGGCTTTCACAACCAACACTATTTACTTGACAAGGATAAAAATTTTGAATGCCAGAAATATTGGAATTTGGAGTGGGTGCTATCGTCGTATAACTGCCCCCTATTGCACTATTATACCATCTAATGCTTAATCCAGATCCATTAAGTGTAGCTTGCAATGGCGCTGCTGTATCGTACTGACAATACACAACAGGACTTACTAAAGGTGGATTAGGCACAGCAACTATTGAAGTAGTTATGGTCGATCGCGGACCTTCACAACCCGCACTAGTAATTTGACTTACATAAAAAGATTGATTGCCTAAGATTGATGTGTTTGGAATAGGAGCAGCAGCTAATGGGCTTCCTCCCGCCTGTGCAGCATACCATAAGGGAGCACAATTAGGAGCAAGTATAGCAGTCAATGGGGTTGCAATATAAAACTGACAATATGAATTATTACTTACCGAAGGTGCAGCAGGCGTTGGATTGATGGTTATTATAATTGAATCTTTATCACTCTCACATCCTATACTATTGACTTGGGCGATATAATATTTACTAATGCCGGCAATTGATGTGTTAATAATTGGAGTAGTTAACGAGGCAATACCATTAATGGAAGTATACCAATTTAATGTATGAGCAGAACTTGCAGTAGCTGCAATTGCACTTGGTGTTTGCCCCTGGCAATACACATAATTGTTGGTAAAAATAGGCTTAACTGGTTTAGGATTTACAGTGATAGTGATAAGCGATTTATCACTTTCACATCCAAAACTAGTAGTCTGCGTAACATAAAAACTAACAGTGCCTGCAACAGTAGTGTTGATTAGCGGTGTAGTGGCAGAACCAACATTAGCTGTTGAAGATGTATACCATTTTAACGAACCCGTTGCTTGTACTAATGATAAAATACTAGCTGGCACTTGCATTTGGCAATAGGTAGCATTCGAAGTTATTGGAGCACTAGGTTTAGGATTTACCGTAACTACTAATTGGGCTCTCGGACTTTCGCAACCAAAGGAATTGGTCTGTGTATTATAAAAACTAAAAGTGCCCGCAACTGCAGTGCTTGGTATTGGAGCCGTAATTACTCCACTACCGCCCAGGGCTTGTGTATACCATAATTGCGCATTACCAACTGTAATAGTAGATTGCAAACTCAATGCATTGTCAAACTGACAATAGGAAATTGGATTAACAATGGGTCCGCTTGGCGTTGGATTGATGGTAACAGTCAATAAAGTCCTCGGTCCCTCACAACCTAAACTTGAAATTTGAGCTGCAAAATATTGTTGAATACCCACTGTTGCAGTAGATGGTATAGGCGTTGTGCTATATAGCGTACCGCCTAATAATTGATTATACCATTTGATCGTATGCCCTGCAAGTGCTTGCGCTGAAATAGCTACAGCACTTGAATTTTGACAATATACCACAGGAGCTGTAATGGGTGCAATTGGTGTAGGATTAACCGTAACTGATAGAGAAGCCATAGGGCTTTCGCATCCTAAACTAGTTGTTTGACTTACAAAATAAGTTGTCGTTCCTACTACAGTGGTACTGGGTGTAAATGGTGAAGCTGAACCTAACTGGGTAGTATTGCTCAAATACCAAGTGAGCGAATTAGCGCCAGTTGGCATAGCCGTTAGTACACTTGGTGCATAATTTTGACAATATACAACCGGTGCTGTTACAGGCGCTGAAGGAGTTGGATTAATCGTAACTACTATTGGTTGTCGAACACTCTCACAACCATTACTACCAATCTGCGAAACATAATATGTTGTAATACCAGGAGTAACACTACTAGGGGTTGGCGCCGAATTTAATGCAGGCGAAGAAGTTAATGTAGTATACCAATTTAAAGTAAAATTAGCCAATGCAGCTGCTGTTAATGAAGTAGTACTTGCATTTTGACAATATACCACCGGACTTACAGATGGCGCTGCCGGCGTGCCAACAACATTTACAGGAATTACAGTTCTATTACTTTCACATCCAATACTATTCACTTGTGATACATAATAATTTGTGGTGCCTATAGCAGATGTAGTTGGTGTTATCGGAATTGCCGATGCAATACCACCTGTAGCTGCCGTATACCACCTCAAACTATGATTAGACAATGCAGTGGCAACTAGTGGAGAGGCAATTGCATTTTGACAATAACTAAGTGTTGCATTGGTAACAACAGGACTATTGGGTAGGTTTAAAATAGTTGAACTGATAACCGATCTAGCACTTTCACATCCATTACCAGATGTAAAGGATACATAATAATTAGTTGTACCTGCTACAAGAGTGCTTGGAATAGGTGCTTGATTAGAAGCCACACCACCACTAGCTTGTGCATACCAATTGACTACTTGGCTTAATGGATTAGCTATAGATAGCGCTACTGCATTTGTTGCTCCTATACAATAAGACACATTAGCAACTACAGGCGAAGCTGGAATAGGATTAATAGTAACCGTAATTAATGCTCTTGCACTTTCGCATGTACTCGCGTTAACTTGAGAAACATAATAATTTTGTTGACCAACAAGGGCTGTACTTGGAGTTGGAGCAGTTGAAGAGAACGAACCACCTATTGCTTGCGTATACCATCTTAAGGTGTTATTAGCTGTTGCAGTTGCTGTTAATGGTGCACTAGTTGCATCTTTACAATAAGCAATATTAGATACCGATGGTGGTGCCGGATTTGGATTTACCAGAACATTGATAGTAGCTATTGGACTTACACAATTATTAGTAGAAATTTGATTGACGTAATAATTAAATAAACCTGCATTTGTTGTGTTTGGGATAGGCGTTGCTGCAGAAGGAATTCCTGTTCCATTGTTATTAGAAAACCATTGCAATGCATTTCCAGAACTAGCAGTTGCACTCAATGGACTTGAAGTAGCATTGACACAATAAACAGCATTAGACACTGTAGGCGCAGATGGATTTGCTACAATTGTTGCACTCAATACTTCTCTAAAACTCTCACAATTATTAATATCTATCTGACTAACATAATAATTTGTAATACCCAATGACACTGAAGTAGGTATTGGTGCCGAAGCACTACCCACTCCTCCAGTATTAGACATATACCATTGCAAAGTATTTCCTAAATCAGGGTTTGCATTCAAAGCTGAAGTACTTGCATTTTGGCAGTAAATTACATTGGTTACAGTAGGTTTATTGGGCAATGGGTTGATAAATACCGTTAATTGCGCTCTATTACTTTCACAATTATTAGCATCTGTTTGTGTAACATAATAGTTTAAAGAACCAACACCAGCTGTGCTTGGTGTTGGCGCAGTAGAAGTACTAGTACCCCCAACAGAAAATTGATACCACTTAATTGCAGAACCTACCGCTGTTAATACGGAAGCCGTTGCTCCAATGCAGTAATTTAAATTAGATACGGAAGGACTTGCAGGCAATGCAAATATAGTTACTGGCAATGGGGTTCTAGAGCTTTCACAACCAAAGGAATTAATTTGAGAAACATAATAAGTAAACACACCTACAGTATTGGTTGACGGTGTTGGTGCAATTACGGATCCTATACCTGCTGTAGACACCGTATACCATTTTAAGGTATTACCGGCACTAGCCGTTGCTACCAAAGGAACAGCAGAAGCATACCGACAATAACTTATTGGAGATGTTGTTGGCGCTATAGGATTTGGATTGACGCTAACCGTTATTGGAGTTCGAGTAGCCGATTCGCAACTAAAATTAGAAATTGCGGAAACATAATAAGTAGTAGATCCAATAGCATTAGTACTAGGTATAGGTGCTATTGCAGATCCTGTACCTCCACTTGCCAATGTGTACCATTGGGGTGTTGCGCCTAATAAAGTAGTTGCAGCGAGTGAAGTTGCCGTAGCATTTTGACAATAACTACTATTAACGGTTGTTGGTGCTGTAGCTAAAGGATGTATGGTGACAGTCAAGGCGGCTCTTGGCCCTTCAATACCACAGGTGTTTTTTTGACTAACATAATACGTCACATTGCCAACTGTAGATGTAGACGGTATGGGTGCTGTAGCACTACCGGTACCACCACTAGCTGTATTATACCACAATAGCGTATTAGTTGCAGCTGCAGTTGCCGACAATGCAACAGCAGTTGTATTTTGGCAATACGAAATATTAGCAACCACAGGTGCTGTAGGAATAGCCGTATTAGATGATGTTACACCAGTATATAATGCTTGAACTTCACACGAAGAAAGGGCTCTATTCCATATTCCGATATCATCAATAAGACCAGCAAAATTTTTTACATTACCTGCAACCCAATTCGGTTTTCCAATTAATAAATCAAGGTTGTTATCTCCAACAACGGAAATGCCAGAGGTTTGTGCAACCAGATTTCCATTAATATAGACAGAACCCTGACTACCTGACCATACTTGCACTACATGATACCAAGTATTTGTATTTAAAGTATTACTTACTGAAGAAATGGAATATGCATTTGAAGATGCACCATTTTGAATCCTAAAATTACAAGTGTAATTTGCTTCTATATTAGCATTAAACCCAAGTTGACTTGCACCAAAGCTACTTTGTTTACTTAGAAGTAAACTAATTTGTGCATTAGACAAAGTAGTTGCTTTCAACCAATAAGAGAAAGTAAATTTATTTATACTTTGGAAATTAAAAAAGGTAGAATGCGGTACAGAGATAAAATCAGTTGTGCCATTAAAATTATAAGCCTTATTAGCGGTTCCAAATCGGTCGGTTGTTAGAGTTGCTCCGTTTACCGTTCCATTATTTCCATTTCCAGAACTATCTGTTGCATTACCACTAAATGGCCACCAACCTACCAAGCCTGAAGTAGGCACATAAGCAGGTGTATTTTGTTGCGCATAAACAAAAACTGTACAAATTGAAAAAAGAAATAACAAAGTACTCCTCTTCAAATAATAAATTTCAAACTTCATTTTAGAGGCTTACTTAAAATTCTTAAATATTGGTTAAAAAACGATTTGGTTTTGCTGCGCTTGTTTACGTAAAAATAAATAAAACACCTCATATATAATAATAAATAACAATATTTCTTTATTAAGAAATATTTTGAATGATGTTGATATTCAATACTATATTTATTATTAAAATAAATTATAATAAAGAATTATACAAATATAATTTTCATAACATAACTTTATAATTATGCCCAATTCAATTTCTCAATTAGAACGGATTCAACTAATATTTGAATTAATAAATAAAGCACCATTGTCTATAAATAACATTGTTGACGAATTTAAAAGCCGTAATGTTGAATGCAGTAGTCGTCAGGTATATAGAGATTTGGATTGCATACAAAAACATTATTTAAGACCAACCGAGCAGCTATCCATTGCTGTAGGTGAACATAATAGAAAAACATACAGAATTATAGTAGATAGTGCTGAATTAAACTTAAGTAAAAGGGATATTGCAGCTTTTCAGCTAACCCGTTCTGCATCTCCAAAATATTTGATGGCAAACAGAGCTGATTCAATGCTAAAATTTAGAAAAGTGTATAATAGTTTCATTAAAACTAATAGCACCTTCTATACATTCATGCAAGACCATCAGAATACCAGAACAAATTTTTATGAAGTATCGCATGATGAAAAATATGACGATAAAATTGATGCCGTTATATGGTGTATTGCTAATTATAAAAAACTATGGATTGACAGCATAGATGGTGATGCCACATCTATTACTATGAAAAAAATAGCCCCTTTTTTATTTAAGTGCATTAAGTTGATATACCATAGAGGCAACCACTTTGTAGCCGGTTTTTCTGAAACAAAAGACGAATTCATGGTTATAGACATATCAAAAATCAATTCTTACGAAATGACCGATAAAAGTTTTAATCATAAAGAAATTAGCAAAAAAGCAGAAGAACAGTTGCTTAAACGATTTGGAGTAACGCAAAATATAGACGAAAAAACCTATGATATCGTTTTAGAAATATCTTCAGTTACAGGTAATTTTTTAAGACAGTACCATTGGCATCCCTCACAAGAATTCTCAAAACTCCCTTCCGGCAATTGGCAATTAAAATTGCATTGCGGTATCAACAGAGAGCTCATTGGTTGGATATTTATGTGGATGACCAATATAAAAATTAGCAATCCCCTAATTCTTAAAAATTTATTTAATAAGCAACTAGACGAAATAAAATCTATATACTTAAATGATAGAAGCTTAAAATATAATAACCTTTTTAAATAGTTTAAAACCAAATAAAATAACAAAGGCACTCCAAGGAGTGCCTTTGTTATTCAATAAAATCATAACCTACCTGGTAGATTTCATTAATTTCTCTACTTTTATTGTATTGCCATTTAAGTCATTAATAAATACCATATACATACCATCTGCATGGTTAGTTAAATCAATTAAATTGGTATTTTCTGTTTCTATAATAACTCTTCCTGTATAATCTCTAACAACTACCTGAACTGATAATGGTGCATCAATATGAACAACGCCATCTGTAGGATTAGGATATAATTTAATTTGAGCAGCTACATTAGAAGTATTATTTACACCTAAATCATATAAGAATTCTGGATCTGAGAAAGATTCGCATCCATTAGCATCTTTAACTTTAACTCTGTAAGTACCATTAGCAACTGCTGTATAGGTTTGCGAAGTAGCACCAAGAATAGGTACACTATTCAATAACCATTGATAAGAAGCGTAATTTGTAGTGGTAGAGAATACGATACCATTTCTTACAATTATAGGTGTTGTAATTGGGAAAACAACTACTTGTACCGCAGATGAATTTGCAGAACAACCTGTTAGTACATTGGTAGCAAATAAGGTGTAAGTACCCGTTTGAGTTGCATTATAAGATGGCGCTGATGTTCCTGGAATAGCAACTCCATTTTTTCTCCATTGATAAGTTACATTATTTCCAACCACAGCTGTAAGTACTACCAAACTACCATCGCAGAAGGTAAGCGGTGAATTATAAGTAATATATGCAGTAGGACTAGCTTTAACGGTTACTGTAATTGAAGCTGATGTTGTAGAACAATTGGTCACATTAGTTACTTTAACGGTATATATACCAGCTACTTTAGCCATATAATTAGAACTCGTTGCATTAACAATTGGAACATTACCTAAAAACCATTGATAACTTACCCCTGCAGTTGCCGTAGCCGATAATAAAACACTATCTCCATTACAAATATTAGTAGTTCCACCTGCAGCTATTGTAACTGTTGGATTAGCATAAGTAGTCACCACAATAATAGAAGAAACAGTACTGCAATTATTTGAGTTTTTAACCACAACGGAATAATTACCTGCACTAACCGTTGTATAGCTGATTGCTGTTGCACCAGCTATTGGAACACCATTCGATAACCATTGGTAAGTATACCCAACACCTGAATTAGCTGTTAAGGTAACATTCAATCCTTGGCAGAAGCTTGTTGGTCCACTTGGAGCAACTACCGCTATCGGAGCATTCACTGCATTTACCACTTTAGGTGTAGATGTTTGAATACAGTTAGAGGTATTAACTGTTGTTAATGTATATGATCCACTTACATAAGCTACATAGTTTTGATTGGTAGCGCCTGGGATTGGAGCACCATTCAAATTCCATTGATAAGATACCACCCCGCTATTACCATATAATATTACACTATCACCATTGCAGAAGGTTAATGATGTAGTATTAGCAATAGTAGCAACCGGCTGATTATTTATTATTGGAATACCATTGGAAATAACTTTACAGTTGTTTACATTAGAAACTTGACAAGTATACGTTCCTGTTGTGGTTGCGTAATAAGAAGACGCTGTTGCTCCAGGAATATCTGTTCCATTAAATTTCCATTGATAGGTTATATTAACACCCGTAGCTGTTGAAGTTAACAATACATTATTACCAAAGCAGAACGTTGTTGGCCCATTAGCTACAATACTCACTGTAGGAATTGCAACTACAGTTACATTCAATGCAGATGATGTAGTGAAACAACCTGTTGCATTAGTAACTCTTACAGTATAAGGGAATGTAGAACCCACAGCTGTTTGTGAAATGGTATAAGAACTAGCCGTAGCTACAGGTATTGCAACTCCATTTAAAAACCATTGGTAAGTAAAACCAGTACCCGTATTTGCAGTTGCAGTTAATACTTCATTCGAACATAAATTTACATTACCTACCGGTGCAATAATAGCATAAGGCGTATCTACTAAAACAACTTTGGCAGTTGATGGATTTGAAAAACATCCTGTAGGATAAGTACCAACAACAGTATATGACCCTGACTGATTAGCGGTATAGGTACTCGCACTTGCACCAGTTATTAAATTAGAATTTTTATACCATTGATAAGTAACACCAGTTATAGGACTTGCATTTAAAACAACACTACCCCCAGGACAAAATGTAAGAGGAGTTGTAGTGTTTAATGTCATTGTTGGAACTGGATTAACCGTAACGGTTATAGCATTAGAAACCGTTTGACACCCTGTAGCTGTATTTGTAACTGTACAAGTATAAACACCAGCAGCAGTTACGGTTAAACTAGCCGATGTACCTACTGTATTTATACCATTTTTCCACGTATAGGTAAATCCAGTGGTGAGATTGGTAGAGTCATTTAGAACTACACTACCACCAGCACAAAAAGTTGTAGGTCCTGCAGCCGTAGCAATAGATATTGGTGTTGGGTTGACAGTTAATGTAAACCCAATGGTGTTTATACATCCAGCGGCATTAAGCTGATAAGAATACGTTACCGGATTAATTACTTGGAAAGTATTTATTAATGTTTCATTGATACCACCTATAACTGGAGTAGTTACCGCTGGATTAGTAATCCCTACTACTGCTGCACGTGTCCATTGGAAAGTGGTACCTGCCGTTGCACTAGTTGGTGTATATACGTATGGACTACCACTACATATGCTAGCGTTTGTCGGTAGATTGCTTAAGTTAGGAGTAGGTTTTACTTTTACTACTAAATTAACCGTATTCACACAACCCGAATTATTAATCGTATAGATATACGTAACATTAACAGGATTTGCTGATGTGTTGATTAAAATTTCATTGATATTATTATTAATAGGAGTAGTTACTGCAACATTACTAATATTTGGAACAGCTGGTCGAACCCAAGTATAAATTAAGGTAGCTGTTGGGTTTGGTAATGGAGTATAAGAATACGGCATGCCAGAGCAAACCGAATCTATCAAGGTAGAAGTAAATGTTGCTTGAGGCTGTATATTTACTACAATCGGCAAACGAGGTCCAGCACAACCAGCAGGAGTAACTTCTGCTACATAATAGGTAGAAGATACCGTATTAGATGGTATAGGCGCGATAGCCGAACCAACACCACCTGTTGCCGATGTAAACCACAACAAGGTATTGACACCGGAAGCCGTTGCACTTAATTGCGCTGTTGTAGCTCCATAACAATAGTTAATAGGCGTATTAGCCGTTGGCAATGTAGGTAAAGGATTATAAATTAAAGTATCAATATCAGAATAACCGATACATCCTATAGAATTGGTAGCTGCAACTTGATAATAACCAGCGGTTGTAGCGGCATAGGTAGTGCCATTACCATTTAAAGTAATAGCCGCTCCATTGTAATACCACTGATAAGAAGTCAAACCAGTACCACTTGCAGCATAAACCAAGGTATCTCCATCACATTTATATGTAGTAATATTTGGAGATATGGTTACCGTAGGCAATGCATATTGTGTAACAGTTGCAGCACTTGAAGAATCTACACAACCGAAAGAACTAACAATTCTAACTGTGTAGGTTGCTCCGTTTAATACTTTTAGAGAATCATTTGTTTCGCCAGGCAAAAGAACACCGCCTTGATACCATTGATAGGTATTACCTGTAGCTACTGGAGCGTGTAAAATTATAGAGTCTCCTGTGCATAGATTTAAAGACGGACCAGGAGTAATCGTAGTAGATGGTAAAGGATTAACGGTTATTATTGTTTGAGCTGAAGTAGCTGAGCAACCAATTGCGTTTATAACTTTTACCGTATAAGCACCTGCTACTTTTACATATAAAGTTTGGTTGGTAGCTCCAGTTATTGGAGTACCGTTCAAATTCCATTCATAGGTAAATCCAGTTCCTGCATTTGCAGATAACAATGTACTATCATTTTGACATATGGCAGTAGTAGTAGTTGTTATTGTTGCAGGTGGAGGTGTCAATAATTGAACTTGTATAGAATCGGATGTTTTTTGACAACCATTTACATCTTGAATAATTACTTTATACCAACCCGCTTGAAATGCTTTGTAAATTGAATCTGATGCATTAGATGCAATCACTGAATTATTAAGCAACCATACATAAGTTACCGTAGTACTCGCAGTTGCTGTAAGTGCTATGGTATCACCAGGACAAACAGGATTGATGTTATTTGCAACTATGCTTACTGTTGGAATTGGGTTAACAGTTACAATTGTAGCTGCTGAAGTAGCCGAACAGTTATTAGCATTGGTAATAGTTACAGTATAAGAACCAGAAGAATTGGTGGTGTAATTTGATCCAAAAGCACCTGTAATTATAACTCCATTTTTTCTCCACAAATAGGTGTTACCTGCAGCCAAATTAGCACTTAAGGTAACACTTCCACCCTGACAGAAAGAAGTTGCACTTAAAGGTGTAATTATAGCAGTAGGTGCCGCATTTACAGTTATAACTTTTGCAGTGGATGTTTTAGAACAACCGTTTGCTGTAACCGTACACGTATAAGAACCTGAAGCTGATGAAAAATAATTTTGATTGATAGCACCACTAATAGGTGTGCCATTTAAATTCCATTGAAAAGAATATCCTGAACCATTAGTAGCAACTAATTCTGTACTATCACCATCGCAAATTGTTGCAGAACCAAGCAAACCAATAGTGGCAGAAGGCAAAGCAATTACAACTACTGCAACAGGCGAAGAAAAAGCAAAACAACTTGTTGCATTTGTCACTTTCACCATATAGTTGCCGGCTAAAGTTGCTGCATAAGAACTAGCAGTTGCACCTGCAATCAATATACTGTCTTTATACCATTGGTAAGTAAGACCAGTTCCTGTATTTGCATTTAACACCACATTAGTTCCATTACAAATAGTAGTAGCACTTGCAGGAGTGATTGTAGCTGTTGGTAATGGATTTAAGGAAACAGCAATTGGAGTTGATGTTTCTATACAGCCAATTGCATTTGTTACTTTAACCGAATAGGTTGCAGCTGCACCAATTTTAATTGTTGATAGTGTATCGTTTAAACTAGCCGTTCCGTTTACCAACCAAACATATTGGTAACCTGTACCCGTGTTAGCTAGTATAGTCAATGAATCTCCTGTGCAAATAGCAGTGGCTGTATTTGGATTCGTAATTGCAACACAACCTAAGGCGTCGATATATACCAACATACCATCGGTTGTACCACCATAAGTTTGTTGATTTCCATTACTAGTTACTATTCCAGAATTAGAAGTGGTAAAACCACCTGCAGCAATTACATTAGTTCCTACTCCAATTGAGCGAATTACATCACTACCAAAAGCACCAACATAAGTACCCCATTGCAATGCCGTTAAAGTATTACTCATTCTCACAACAAATCCGTCCAATCCATTAGTATAGGTATTTTGAAAACTCGATGCGCTTGCAATCGCATTCGGCGAATTCGTAGATCCCGCAATGATTACATTGTTACTCGCATCTGAGTTGATTGCTCTAATTTCATCATTCCCAGTGCCACCAAAATAACTCGATGAAATTCTAAGTCCGGTTGTAATATTGAATCTAGCAACAATTGCTTCTTGTCCAATACCAAGTGTAGACTTGTATGATCCTGCTGTTGCTAAAAATGAAGAATTGGTGAAACCACCAATGTATACGCTGCTTAAAAAATCTACTACATGTACTGCATTAGCACCGTCGGCAAATGTTCCACCCATGAATGTACCAAAAGATCTAACCCCAGTAGCCGCTACATATTTTACTAAAAATGCATCTTGCAATCCAGCATTTGCTGCTTGTTGCGCAGCTGGAATGGTAGAGGCAATATTATTAGTTGATGTGGTATTACCTACTACATAAACATTGTTTATTGCATCTGTTGCAATACCATTAATTGCATCATCACCAGTTCCTCCTAAATAAGTTGCCCAAGTAGTTGCACCAGAAGCTCCATTGAATTTAGCAACAAAACCATCTGATACGCCTGCGCCAGCACCATACGATGTTTGTTGTGCTCCAGCAGTAGCAATATTTGCTGTAGAGGTAGTTAAACCACCTACATATACACTTCCATCAGCACTTACCGCTACACCATTTGCTTGATCATCTCCTGAATCACCATAATATCTTGACCACAATACAGTACCGGCTGTATCTAATTTAGCAACAAATGCATCTATGCCTCCACCAAATGCAGCACCCATTGTTGCTAATCCAGTAGAAGAAGATGTATAACCCGCAATGGCTAAAGTATTTGTAATGTTTTTTGAAATTGAAGTAGCATAATCAAAATCACTACCGCCAAAATATTCAAACCAAACTAAATTACCAGCTACATTATATTTTGCCACAAAAGCATCTACCGCACCATTGATACTAGAAATAACAGCCCCTGTTGTTGCAATGTAAGATATAGTACTTGTTTGGCCGGTTACAAAAATATCACCGCTTGTAGCAATAGACGTTCCAAATATCTCTTCATAACCCGAACCGCCTAAATACGTAGCCCATAATCTATTTGGAGTAGGATCAATGGTCAGCGTAGCATTCTCTGGAATACGTTCATTGGTTTTAAAACCAAATGAACCATCTGCTTTCTTTTCAAAATTTACAATAATTTTCTTAGTTGATTCTTTTGTTGTCAAATAACTAGCTGGAATAGTCTCTGTAAGTGTTGAAATAGAATTTTTCAAAATCAAACCGCTTGCACTAGCTGTTATTTCTTGCGCACCATTGATAGCGAAAGCAATATCAGCCAACTGAGCTCCTGGCCTAACAATAAAGTCATACTTGGGCTTTCCATTATTTTCATGAAATACGATATCGATATTTTTCCATACATTTTTGTAGGTTACCTTTCCAAATGAAGACGCCTTCAAATGCTCTTTACCATAGGTATAACTTGCTATTGCATGATGATCGGTAACAATTTCTGCAGAAGGATTGGCATTTATGAAATTGAAATCTAACCTATGCAATTGATAAGCACCTTTTTTTGCCGCTGTTGGTTTCCAAAGATCATAGCTAAACCCATTATTACGCAATTGCATATTCAATCCTTTGGAAGAAAGCAAGTAGCGTACAGATGGATTCACTTTTTGATGTTGATCAATGATTTGGCCACTGTTTTCAACAAACCCTGTATGATTTGCATGAATTTTATCATCGACTTTTTTGTCTAATGCGAAAACAGATTGCATACCTATCAAGGAAGCAATTAAAACCAATTTACCAGAACGTAAATAATTGGGCATAGTATACCTATTTAAAATTTTAAACTTTACTAATTAAAAGACCTTGAAAAGTTCCTAATTGGTTGGAACTTTTCAAAGAGATCAAAGATAGCTTTAAGGCTTTCGTTAAAAAGCCCTATTTATCAACTACAAGTATAGCAATAATTTCTTAAAATTCAAATAGTTTGGAGTATTTATTGCAATAGTTGAGACGCTTTTTAAAAAAGCGAGCAAGTAGCTAAGAATAGTAGTTTGTAATAAAAAAAGAGGGTGCAACCACCCTCTTTTTTTATTAACATATTAATTTTTTTTCAAATGCTTTTCGGCATGATAGGAAGAGCGCACTAAGGGGCCACTTTCAACATGGTCAAAGCCCATTTTATAGCCTTCTTCTCTATACATTTCAAACTCGTCGGGATGTACAAAACGCACTACCGGTAAATGTTTAGGCGTGGGCTGTAAATATTGCCCTAAAGTAAGCACATCGCATCCGTTTTCTACGAGCGATTGCATAGAGGCAAGAACTTCTTCTTTTTCTTCTCCCAAACCCAACATGATACCACTTTTGGTTCTCATACCGCCGTCTTTAAGCCTTCTTATCACTTCTAAACTTCTATGGTATTTGGCTTGAATGCGTACTTTTTTTGTCAATCGTTCTACCGTTTCTAAGTTGTGGGAAACAACTTCTGGATGCGCATCTATGATACGTTGTAGATTATGCCATTCTCCTTTAAAGTCGGGAATTAAAGTCTCCATAGTAGTATCTGGATTCAAAGCTCTTACGGCTTTGATCGTATTATACCAAATTATAGATCCCCCATCGGCCAACTCATCTCTATCTACCGATGTTAAAACCGCATGTTTTACTTTCATTAAGTGGATGGCTTCGGCAACTCGTTGAGGCTCATCCCAATCTACTGCCTCCGGACGGCCTGTAGCTACAGCACAAAATCCACATGATCGGGTGCATATATTACCCAAAATCATAAAAGTAGCTGTGCCAGCACCCCAGCACTCGCCCATATTAGGGCAATTGCCGCTTTCGCAAATGGTATGCAACTTATGGGTATCAACAAGATTACGAACGTGTTTATACTCTTCTCCTATGGGTAATTTTACTCGAAGCCAATTGGGCTTTTTAACTCTTATTTCTTCTGAAGAAATCGGATTTATTATTGGAAGTTCCTGCATAATTGGGTGCAAATTAATTCAATCATTTTCTTTTACCAAATTGAAAGGAAACATACATATTGGCAAAGGTTTTTTTATTCTGATCATCCAACATGATTTGAATAGGGTTGGAATAGAAATCAACACTAGCTCCAATCTCTGCAGCCAATATCGTTGTTTTTTCTTTTGAAAAATCGAAATGTATCCCTGTCTTTAAGTGCAAACCAGGTATGTATTTTAATTGATTTAAGCCATCTGCAAAACCCGCACTCCCAAAAATCAAATCAGGATTTAAAAACACTTCTCTGTAAGCAGGTTCGTATTGTATTGTTTTTTCAACATAACCCATAATAGGATCGTTTACTAAAGCAATAATTTTATAAGGCTTAACGACTCCAATAGATAAGCCTCCTGCAAAAAGCCAATGTATAGATGCACTTTGCGGATCGGGCTTACCTGCAATTTTTAATCGCTGACCATAACTCATACGTGCTTGATAGAACTTATTCACCTTTCCAAAAACATAACCAATTGCATTGGAAGAGGATGATGAACTATTAGTATTGATGGTTAATTTCTGACGAATGTCTGTTTTCTCGGCAAACTCTATTTGAAATAAATTAGTTTGATATTGGTAGTTGGGATATTTTGAATTAAATTTTACTGCGGTACCAATATCTGCAAATAAAGCCCAGCCATCGGATTGCAAACGAAACCCGGCACTCCATTCTGACTTAATAGGAGGCGCTTTTAATAAACGTTTTGAAAGTTGTAAATTAGACTTTGGTATTACTTTGGTTTTAGGCATAACGGCAGCTTGCCCCTTAGCATTATTGATATTTACTAACAAAGAAGTAAATAATAAAAAGGAAACAAGTATTAATTTAAATAACTTTATATTAGAAAGCATAGTTGTGCTTTATTTACCTTGTAAATTTAACTAAAAAATTGAAACAATGACATCTCAAGTTATTTATTTAGGCGAGCTTAGAACAAGTGCCACACATATACAATCTGAATCCATAATAGAAACAGATGCTCCCATTGACAATCAAGGCAAAGGCGCTCGCTTCTCTCCTACCGATTTAGTAGCTACGGCTTTAGCCTCCTGCATGCTTACCATCATGGGCATAGCCGCAAATACGCATCATATTGATATAACCAATACTGAGTGTAGTATTGAAAAAATAATGGAAACCGCTCCACGAAGAATTGGTATAATTAAAATTGCCATTCAGTTACCAAAACACCTAACGTATAGTGATAAAGAAAAAATGATTTTAGAAAAGGCGGCCCTAACCTGCCCAGTCATGGAGAGTTTACATCCAGATTGCATTAAAGACATTCAATTCTTATGGCCGTAAAGTAAATATAGACAAGCCAATTGCGCATGCTAAACATTTCTTGGGAAGGCAATAATAATTATATAATTGCAATAGCGATTGGGATCAAGAGCACTGTTGACCCGCCAAGCACAAGTAGACCATTTTTCTACAATAGCATTCTGCTCTGCCTTTATGCTTTGCAGCCAATCTATGACAAGCATTTTCTTTTCATAGTTATCTTCATAAGAAGCTTGTAAAAATAAGAATGGCAGTAGCGTATTAATAAATATACTATCGATTGCCGATTCACCTAGATTTTTTGCACTCGAGTTGACTGTTTCTTTACCAAATCTTACATGTTTATCCCAGTATGGAGAAGCTGTAATTTTAAAAATAGACCGTATATCATGCAATGAACTAATGCTTGAAAGCATAGCACACAAATGGGTAGTTTTGCACAACAAGGCAGCCAATTGAGCAATCCTAATTGTTGGAAAATTAACGGGTCGCATTCTCATAAATTTCCAGATATGCTTTTCAATGGGTTGCAATTGATATTTATGCCTAATAAATTTATAAAGCGTTTGCAATTGTTGATAATAGTCGTCGGCAAACGATTCTTCTAAAAAACCAGCTTGACCAAAGAGAAGGGCTTCCATTTCCAGAGGATTGCTTTGAGCTTTCATAAATAGTTTATTGGGAATAGATTTGGATAACAACTCAAATCCGGCAGCATTAACATTAAACCCAAAATTGATGATTAATCGCTTTATAAGTAATTGTTGCCAATCGTTTTGATTGTTTGCTAATTCCAACTTCCAATCCATCAATTTCATTTCCCATCGCTCCAAAAGTAATCGTTGTTGCCAATTATACTTTACAAGGTCACTTACTGAACTTAATAAATTGGAACAGGCAATCTCTTGTTTGTGGTGCATTAAATGCTGATAAGTTTGCAGAATTTCTTCGCTTATATGTTCCTTCAAGGCTAGTACTGGAAAATGGTAGGGCCAGGTTGATGCATCATGCTCATAAACTACATGGAGTATCAAATTATTATAAGCAGGATCTTTTTGATGTTGATGCTTAAACCAATCGCTGGTTTTGATATGCACTTCAATATTCCCAACCAAAATGGTTGTTCCCACTTTTATTTTAGCCGATAAAAAATCGGGGCCTGAATTTTTATTAATACTCCCCCTGTTAATTATAGTAATAGTTTCATTGTTGGTGGCAACTAAACAATGTGCTTGAAACAGCCCATATTGCCAAATGAATTGCAGTAAATCCTCTTGCATAACTTAAAATAAAATAACTTAGTAACGATGCTACTAAGTTATTTTATTTACTGCATATAAAGTACTATTATTTGAAAAATTGCTGCATCTCTTGTTGATACATTTTAGCAGCATCATGGGCTTTACTTGCAAAATCTTCTTGGTTACTAGCATAAATAATTCCTCTCGACACATTTATTAGAATACCGCCATCTTCGGTTAATGCGTGCTCACATACCGTAGCTACATCGCCACCTTGAGCACCAACACCTGGTATTAATAAAAAATGATTAGGTAATATTTTTCTTACATTTTGTAACTGATCCGCTCTAGTAGCACCTATTACAAACATGGTATTCTCGACAGTACCCCAAGAGCTTACTGTTTTCAAAACACGCTCATACAAATACGATTGATCATCTAAGGATAGCATTTGAAAATCTTTACTCCCTGGATTAGAAGTTAAGCCCAACACAATAGCCCATTTATTTTCAAACGCTAAAAAAGGCTGTACACTATCTGCACCCATATATGGCGCAACGGTAACACTATCATATGGGTAGGTTTCAAAAAAAGTTTTTGCATATTGCGTTGCCGTATTCCCAATATCACCTCTTTTTGCATCAGCTATAGTAAAGATATCATTGGGAATATAGGCCAAGGTTTCTTGCATAATCTCCCAGCCCTTTATACCCATAGCTTCATAAAAGGCCGTATTAATTTTATAGGCTACTGTAAAATCTTTTGTAGCATCTATGATTGCTTTATTAAAAAGCAAAATTCCATTTGGATCATTTTGCAATTGCTGTGGAATTTTACTAGCATCGGTATCTAAACCAACACATAATACAGATTTTTTCTTTTTTATCTGAGCAACCAATTCATTACGATGCATAGGGTATTAATTTTTTATTTCTACAATTTTTGTTTTCGATTGCTGCGCATTTCTAATAGCTAATTGACGAACCACATTTCCGGCCAAATCCATAAAACTATTTTTAGACACTGCATGATCGTCTAGTACTGCTGGCACGCCGCTATCTCCACCCTCTCTAATCGATTGCACTAATGGCACTTCACCAAGAAAATTCAATTCAAATTGTTCGGCCATTTTTTTAGCGCCATCCTTACCAAAAATATAGTATTTATTTTCCGGCAATTCTGCAGGAGTGAAATAAGACATATTCTCTACGATTCCTAAAATAGGTACATTAATCTGTTCTTGCTTCAGCATCACAATTGCTTTTTTAGCATCCGCAGCTGCAACTGCTTGAGGGGTTGAAACTATAACTGCTCCAGTTACTGGCACGGTTTGCACTAAGGTCAAATGCACATCACCCGTTCCTGGTGGCATGTCTATAATCAAATAATCTAAAGCACCCCAATGCACATCAGATAAAAATTGTTTTAGCGCAGAACTAGCTTGTGGTCCTCGCCAAATTATAGCTTGCTTTTCATCTATCAATAAACCAATAGACATGGCTTTGATGCCGTATTTTTCTATAGGCAATATCATGCCTTTACCATTTACATCCATCATCTTAGGGCGCTCGTCTCTAATGCCCAACATCATTGGTACCGATGGGCCATGTATATCTGCATCTAGCAGACCTACTTGTGCACCTTGCGCTGCAAGAGCTAAAGCTAAATTTACCGAAACGGTAGATTTTCCAACTCCACCCTTACCCGATGCAACGATGATTATATTTTTTACCTCAGGCAAAAACGATTTATTATCATTTCTATGACTTACCACTTTTGCATCCATAATAACCGTTACTTCTGCTTCTTTGTCTACCAATAAATGAATGGCATTAATACAGGCTCTTTCAATATGTTCTTTTAAAGGGCAAGCAGGTGTAGTAAGTATTACTTTAAAACTTATTTTCTTTCCGTCAATAGCTATGGCCTCAATCATATTTAAGGAAACCAAATCTTTTCCTAAATCAGGCTCTTGCACATTACTGAGTGCCTCTAATACAGATTCTTTAGTTATCATTTTATAAATATTGGAACTGAATGAACACAAAAATACAATTTAACCATGGTCTTTTTATAGATATTATTGATAGCTAATTTCTATTTTAACAATTTAGTTGAAACAAAGAAATTACATTTGTGCAAGTAATCTTTTTTATGCGCATAATCATAGCTATTTTATTCTTGTTTATCTCTTTCGATACTTGGGCTCAAAACGACCATAGTATTATACAAGTAAACGGAGTAATCCTAAGTAGCGACAGTAGCAGGACACTTCCCGACATTACTGTTTTAATTAAAAACAAAGACAGAGGTACTTATTCAAGCGAATGGGGCGTTTTTACTATCGTATGCGAAAAAGGAGATACCTTACAATTTAGATGCTTAGGATATCGCCCAAAAGATGTTGTCATCCCAACAAATGCAAAAGGGAGTTTCTTTTCGCTAACGCAAACTATGGTTCAAGATACGTTCTATCTTCCAGAAACCTTTGTTAGACCTTTGCCGGATAAAGACTATTTCAATTACGCATTTTTGCATTGGAGAATCAATGATGACAAATATGAAATAGCTCGACAAAATAACAACATGCTTCGATTGCGAGCTATATCCTATACGTTGGCTAAAGACGGGAAAGAACAACAACATATCCAACAGAATAGACTTACCAGAGAATTGGAATATCAAGGTCAGCAACAACCTATGAATATATTCAGCCCACTGAAATGGGGCGAATTTTACGAAGCTTGGAAAAGGGGTGATTTTAAGAAAAAGGACTAAGCGCCTATTTGTTCTTTAAAGGTATCTTTGAAAATCTCAATTAGTTTTGCACTAACTATTTTCTCAGACATTTTGATCATATTGCAAAAAGCAACGGCTTTTGAGATACCATGACCAATGATTACTGGCTCATTAATCCCTAAAATTGGCGTACCACCATAAATCTCATAATTGAAATTATCTAAAAACGGATCTTGAATGTTTCGTTTATTTTTGAAAATATGGTAGAAAGATTCTGCCATTTTCAATACTACATTACCCACAAAGCCTTCGCAAACAATTACATCAGCTTTAGGAGCAAAAACATCTCTTCCTTCTATATTTCCATAGAAATCTATATTAGCTTGCTCTTTCAATAACGGGAATGTGGTTTGTGCTAAAATATTGCCTTTACCCTCTTCTGCACCAATGTTCAACAACCCAACTTTAGGTTGTGCTACATCTAACACAGTTTGCGCATAAATAGATCCCATCTGTGCAAATTGCACTAAATGTTCTGCTTTACAATCAGCATTAATGCCAACATCAATTAATAAATTAAACTGACCATCTTCTCTAGGAATAGGAGATGCAATAGTTGGGCGAATAACGCCTTCAATATTTTTAACGGTATACATAGCGCCTACCATCATAGCACCCGTGTTACCGGCGCTAATAAAAGCGTCTATTTTTTTATGCATCAACATACCAAAACCAATAGCAATGCTAGATTCTGGCTTTTCTTTAAGGGCTTTTGTTGGATGCTCATCCATCTCAATTTCTTGTGTAGCTGGCACTAAAGTCCATTTACCTTTAAAATTTTCTATTGCAGATATATAGGGTGCTGCCTTTTGAGGATCGCCAATAAGAATAAGATGTACAACTGTATCTTGCTTTTGTTGCAAGTACATTTGTACACCTAATATTGCTTGTTCAGGTGCAAAATCACCTCCCATTATATCTAAACCAATATTCATGGATTTGATGGAATAGAAATTAAGCTGTTGTTTCTGTATCTGTTGCTGGATTTTTGTCCACCACTACACGTCCACGATAGAATAATTTTCCTTCAACCCAATGAGCACGATGACGCAAATGACTTTCGCCAGTTGTTTTATCTACGCTAAATGTTTCAGCTACTGCTTTGTAGTGAGTACGGCGTTTAGCTCCACGTTGTTGCGAGTGTCTTCTTTTAGGATTTGGCATTTTATTTAATTTTTACTTCGTTTATTACTCTTTTTATCTTCTTCTATTTTTATGGAATCTAATCCTTTCCAAATAGTATTTTTATTTTCTTGTTCTAGTGCTAAAGCCGATTGTTTTAGAAAGGCTAACACATCTGGATTGCAGGTTTCATTTCCTTTGGCATCTTGCGGATGAATTTTCTGTAGCGGAATGCTTAACATCAGAAATTCATACAACCAATCACTAATATCCAAAACGGTTTCAGACCTCGAAATAAATACCACATCTGCTTCTTCTTCAATTTGATCTTCGTCTTCTACATCATTCAATTTCACTAATAAATCAAATTCATCCCACAACGACAATTCAAAATCTTCACCACATCGATCACAGGGAACTACTAAAGACCCATCAATGTTAAAATGAAACATGAAAAAGTTAACTTGCTTATCAAATGTAACTTTAATTTGTACATTTAATTGCTTGTATTCGGTTTCTGGATATTTCCAAATTAAGAACTTGTCGTCTAAATCATAAATGAGTTCATGTTCACCTAACTTCAACCCTTGCCATGCAATTTCAAACACTCGTGAGTTTTTCATAAACAACCATTTAGAAAGCAACCTACCCTAAGTATCTATGATCTTAACATAAGGCAAATAGGGGTGCAAAGTTAATACTAATTTTGGAAATTATTGCATTTTTTGACGTTTTAATAAAAATTGCTGCAAAACCTCCTGTACAGGTGTTTGTAAATCAATCAATTCATAGGAAATTTGGGCTTCCAAGCAGGCTAATCGAATTGCATTTACAAACTCTTGAATACCAATACGATATTCTTCTTTTATCTGAGGCACATCGGCATAAAGTAAAGATCCATTTTCCATATCTTCAAAAGCCGTAGGCTTATTGTCAAATCTAAAGTTTATTTCTTTATCCGACTCTAAAAGTTGGAACAACAATACCTCATGCCCTTTAAATTTTAGATGACACAAGGCATCTAAAAATGCGGCTTCTTTAGCGCTTTCTTCTAAACAATCACTAAAAACAATAATTAATGAACGCTTATGCATGCGCTCTGCCAATTCATTTAATTGTGTTGTTAAATCTACACTAAATGCATTTGAGTAGTCTTCATACAATTTTGTAAGTGTGGTATATAGAAAATTATAATGAGAACTGCTTGATTTGCAAGGAGTCAAAATGGCATTTTGAGTTTCTTGGTAGGCTAATGCGGTAGCATCTAGTTGATTTCTCAATATATATAGCATTGCGCCAGACAATAAACAAGCAAATTGTTTTTTGCTTAACGCTTCGGGTTGGGCTTTAAAATTCATAGAGGAAGAACTGTCGATAAGCAGGCAACAACGAAGATTTGTCTCTTCATCGTATTTTCTGGAATACAACTTTTCTGTTTTGCCATAAACTTTCCAATCTATATGTTTTAGGGAGTCTCCAATGTTATAGGAACGATGTTCGGCGAATTCAACTGAAAATCCATGAAAAGGACTTTTATTTAAACCAATTAAAAATCCCTCTACTAATTGCTTGGCGACAAACTCTAATTGACTTGGTGGAAATGCTAACATGCTATAAAGTTATTATTTTTTTAATACTTACAAGGCAAACTTTTTGGATTTAAAATTTTATTGCTATCTTGTAGGATCAATTTCTTCTTTAAAGAATGAACATGAAATTTATTTACTTTAGCCTTGTCTTATTTTTACTTTTCAGTATGAGTGCATGTACCCGCACTTATATCTGCCAATGTAAGATTTCTTATAAAGGCCAACCTGGCTTGCCCGATACTACTATTAACGAATACGACATTAAAGATTCTAAAGAAAATGCTAAGAATCTTTGTGAAGGCAATTCTGGAAATTATAACAACAATGGCATTTCGAGTGTAGAAGATTGTAAACTTTTCTAATCCACTATTACATGAAAGTTCGCTTTTCTACAAAAGCAATACTGATAGAACTATTACTGCTGTCTTGTGCAGCAGTTTTTTTATTTTCAGGAATTAGCAAACTCATTTATATCAATAAATTAGAGTGGTCTATTATAGAGTTTTTTAACTGCAATTATGCCATATCAAGCATTTTAGCGCGACTTATAATTGGCATGGAACTAATACTGGGTTGTTTATTATTAGCCCATCAGTATTTAAAATACACCCTACTGATCAGTAAACTTTTATTATTATTATTTTCCATTTACTTATTTATCGAAATAATTAGCTACGGCAATAATGGAGATTGTGGTTGTTTTGGAAACGCCTTTAGTTTAAGTCCGCTAGCTAGCTTAGGCAAAAATTTAGCACTACTACTATTTTTGTATTGGATTAAAAAATCAAACTGCAAAAGCTGGAATAATGCATTAACAAGCCTAGCATTGATTATGCTATGTTTAGCCGTTCCTTTCATTAGCAACCCACTGCATAAAACACTAAATGAACGACCTATTAATCTAGCGCCCTTGTCTACTAGAATGGCACCTAAATTTATAGATTCTCTAAAAAAAGAAAGACGTATTATTGCTTTTTTAAGCTTAGGTTGCCCTCATTGTAGAAAAGCTGCCATACTTTTTCAGCAATTACAAAAAACAGAAAAGAAAGCATCTATTCTTTTGATTTTAAACGGACCAGATGAGCTTAAAACTGACTTTTTTGAAGAAACCAAGGCCAACAATTTGCCCAATTTATTTTATAATGGTGACCCCTCAGGCTTTCAAGCAATGGCCGGGCCCTATGTGCCAAGTATCTATTGGATCGAAAATGGAATTATAAAAAGAGAAACAAATTATCTTGAATTGGATGAGAAATCTATTAAAAAATGGTTTAATAAAAACAACTAATTATGAATACGAATGCCGATTGGGACGAGGAAGAATTAGATGATGTAGAAGGTGATCAGAACGACACTTTACATATCATGCATGAATTGGAGGTTACGAAAGGGCAAGAGTCTATGCGTATCGACAAATATTTAATGATTCGTATAGAAGGAGCTACGCGCAATAAAATTCAAAAAAATATTGACGATAATTATGTGCTTGTCAATAATGAACCTATTAAAGCTAACTACAAAGTGCGCCCTTTTGATAAGATCACAATTTATGACCACCGCACTCCAGAGCAAACAGAAGTAGTTCCAGAAAATATTCCATTAAATATCGTATATGAAGACGATCAATTAATGATTGTCAACAAACCGGCAGGTATGGTCATACATCCTGGTTGTGGCAATTACTCCGGCACTTTGGTAAACGGTTTAGCCTATTATCTACAAGATCATGACGGAGACATTCCTAGTCTTCCTCGTGTAGGTTTAGTGCACCGAATAGACAAAGACACCAGCGGCATTGTAGTGATTGCAAAGACGCCAGAAGCTATGGTGGATCTCTCTAAACAATTTAAAGACCATACTGTACACAGACGTTATATAGCTTTAGTTTGGGGTAATTTTGAAGAAGAGGAGGGCACCGTTAATTTACATGTTGGTAGGCACCAACGATTTAGGAAAATTATGGCCACCTACCCAGATGGATCATTAGGGAAAGAAGCCATTACGCATTATAAAATTCTCAAGCGCTATAATTATGTGAGTTTATTAGAATTGCGTTTAGAAACAGGAAGGACCCACCAGATTCGGGTACATATGCAATCTAAAGGGCACCCCTTATTTAATGATGCCACCTACGGAGGTAATAGAATTGTAAAAGGCACCGTATTTACTAAATACAAGCAATTTGTTGAAAATTGCTTTAAAATTATTCCAAGACATGCTTTGCATGCTAAAGAACTAGGCTTTGTGCATCCGAGCACTAAAGCATATATGCAATTCAATTCTGATTTACCAAATGATATGCTACAAGCTATTGAACGCTGGGACACGTATGTGAAAGGCATGACCGATCAATTAAAAAATCAATTAAATGGCGAATAATAAAAAATAAGCTGTTTGGGGTTTTTTATAAAATAATATTGTAAATTTGTGCTACAAAAACATACTACTATGATACTTTCAAATATAAACCCGCAATTATTAATCTCTATGCCAAGTGGCGGTGAGTGGATTTGGTTATTAGTAATCGTTATCGTTTTATTCGGCGGTAAAAAGATCCCAGAATTAGCAAGAGGTATTGGAAAAGGAATTCGCGAATTCAATGATGCTAAAGAAGGGGTTAAAAACGAAATTGAAAACGGCATGAAAGAGCCAAAAGAAAATAAATAAATTATTCAATAAATCTTATAAGCTCTTTACTTTGTAAAGAGCTTTTTTTTCCTACCTACATAACCAATATGTCTTTTAACAAGGTCTTCATCACTGTTGTTCTTTGCTTGCTTTGCATTTCTGCAATAGCAAACAATAAGCATGCAGTAAGAAAAACAACAAAAAAAAGACCCTCTCTACAATTCGCTAAGGAATCAAATCTAGAGAAGCTAAAAACGGCGGATACCCTCAATGAGAATAGAAAAAAATTAAAAAACTATTGCGCCCCTTTTATTTTATATGCCCCTTCTATAAATTCAAGTAAAAATTACGTTAGAGTACCATTGGCTGGACAGAAAGAGTATTTTGGCAACAAAACCCCTTTTGTCAATCAATTTGTAATAGATTACTTTAATTATAATGCTAAAACACTTAGTGTGGTGCAAGCAAGAAGCATGAAACAATTTCCGTTGATTGATCATGTTTTTAGCAAACACCATTTACCTAAAGAATTAAAATACCTTGCCGTAATTGAATCTGCACTGAATAACAAAGCCGTATCGCCTGTTGGAGCAGTGGGTCCATGGCAATTTATGAGCTCAACAGCAAATTTATTCGGACTAAAAACAAGTGCAAGAAGAGATGATCGAAGAGACTGGTATAAATCATCGGAAGCTGCAGCTAAATATCTAAGTTATTTGTACGAAAAATACAACGACTGGCTTTTAGTGGTTGCGGCCTACAATAGTGGTCCTACACCGGTGTCTAGAGCTATTGAGCGAACTGGTAGTGCTAATTTTTGGGATATCAAAAAACATCTACCATTAGAAACCCAAGGCCACGTATTGGCGTTTATTGCTACCGCAAGTATATTCGAAAAATTGAGCCCCTATATACCCAAAGGCGCTATACCTCAAAATATATTTGATAGCCTAAACCAACAAAACTCAAAAACAGTCAAAAAGGAAGCTCCAAAATCTAAATTTTCAGAAGAAGAGCTAAAAAAAATGCAGCTGATTCGAATTTCAGAGCCCATAAATATAGAAATTATGGCTGAAATGCTTAAAACAGATGCGCGCCAACTAGAACGGTGGAACGACGATTTATTCCTTCAGCTCAACAAACCTGGCGATAAGACCTATTGGCTAAGGCTGCCGAAGGATAAAATAGACGCTTTTTTAAGTAATAAAGAAGAGATTATTCGAAGATCTAAGCAGTTTTTTGGAGAAATTAGGAGTTAATTCAATATTTTTTTGAATTTTTAATAAAAATGCATACCTTTGTGCACTAAAAAAATAGAAAAATTAAATTAAATGGCAAATCATAAAGCAACAAAGAAAGACATTCGTCAAAGTGCAAAACGTCGTGATCGTAATCGTTATTATGGTAAAACTACTCGTAATGCCATCCGCAGTCTTTTATCTTTAAAAGATAAAAAAGAAGCACTTGAAGCTATGCCTAAAGTAGTATCTATGATTGACAAATTAGCAAAACGCAATGTTATTCACAGAAACAAAGCTGGCAATTTAAAATCTGGTATCGTAAAACGCGTGAATGTTTTAGCATAAGCTAACTCAACTATATATTAAAAAAGCGATTCTTTTTGAATCGCTTTTTTTATTTTAAATAAATCGCTGTAGCACCAAAGCCAAACTGCTGTTGCCAATTATTATTAAAATGCTTTACATAGGTATGTTTTTTGAGCAAGTCATGTAGTCGATCTTTTAATACCCCCTCTCCTACTCCATGAATAATCGTAATCCGCTCTTTATTTGCTGCATAGGCATGTTCAACCGCATGCAAGGCATGCTTTAATTGCAACTGCAATATCTCCGCATTATTCATGCCTTTATAATTAGGCACTAATTTTTCAATGTGTATATCGATTATGTCTGGTATATAATAATGCTCATACCCCTTTTGATATACTGGTTTTAAATTTGGAGTTGTAGCCTTAGTCGTCTTCGAACTTAACGGCTTTTGAAGTGTATCCTCAATTCTCATCTGTCTTTTTTGGGGCCATAAATCATACTGAAAAGAAGGAATACCTTTCATTTTACTCTCGTGTAGATGTTGCGCAAATTTCTTTGCATTCAATTTTAGTAACAACTCAGCATTTGCATTATGCTTAAACTCATCGAGGTAGGAAACTAAAATGGAAAAGTTAGGATTTGCACTAATAGCTTCAAAATCAAGATCATGAACATAAAAAGATTGATTATCATAAAGTTGACCTTGATGTTTAAAATCTACGTAATTGTTTACAACGCCATATTGAAAAGAAACATCCTGTTTTAACCCATTCAACAAGTAAATTTTCACCTTCACTACTTGCTCATCCATATCAAGCAGTTGATATTGAGGTATAAATAAAAGGTGAAAGCCATCCAGTATTACTTGCACTTGAAATTCTTTATCAGTGGGTAGCTCTTGGAGAATCTTTTTTTCAACATTTTTCTTCTGCGTAAACCAATGTAAGTAGGGATGATCTATTTCGTCTGTAAAAATTGGAAATATAGTATCCTCAAAAATAACTTCTACCATAGACGAGCTGATGATACCATATACTTCAGCTTCTTCCATGGTTCTTTTGAGCAATACCTTATCTCCAATCGAAAATTTCATATTTATGCATTCAAAAAAGCTAATAACTGCTGAACAGCTTTAGCTCTATGACTTAATTTATTTTTAATATCCATGGGCAACTGTGCAAAGCTTTCTTGATAACCTACTGGTACAAAAATTGGATCGTAGCCAAAACCATCCACGCCCATCGGACTATTTGCAATACGGCCATCTACATTACCCTCAAAATAATGCACCTGTCCATCCCATATCAAACAAAGTACGGCTTTAAAGTATGCTTCTCTTTGTGTTGCGCCATCCAGCTCTTCCAACACTTTATTGATATTCTTCTGGTCTGTTCTAGGATGCCCGCCATAATAAGCACTGTGCACGCCAGGAGCTCCATTAAGCACATGTATACACAATCCACTATCGTCTGACAATACCGGCAATTGCGTAGCTTTAAAAATGGTTACGGCTTTAATAAGGGCATTTTCATGAAAGGTATCAAAAGGCTCGTCGATTTCTTCCGTCCAATTAATATCTTTTAAAGAGATAATTTCTATGTTGGGCAACAATAGTTGCATCTCTTTTAATTTACCCTTATTGTTGGTTGCAAAAATTAATTTTTTCATTTCAACTATAAAAAAACACGGCCTAAGCCGTGTTTTTATTTTTATTTTATTATAGATTTTAAAACCGACTCGTTAATTAGCATTGGATACTTTGCTTTTAAAGATTCGTTCCATTGTTTTTCTAAATAATCTTGATAAGCGGCAACCACATAGCCTCTAGATTCATTGAGTGTTTTAGGCAGAGGAGCATCGAATCGTGATTTTGTTTTAACGATATAATGCTTCCCTTCATGGCTAAACACTTTTGTTAATTTTCCAGAAAGAATTTGATCTTTTGGCACAAATGAAAATTTGTCAAACTCAAAAGTACTCGTTTGAATAATAACTGCATTTGGATTTGCTTCTGAATTAACTGCCTTTACAACATCTTCGTCAGAAGCGTTTTTCTTTTTCAAAATTGCTAAGGCCGTATTCGCCCCTGAAAGTGAATCGAATTTATAAAGCGTACCTGCAAAACCAGGTGCCCAAGTATATTTATTAGGCATGTCTTTATAAAAAGCATTTAAACCCACAGAATCTTTTGAAGCCTTTGACCATACCATACGATCCATCAATTCAAATAAATAAACACCATCTTTATACTCCTGCATTAGAATTCTAAAATCAGGATTTTCTTCTACTAGTTTATGTTCTTGAAAATCATTTACTATAGCATTTGCAAACATGTTATAAATATCTCTTACCACAGCATTTTTAGGGCCATTTAATCTACCTCTTGTAACCATTTCGATATAGGAAATTAAATCGTGTTGAGAATACGTTTTTGAAGACAATTCAAATACAGGCTTAACCATAGTATTATAATTAGATGCTTGAAAAGCATTGGCATTTTTACCAGTATCCACAATTTTACTGAGCGCATTAATCACTTCGTCTACATGCAAAGCATATTCCTTAAATCCATTAGCTGCTTTTACTTTGTTCATATAAGACTCTCTTGCAAAAGTGCCTCTAGAATCATTCTCTACTTTTCTTTTCAAAACATCACGTAAGGAATCTAATGGTTTTAAAGGTGTTTTATTGATGAGTTTAATAATATGAATACCATAATCTGTTTGAACAGGCGCCGCAATATCTCCAATGTTTTTGAGAGTAAAGGCTGCATTTTCAAATGCAGGCACCATTTTACCTGCAGTAAATGGGGCTAATACTCCATTGTCTTTAATAGAATATTTATCTTCAGAAAAATTTTGTACCATAGCTGCAAAATCTGCTCCGGCTTTTAAAGCATTAATGATACTATCTGCTTTTACTTTCGCTTCTCTTACTCCATCTTCCCCTTTCGATTTTGGAGTAGATAATAAAATTTGAGCTACTTGAATTTCGCCCTGCGTAGCACGTCTGTCTAGTACTTTTACTATATGATATCCAAAGATCGTTCGGAATGGCTTAGAAATTGAGCCAACTGGTGTTGCATATGCAATATTCTCGAAAGCATATATTGTTTGCAAAGCCGTTATATATCCTATTTCACCACCAGAAGTAGCAGACCCTTTATCATCAGAGAGCACTTTAGCCGTAGCCGCAAAATCAGCTTTTTTCTTACCCATTAAAGCATTGTAAATACTATCCGCTTTTTTATAAGCTTTTAAGGTATCTTCAGAACTAGCATTATTTAATGCAGAAACTAAAATATGTGCTACTTTAATTTCCTCTTTCATTCTATTATACGTTTCTACAACTAAGCGGTTAGCAACCTCTGCATCAGTTAAATAGTTTTTAGCCAATTGTTTTCTGTAATTATCTAATTCTCTACTAATAGCAATTACGGTATCTAAATGAAGTGCTTCAGCTTCTTTAACTTTCATTTTAAAAAGTGAATACAATTTTAAATAATCATTTATAGCTGATTCTGAATAATCAACTTTTTTCTGAATATTATTTTTCTCGTAAACTCTTTTAAACTCTTGAACAGACACCTCATTACCTCCATAAGTGAATAAGGCTTGAGCATTTGAAAATTTCGGTGTTAGAATACTTAAAATCGCAATTGCAATTACTGATCGCATAATTTGAATTTTTATTGTTAATTAATTTATTTTTTCTCTTTTTCTTTTGCCTCTAGCATTTCAAATACACTTACTAAGTTGCTATGGTCTATTCTTTTAGCTTTAATAATTTTCTTTTCATCTAATACATAAATCACAGGAGTGCTATATACATCATATGCCGAACGGTAATTTGATTTTCGCTCTGGATCATATACGTGCAACCATTTCTTCAAATTGTTTTTTTCAATAAACTCTGTCCACTTATTTTCTGGCCCTTCCGTTTTTACCGCAAACACCTTAATATCTTTATTTTTCAGAGCAGATTTTAATACCGAATCTACTGCTGGAATTTCTTTAGTGCAGTGACCGCAAGTAGGATCCCAGAAAATCAACAACGTATATTTAGCTTTTACACCGCTTAAGGTATATTTCACTTTATTAAGATCTTCCATTGCAATTTCTGGCGCTACATTTCCAATTAAATTTGGAGCTATTTTTGATGCACGCTCAAAATATTTATTTAATTCTTCTCTCGACAACCAAGTAGCATCTCCTTTCATATAATAGTTTTCTACTAAATGGACAAAAACCACATCCATACCCATTATTTTACTTGATTCAGCATTATGGGTCAACCACCACAGGGTGTATTTAAAAACTTCTTTAGTGCCTCTTGCTTTTGCTAATAAAGCATCACCTTCTTTAATAACACTATCTGGTATTGGCAACACCAATTTGTTCATATACTCATCAATCTTTGCATCATATAAAGGTGTATGAATAATGCGATCATCTTTAAAATTGAAATGATCCCAATAATGTGTTTTATAATAGTTATATGCAAAATTGGAATCTTTTTTACCACTTGGCAAAACATCTCCTTTTTCTGGCACAACGGGCACTTCTAAACCATTAAAAATTGAGGTTAATAAGGCTTTTGGATGTTGTGCAACATAATCTTTTCTAAAATCAGAAAGCGATTTAGCATGGGCAACTAGTTTATTTCTTGAAGCTATACTATCCGATGGATTTTTTGCATTGTTAAACTGATTAGTTAATTCTTGTTGCTTAGCCCCAAAATCATTTAAGAATTTTAAATACCCTATAAAGCCGTCATTTTCTGTTGAATTTTTAAAAGCAACGCCCAAAGGTAATTTAGAAGTCGTAATCGTCATTTCAAAATCATCGCCGTTGTTCAATAAGAACTCTAAATAGGTTTTTTTATCAGACAATAATAATATATAAATACCTCCTAGGGTTTCTTTTTCACTTTGCAATACAGCATATCCATTACGATCTAATTTTGCAGAGTCGGTCTTGTATATAGTAGGTAAGGGTTTGCCATAGTAATGGGCTAAGAAAACTGTAGAATCCGTAACATCGGTGAACTTAATTTTGATCTTATATCCATCCTTTGCAAATAGGGCTGTTGTTTGAAAAATTACGAAGGCACTTAGTGCACATAAAAATTGTTTCATAGTATTACCGGTTTTACTCCTTTTAGACATGCAAAATATAAAATTAGTTGTGTTTATTCACAAAAATAATCCACAAGATAGTCTAATTGCAATACTTAGCATGTAAATTTGCATCTTGTTAACGAATTAAATCCCATTCCTTGTCTAGAAGAAAGAAACAATCCTACGAAAACCTTGAAATTTCAGCCTATGCAGCTGAAGGCAAGAGTATTGGCAAACTCGAAGATGGCAAAGTGCTCTTTGTTGAAAATGCTATTCCAGGCGACAAAGTAAATGTTAGAGTAGTAAAAGACAAGAAATCATGGGCAGAAGCAAAAATTACGGCTTTAGTTGAAGCATCTCCAAACCGCATTCCTGCATTTTGCAGTCATTTTGGTGTGTGTGGTGGTTGCAAGTGGCAAATGCTCCCCTATGAATTACAAATTCAATATAAACAACAACAAGTCATAGACCAACTTACAAGAATCGGTCAATTGAGCTTACCGCCCGTATTGCCTATTCTAGGAAGTCCAATACAAACCTATTATAGAAATAAAATTGAATTTACATTCTCCAAGCACAGATACAGAACTACAGAAGAACTAAAACTAGCTAATGACACCCCATTCGAACTAGAACCGGCAATGGGTTTTCATGCGCCGGGCTTATTCGACAAGGTAGTGCCCTTAGATCAGTGTTATTTGCAAGCAGAACCTACCAACACGCTTTTAACAGCCTTAAAAAACTATTGCAAAGAACAGCAATTAGAATTTTATGACTTTAAAGCACAAGCTGGCTGGTTGCGAAACATTATTATTCGAATTACGAGAACTAACGAATTATTGGTAAACGTAATCTTCAAACACGATCAAGAAGCGGCCCGCATTAAACTCTTAGATTTTATTATTGCAACCGTTCCCAATATTACATCACTTCATTATACCATCAATCCGAAAGTAAATGATACAATTTATGATATCCCTGTAATCACTTACTATGGAAAAGGCTTTATAGAGGAAACTTTAGAACGCTTTAAATTTAAAATCTCCCCTAAATCTTTTTTTCAAACGAATACCTATCAAGCCGAAAATCTCTACAGGGTAGTAAGAGAATTCGCTAACTTATCGGGAACTGAAACGGTGTATGATTTGTATTGCGGCACCGGTAGCATTGGTATATTTCTTTCGGATAAAGCAAAAAATATCGTTGGCATTGAAGCCGTTGAAGATGCTATTTTAGACGCAAAAGAAAACGCCGCTTGGAATAATCTTTCTAATTGTCATTTTTATACTGGTGATACCGCTAAGCTAATTAACGAAGCCTTTTTTGAAACGAATGGATTCCCGGATGTAATTATTACTGATCCGCCAAGAGCGGGAATGCACCCTGCACTTATCGATCAATTATTGCAAATAAAATCACCTAAAATAGTTTATGTAAGTTGCAATCCAGCTACACAAGCAAGAGATTTGCAAAGCCTTACTACCCTATACAAAATTGAAAAAGTGCAACCGGTAGATATGTTTCCCCATACCCACCATATAGAAAATGTAGTTTTACTTTCTTTAATTGCTTAATGCAATATGAAATCAATTGCCGGCTTTTCTCTTTTATTGCTTTCCTGCTTGGCGTCTTGTAAAAAAGATACCCTATCTCCTATTCGTTTAACAAAATTAGAAACGCATACAACAGATCCCTTACATGCTGCTCAATTAATAAATGATAGTGAAATAATAGTAGTTGGTGGCGATCGATTTTTGAGATCTCGTATTTTATGGTCTAAGGATAGTGGATTTAATTTTCAGCTTGCTGCTACTGCCAATATCCCCAAAGCGGTTTATGGTGTTGCTAAAGGGTTAAATAATTGCATCTGGGCTATGGCTTTCGATGCCAAATTAGTAAAGTCTTTCGACCGTGTTCATTGGGATTATTTACAAATAAATAATTGGCAACCCTATAAAAAAGTATTACCCTTAAAAAGTAATTTACTTATTGCAATAGGTGGCGTTAGTTTTGACCAAGGCATTATAAGTACATTAGATAGCAATGGCACTATTCTTAACAATTTCCTTTACAATTTTGAGTGTAACGACTTAAAAGACTTAGGAGATGGAATGCTTTTAGTTGCTGGCTATGGCGTATTTATGAAAAGTATTGACTATGGACTTACTTGGGAAACACAATCTATAAAAAACGATAATTTTAAAGCTATCTGCGCCCTAAATGGTAACGAATATTATACATGCGGATACAACGGAAGTATTTACCATACTATTGATGGAGGCAATCATTGGGAATGTCTTAGAAATGGAAATGCACTCCAAGAAAAAAGCTATCGTTTACTTGCAATCTATTTTACCAATAGCAATAAAGGGTATGCAGTAGGTGAAGGGGGAATAGTTTTGTATACGGCCGACGGAGGTCATAATTGGAAACCAATAGCCGGTTTTCCCAAAGCTACATTCCGATTTATCAGTCCTTGCCCCAACGGCGACCTACTAATTGGCGGAGACTATGGCAGTCTTTATCGATTGCAACAATTCTAATAAGTATATTCAAGCAAATAGTTTATTTTTGCAACAAATCATAAATAAAACCTATGCACGCTCCATTAAGTGAACAAGAACTATTAAGAAGAGAGAAATTAAAAGAAATAGAAGCAATGGGCATCAACCCATTTCCTGCGCCCCTATTTGAAATCACTCATACAGCAAAAGAAATAAAGGATCAGTTTAATGAAACTACTAAAGATGCTTTTGCAAATGTATCAATAGCAGGAAGAATCATGAGCGTTAGAGACATGGGTAAAGCTAATTTTGCTTTATTACAAGATGCTTCTGGCAGAATTCAAGCTTACATTAGAAGAGATGATATTTGTCTGGGTGAAGACAAGAGTTTGTATGACAACTTATGGAAGAAGCTCATAGACTTAGGCGATATTATTGGCATAAAAGGATATGTATTTACCACTAAAACAGGTGAAACCTCTATTCATGCAACTTCCTTTACATTACTTACCAAATCACTACATCCACTTCCAGTTGTAAAAGAAAAAGAAGGGGAAGTATTTGATGCAGTTAGTGATTTAGAATTTAAATATCGTCAGCGCTATGCCGATCTTATTGTTAATCCAGGTGTGAGAGATACGTTTGTAAAAATCACTAAAATGAAAAATGCAATTCGTGCATTTTTAAATGAGCGTGGCGGATTAGAAGTGGATACGCCTGTATTGCAACAAATACCTGGCGGTGCAACAGCTCGACCATTCATAACGCATCACAATGCTTTAGACATACCCTTATATATGCGTATAGCAAATGAGCTATATCTAAAACGACTCATTGTTGGTGGTTTTGAATGGGTATATGAGTTTAGCCGAAACTTCCGTAATGAAGGTATGGATAGAACACACAATCCTGAGTTTACCATCTTAGAATTTTACGTTGCCTACAAAGATTATTTGTGGATGATGGAGACAACTGAACAATTATTGGAACAAACTGCTATGGCTACCAATGGAAGCACTAGCGTATTAGTGGGCGACAAAGAAATTAATTTTAAAGCGCCTTATGCACGTGTACCTATTTTTGAGGCCATTAAAACTCACACCGGATATGATGTTAGCGAAATGGATGAAGCAGGATTAAGAGAAGTTTGTAAAGCATTGCACATACCTGTAGACAATAGTATGGGCAAGGGAAAATTAATTGATGAAATTTTTGGCAGCAAATGTGAGCACACCTACATTCAACCAACTTTCATTACCGACTATCCAGTAGAAATGAGTCCGCTTACCAAAAAACACAGAAGTAAAGAAGGACTTGTAGAGCGTTTTGAGTTGATGATTAACGGCAAAGAAATTGCCAATGCATATAGTGAGCTCAATGACCCTATTGATCAAAGAAATCGCTTTGAAGATCAAGTGAAATTACAAGAACGCGGCGACGATGAAGCGATGTTTATCGATTATGATTTCTTGAGAGCACTTGAATATGGCATGCCGCCAACAGCGGGTATTGGTATTGGTATCGAACGATTAGCTATGCTCTTGACTGGACAAGTTTCTATTCAAGATGTATTGTTATTTCCTCAAATGCGTCCTGAAAAACAAGACTAATCAACTTTCTATATTTAGTAATAAAAAAAACCGAGTAGCGAACTACTCGGTTTTTTTATTTGGTTATTAAATACTTATTTAATTCCTAATTTAGTTTTTACAAGAGATAAAACATTGTCGCTATCTTTTGCAAATAAAATTGCACCACCAGAAGCATCAAAAATATAATCGTATTTATTTTCTTTCGCTACATCTTTGATAGCTTTATCTGCCTTTTCTAAGATAGGCTTATACATTTCTTCTCTTTTCTTAGCTGTTTTTTCTTGCGCACTTTGTTGCAACGCTTCCATACGCTCTTGTAATTGTTGTACTTCTTTTACTTTCACTTCCTTTACAGCTTCGTTCATTGTTTTTTCATTCGCTTGAAAATCTTTAACCTTAGATTCATACTCCTTGCTCATAGATTCTAATTGATCTTGAAAAGATTTAGCATAAATCTGTAAAGAAGAATCAGCTTTTTTCACTTCTGGCATTACTTCTAACAATTCGCGAGAATTGATATAACCTAATTTATTTTGGGCATATGAAGCACTTATAAATGTTCCGAAAAGGGCTGCTAATAGCGTAATTTTTTTCATGTGTTTTTGTTGTTTGATGGATATAAAGTTAATTAAGTTTAGTAAAAATAATATTTTGTTTTGAATTATTTAATTTGGCCGAGTGATTTAAGAATTTCTTCACTTTTATCTAATTTAGGGTCTGCAAAGAAGATGGTAACCCCTCCTGCCTTATCTAATACTAAATCATACCCTTTAACACCAGCATATTTCTGAATAGCATTATACACTTTATCTTGTATTGGCTTCACCAATATCTGACGTTGCTTGTATAAATCACCCTCATAACCAAATCGTTGTTTTTGAAGGTCTTTTGCTAATTTTTCTTTAGCTACTATTTCATCTTCACGTTTTTTTCTCATATCATCAGAAAGCATAGCTCTTTCTGCTTGGTATGATTTATACAATTTATCTACCTCTTGCATTTTAGCATCAATTTCTTGTTGCCAGTTTTGAGAAGCCTGATCCAATCGCGTTTGCGCATCTTTATAATCTACTAGTTTCTCTAAAATATACTTAGAGTCGATAACGCAATAACGTTGTGCATTAGAAATGGCTGCCATCCCTAAAAACAATAAGACAAATACAATTTTTTTCATGATATGTTTATTTTAAATAATGAGTGAACAACTATTAATCTGGTTCAAAACCAAGCATAAAGGTAAATTTAGACATATCCTTAAAGCTAGTTACGCCAGCGTCTTTATTATATCGGTCAAATCCAACCCCATAATCCAATCCCAACAAACCAAACATAGGCAAGAAGATACGCACCCCTATTCCAGCATCTCTATTTAAACGGATAGGATTATAACTCTTAAAGTCATCCCATGCATTAGCTTGATCAAAGAAAGCCAAAGCATAAATTGTAGAAGTAGGACTAAGCGATAAAGGATATCTCAACTCAGCAGTATATTTATTGAAGATTGTTTTATTTTGGGCATACATTTCATAACCACGTTGAGATATAATATCTCTACCAACAAAGGCTTGGAAGCCTTGCATACCATCACCACCCAATTGAAAACGCTCAAATGGTGCATAACCAATAGTACTGTTGTAGTATCCTAAAAATCCCATTTTAGCAGACACTTTTAATACTAAATTACCAATGATTTTTTGGTACCAATCTGCTTTAAATCTAAATTTAAAATACTCAATCCATTGGTATTTTTCACTAACTGAAGCATTTGTAAAATCTTTACCCGACAATAAACTCCAAGGAGGGGTAAATTGGAAGGATAGGCTTATGTCAGAACCACTTCTTGGATACAAAGGCTGATCAATAGAATAACGTGATAAAACTGTTTTAAAATACAAACTGTTTGCATACCCATCAACAAAACCGCTCAATAATTGATAGTTTTTCAAGAAAAAGTTTTGATAATTTAACCCTACGGAAAGCACAAAATTATCATCTGGCCATTTTACTCTTTTACTAATAGAAACACCGCCGCCAATCACTTTTAGATAGGAGGAATTTGCATCACCTCCTATCCCAACTGAAGATAATCGACTTCCGATTAAACTAGTTGTCAACGATATAGGTTTCTTGCCGCCTAACCAAGGTTCCGTAAAAGAACAATTAAGCGAATTGAAAAAAGCTCCATTCGATTGATAATTTATAGACAAGCGCTGACCATCCCCTACAGGTAGTGGATCCCAGAATTTGGGCTTAAAAATATTTTTTATAGAGAAATT
>CAMBYG010000006.1 GCA_945872085.1 Chitinophaga pinensis | reverse complement strand
AAAATAAAAACGGTTTACATACATATAGACCTAGAAATATGAAATTAGGTTGAACATATAATAAAATAGTATCTTTACAACATGAATTCAGCAGCATTAAAAACAGCTTTATTAACAATTGCTAGCCTTTCTCTCTTCACTATATGCCTTATAGAATTAAGCGGAGTGAGCAAAACAGCCTTAATTAACAAGTTTAAAGAGACTGAGCAGTTAGATCCTATGCAGGACCCAATTATAGAGCAAGTAAACCAAATGCCCAAAACGAGATTGACCTTCGAAGAAACAAATTATAATTTTTCTGATACAACCGAGGGGGCAATTTTAAAACATTATTTCAAATTTAAAAACTCAGGCAATCAAGCGCTTATCATTGCTAAAGCAGTTGCATCATGTGGTTGCACCGTTCCAAGCTATCCCAAATACCCAATAGCATCAGGCCAAACAGATTCTATATTATTAGAATTTGATAGCCATAATAGAATTGGCCAAAATCAAAAAAATGTATTGATATATAGCAATCACGAAGGTGGTAGCTTATCTATTGGATTTAATGTTCTTATTAAATAATTATGCAAAAACTTCGTCAATATTTATCCTTAATTAAATTTAGCCATACCATTTTTGCATTACCCTTTGCGTTAATAGGTTATTCTTTAGCTATAAAAGATGTTGAAATTTTTTCAAACACTTCAAAGATTAAGCTGTTTTTTCTAGTCGTTTTATGTATGATATTTGCAAGAAGTGCCGCAATGGCCTTTAATAGATATATAGACCGAAAAATTGATGCAAAAAATCCTCGTACCGCTTCTAGAGAAATTCCAGCTGGCATAATATCGGAGCAAAAGGCACTATACTTTGTACTAATAAATTGTGTTTTATTTATTGCTACTACTTTTTATATCAATGCTATCTGCTTTTACTTATCCCCTATTGCTTTATTTACAATTTTATTTTATAGCTACACAAAACGGTTTACAAGCCTGTGCCACTTTGTATTGGGCATTGGCTTATCGCTTGCTCCCATTGGTGCATACCTAGCCGTTGCGGGTGCGTTTTCATTATTGCCAATTCTATTTTCCATTACGGTATTTACATGGGTAGCTGGATTTGATATCATGTATGCACTTCAAGATGAGGAATTTGATAAATCGGAGCAATTATTTTCAATACCATCGCAATTGGGCATTACTAAAGCATTGAAACTTTCTATAATAGTTCATTTTATTACTGCTGCACTGATAGTTGGCATAGGTTTTTATAGTAATTTAAATTATAGTTATTGGATTGGTGCTTCTATTTTTATTGCTTTATTAATATACCAACACAAGATTGTGAAGCCTAACGATTTAAGCAGAATTAATTTAGCGTTTGGCACTACTAATGGAATTGCCAGTTTAGTCTTTGCCTTTTTTACAATATTATCAATCTTCTTTTCAAAATAGCTTTATGAATATAGCGCTTATAGGATATGGGAAAATGGGGAAAGCCATTGAACAAATTGCTCTTCAACACGGTCACCAAATTGTTCTAAAAATCAATAGTAATAATGCTGATCAACTAGACCAATTGGATAACTATGCTATTGATGTGGCTATTGAATTTACTAATCCAACATCCGCTAAGGAAAATGTAATGCAATGCCTAAAGAAACAGATTCCAGTAGTTTGTGGCACTACCGGTTGGAAAGAACATATTGGTTCGGTTGAATTGGCGACAGCTCAATATAATACGGCATTCTTAATAGCCTCCAACTTTAGTATAGGGGTTAATTTATTTTTTGAATTGAATTCGTATTTGGCAAATATGATGAATAATTATGCTGATTATGCAATCCAAATTAAAGAAACTCATCACACTGAAAAGAAAGATGCTCCAAGTGGAACAGCTATAAGTATAGCAGAACAAATCATAGAGCAAAATAAAAACAAAAAACATTGGCATTTGGGCGCTACTAATGATGAAGCTATTATACCAATTGAAGCCATTAGAGAAGATCCAGCACCAGGCACGCATGAAATTACCTATTCCTCTTCTATCGATGATATTAGTATAAAACATACTGCACATAACAGAAACGGATTTGCTTTAGGTGCGGTATTAGCAGCTGAGTTTATACAAAATAAAAAAGGCATCTTTACGATGAAAGATGTCCTTTTTAAAAACAATCCCCTATTTTAAATAGGTATCGAAATAGTCGGTGATTTTTTGCATAAGATGCACTCTATCTTTTCCTCTAACATTATGTAGATGATTGGGATAAACGAAATAGTCTACCTGAACACCCTCTTCTACACTCTTTTTAATAGCATTGATAGAATGTTGCATAACTACAACATCGTCTGAAGTGCCATGAATCAATAACAATTTACCCTTTAATTGTTTTATTTTGTCTGTAAGCTTATTAGCTGCATAGCCCTCTGGATTTTCCTGAGGAGTATCCATATAACGCTCACCATACATCACCTCATACATACTCCAATCCAAAACCGGACCACCAGCTACTCCTACTTTAAAAACTCCCGGATGGCGCAACATAAATGAAGTAGTCATAAAACCACCAAAACTCCAACCATGAATACCCATTCTATTGGTATCTACATAAGCTAGGTTTTTTAAATACGCAACGCCTTGTAATTGATCTTCCATTTCTACACTGCCTAATTGTCTAAATACGGCTTGTTCAAATTGCAATCCACGGTTGCTACTACCTCTTCCATCCATGGTAAATACGATATAACCCCTTTGAGCCATATATTCATACCACAAATTTCCACTTGCAGGAAAGGAATTTTTAATGAGCTGTACATGCGGTCCATTATATAAATAAACAATTACTGGATACGTTTTACTACTATCAAAATGCGTTGGTAAAATCATTTTAGCGAATAACAAGGAACCATCAGAAGCTTTTAAATTAATAGATTTTACAGTGGGTCTACCGTAATCAATAAGTGTATTTTTAGCATTTAAAAGCGTATCTGATTTGCCGGATTGAACATTAGCCAAATATGCGATTCTTGGTAACGTATCATTTGTATAGGAGTCATAAAAATAGGTTCCGTCATGGTTCATACTTACCGTATGGGTGCCAGATGCACTGGTTAAATCTTTGATTTGACCATTTTTAAGCATAACCATACTGAGTTGTTTTTCTAACGGAGATTTTTTTGAACTAGTGAAAAACAACTTATCTGAAGTAACACTCACAAGTTCATTTACGATCCAATTACCTTTAGTAAGTTGCCTCATCATTTTACCATCTGTATTGTATAGGTACAAATGCATAAAACCATCACGTTGGCTCCACCACACAAATTCATTTGGTTTGCCAGGCACAAAAGTTAACTCATGTTGAGGTTCTACATATTTGTCATTTTTTTCTTCAAACAAGGTTTTTACAAATGCACCGGTAGTAGCATTGTATTCATTTAATTTTAAATGATTTTGAGCTCTATTCAATACGCCTACATAAATGCCAGTACCATCAGGTTTCCAAGATACACAGGTAAGATATTGATCTGCAGGACCATCTATTTGTAAAACTGTAGTTCGCTGAGTTTTAATATCGAATATTGGGATACTCACTTCATGAGAAGTAGCACCAGCCATAGGATATTTTATGGTACTTGACTTTGCTGGCATTACAGACCAATCAACGATTGGATAATCTGCCACCATAGTTTGATCCATTTTATAGTAGGCAATTTTAGTGCAATTTGGACTAATAAAAATACCCTCTTCAATACCGAATTCATTTCTATGTACTGCTTTGCCAGAAATAATATTAGGATCTTGAATATCACTAATATTGTATGTAATGTTATCTTTTGAGGTAATAAACAAATTGTTGTTTATTGTATAAATAATATTTTTAGTAGCTACATCTAAGTGTATATTTTCTGCTTCCATTGAAATTTGAATCCATGGCATAAAATTCCAATTTCGATCGGCTTTCATCCCTAAAAAGAAACAGTTTTTCCAACTAAAATATACTTCATTAGCACTAATCCATTGCAGATTAGGGAAGTTCTTAAGCGAATCTTTTCTAAACAAATCGGTATTGATCTCTTTTAAGCTTAAAACCGTGTCTGTAATAGCATTTGGCAATTGAATACGCACCCATGCATCTCCATTTTGTGTTCTAACTACATGAAATAAATTGGAAGTGCCCGGCTGCCAACTCACTTGTCTCAAATTTTGTAAAGCTAAATTGGTAGATAGTCCATTGGTTGCTTCAGCAATAGAAAAAATCTTTTTTTGAGAAAACAGAACTGCTGGAAATAAAAGAACGAAAAGAAAGGTTGAAATTGGTTTCATATGTTTTAATTGGAGTTAACAAATTTAATAAAAAAAGGTAAGAAATATAAGAAATAAACAAGGGCTTTACACGCTATTTTACTTCAAACTTTTATGTTATTATTCATTGTTGAGTATATTTGTAAAACATAAAAAGAAGATATATGCGATATAAATTATTTACCCAACATATCACAAGGCTAATTTTAGCAATTTCTATCCTCAATTTAACTGCTTGCTCAAGTGGCAAACGCATGTTTGAGAAAGGAAATTATGATGCAGCTGTTGTAAAAGCTGCACAACGCTTAAAACAAGCACCCAATAATAGCAAAGCAAAAATTACTTTAAAAAATGCTTATACCCTTGCACTCCAAAATCATTTAGATGCAATTAGGCAAGCCGAAAGTTTTAAAACAGAAAATTATTACGATGTACTTTTAAACAATTATACTGCGTTGTATAATTTAGAACAAACTATTAAATACTGTCCGGCTTGCTTAAACGTAGTTAAAGACCTACAAGAAGTTGGCATTAAACTTAGTCAAACTAAGCAAACAGCGCTCGAATTTTATTACAAACGAGGAATAGATTATCTGAGTATGGGTGGGAAAATAAATGCCAAAAAAGCTCTAATAGACTTCAATAAAGCAGGTACTATTCAATATGACTATAAAGATATTAGCAAACAACTACATCAGGCCAGATGGGAAGCCAGTGAAAAAATTGTAATTAATCACATTCCAATGCATTCAAGAACATTTAGTATTAGCAATGATTTTTTTGAAAAGAAAATTTTAGAATATTGCTACAATAACGTACAAGCTAATCGTCTGGTTCAATTCTTAACCCCTGAGGAAGCAAAAAGAGAAAACATATTGATGCCAGACCAAATAATAGATATCTATTTTTATGACTTTATTGTTGGACAAACGTATGTCAAATAAAATAATCAAGAATACAAAAAAGATTCCGTTATTATTGGCACCACCAATGCAAACGGGAAAGAACAAAGTGTGTATGGATCTATAAAAGCATCTGTTCGTAGTTTCGAGAAAACAGTAAGCTCTTCTGGTATTATGAATCTTAGTATTTCTTCTCCTATTACAAAAACAATTATGCTTACTGAAAAAGTACCAGGGACTTATGTATGGATGTGTAAATGGGGAAATTATAACGGAGATAGCAGAGCGCTAACAAAAGAACAATTATCCTTAACACAAGGACGAGAGTTAATGCCACCTGCACCACAAGATTTATTTATAGAATTCACTAAACCTATATACAGTCAATTAACCAATAGATTGAGCTCCTTCTATAATAGCTATAAATAGTTATTTGTTTAGTTTATTCAATTTACTTTTGTTATACCCATAGAAAAAGTAAATCGTCAAGCCAATCAACATCCAAACTATGAATACTTTCCAGCTATTGACTGGAATTTCTATCATTAAATACATACAGCATAATAAACCTAGAATAGGTATAAGCGACCATTGCTTTACAATTGTAAATGCAGTTATAATAATTGCTGAAACTAAAAACATTAAAAACAGCCAATCATTAGCAGGTAATGCCTGCCCAATTCGTACGTTAAATACACCAATAAACAAACATAATAATATGGGCAAAATGAACCGCCCATTGATATAAGGCAATTTAAATCGCTGATCTGGGAGTGCAGGCGCTAAAGTAAGTACACCAGCACATACAATAACGAATGCAAACAAAGTGCCTATACTGGTAAGGTCTGTTACAATATCAATATTAATGAATAAAGAAGGGATAGCTACAAATGCTCCAGCAATAATAGTAGCGATATAGGGTGTCTTGAATTTTTTATGCATTTTAGAAAAGGCTTTTGGCAACAAACCATCTCTACTCATGCTCATCCATATTCGTGGCTGACCAATTTGAAAGACCAACAATACACTCGTAGCCGCCACAACAGCACTAAAGGAAATAAACTTTCCTAACTTTTCTTGTCCCACATAATTAAATACAAAGGCAAGTGGATCAGTTACATGTTCAAACTTAGAATAAGGAACCATGCCTGTAATTACTAAAGCAGTAATAATATAAATTACCGTACAAATTAATAAGGAATACAACATCCCTCTGGGCAAATCTCGTTGTGGATTCTTACACTCTTCGGCGGTAGTAGAAATAGCATCAAAGCCAATATAAGCATAGAAAACAGCAGACACTCCTTTTAATACACCAGAAAAATGATTAGGAAAAAAGGGCGTATAATTATCGGTATTGATATAAAAATACCCAACAACCACAACTAATAAAAGCACCAAGAGTTTTACGATAACCATAGCATTGGCGCTCCGTTTACTTTCTTTAATGCCTATGTAGGCCAATACCGAAATAAAACATACAATTAAAAATGCAGGAAGATTGAATATCAGTTTTAAATTACCCAAATGTGGAGCCATCGTCCAAGCTAAAGTACTCGTATCTCCATGCGATTGCGCTACTTGCAAATAAACATCATGGGCTGTTTTAGGATCGGTAACCAACCAGGTAGGCAAATAAATTCCAAGTGCAGAGAGCACATTAGTAAAATAACCACTCCAAGAAATAGCAACCACAATATTGCCAATTGCATATTCTAATATTAAGGCCCAACCAATAATCCAAGCAACCAATTCGCCAAAAGCTACATAGGAATAAGTATAAGCACTACCCGAAACAGGAATACGCGCTGCAAATTCTGCATAACACAAGGCGGTGAATCCGCAAGTTATAGCAGTAATTACAAATAGAAAAATAACACCTGGGCCTCCATCAAAAGATGCTTTACCAATAGTACTAAAAATACCCGCACCAATAACAGCTGCAATACCCATCAATGTTAAATCCCGTACATTGAGTACTCTTTTTTGATCGTTTAAACCACCCTCTTGTGTAGCTGAAGCAATATCATTTTGTAAAGACAATATGGATTTTTTCCTTGTAAGTTTCGACAACATCTTTTAAAATTTCAATTTAAATATAAGCTTTTGTAAATTATTATTTTAATTTTAAAATCTAAAAAACAATTTATGGGCAAACAAGTAGATGCTTTTAATGCATATAGAAGCAAAATGAACGAAGTCATTTTAGAGAAACAAAATAAAGTTATTAATCGTTTATTTAATCTAGATCAACATACCTATGCAGAAGGAGCACTTTCTGTAAAAACAAAGGAATTATTAGGCTTAGTAGCAAGTATGGTTTTGCGATGTGATGACTGTATCAAATATCATCTTGGCAAATGCCACGAGGTAGGCACTACTACAGAAGAAATGTATGAAGTCTTTGCTTTAGCCAATATTGTTGGCGGCAGTATTGTGATACCGCATACTAGAAGAGCAGCTGAGTATTGGGAAGAATTAATAAGCGAAAATCATTAAGCCTTTTTATAATTTTGAACGACCTCATTATATAATTGCTCATACTGAGGAATAATGTGTTGCTTTTCAAATTTCATAGCATGCGTCTTGGCTTGTGTTTTAAACTGATTCAATATTTGCTCATTCTCTAAAATAGAAATAGCATGCTGAGCCATATCTTCTACGTCGGCAACATTGCTTAAGTAACCTGTATAACCATGTACATTTATCTCTCCTAATCCACCTGCATTGGTAGAAATTACGGGCACGCCGCAAGACATTGCTTCTAAAGCCGACAATCCAAAGCTTTCATAGGAAGAGGTAAGTAAAAACAAATCAGAAATACTTAATATCTCATCCATTTGCTCTTGCTTGCCCAAAAATCGAATGTCATTACACACTTCTAAACTTCTACTCAATTCTTCAGCATTTGGTCGTTCTGGGCCATCTCCAATCATCAATAATTTACAAGGCATTTTTTCACGTACTTTCTGAAAAATATGAATAACATCTTCTACGCGTTTTACTTTTCTAAAATTGGATACATGCGCTAAAATACGTTCTCCATTTGGGGCCAACATTTTCTTAAAGTGATCTTTGTCGCTTTGATAAAAACGATTGATATCAATAAAATTATGAATGACATGAATATCTTTCTCTATAGGAAAAGAAGTCATCGTTTCCTCTTTTAAATTATGCGATACGGCGGTAATAGCATCGGACTCATTGATGGAAAAAGCTACCACAGGTGCATAGGTTTGGTCTCTACCCACCAAAGTAATATCCGTTCCGTGGAGTGTAGTAATATAAGGAATATCCCTACCCGATTTTTTTAGAATTTGACGCGCAAAGTAAGCAGCAGATGCATGAGGAATGGCATAATGCACATGCAATAGATCCAAATTGTTATTGGTAATGACATTTACTAATGTGCTGGTTAAAGCTGTCTCATAGGGAGGAAAATCAAACAAAGGATAGGTTGGCACACTTACCTCATGATAGTAGATATTGGGGTGAAAATGCAATCGAACAGGTTGCTGATAGGTAATAAAATGAATTTCATGTCCTTTCTGGCTTAACGCCATTCCTAATTCTGTAGCCAATACTCCGCTTCCTCCAAATGTAGGATAGCAAACAATTCCAATTTTCAAATGAGTCAAATTTTATGTGGATACAAAGTTACACTAATTAGCTTAATTAAAATTAGTAATAGCGTACAGAGAATTCAAAAGGTATTTCCTATTTTTATAGATATGAAAGCAATAAAAATCATCATACTATCCCTATTCGTTGTTCCGGCTACATGGGCCCAACAAGACGCCCTTCAATTCAAACAATTTTCCAGCGAAATTCTATGGAATGGCAAGTGCTACTCCGATCTAAAAGAACTCTGCAAAGGTATAGGCAATCGTCTATCGGGATCTCCTGCAGCTGCAAAAGCGGTGGCCTGGGGATTGAATAAAATGAAAGAAGCAGGAGCTGATACGGCCTATTTACAACCGGTTTTAGTGCCGCATTGGGTAAGAGGCAAGGAACAATTACAATTAGAGTTTGCTACCAATAAATTTGAAACAGTTCCAATGTTATCCTTAGGAAATTCTCAAGGTACGAATGGGAAATTGCTTCATGCTAAAATCATCATGGTGCACAATTTTGCAGAATTTGAACAATTGGACAGTACTCGTATTAAGGGCGCAATAGTTTTCTTCAATTATAAATTTAAACAAGATTTAGTAAACACTTTTGAAGGCTATGGCGATGCTGGGCAATACCGATGGAAAAGTCCGAGCATGGCTTCTGAAAAACAAGCGGCTGCTGTTATTATTCGTTCTATATCTACGGGCGCTGACGACTATCCGCATACAGGAGCTATGGGTTATAGAAATGCAAAAGCTATACCTGCTATTGCTATTGGCAACGAAACAGCCGATAGATTAGAAAAAGAATTGGCAAAACGAAGTGTAGAGGCCAAACTCATTTCTAATTGTAAAATAGTAGATACTGTTCTTTCTTATAATGTTATTGGAGAACTAAAAGGAACTACCTATCCTAAACAAATAATAACCTTTGGAGGCCACCTAGACTCTTGGGATGTAGGCGAAGGGGCTCACGATGACGGCGCCGGATGTGTACAAAGCATTGAAGTTATAAGAACACTAAAGCAGCAGCATATTAAACCCTTACATACCATCAGAGCTGTATTATTCATGAATGAAGAGAATGGCTTAAGAGGTGGCAATGCTTATGCCGATTCATTAGTTGCCAGAAAAGAACAAGCTATTTTTGCAATGGAAAGTGATGCAGGTGGTTTCTCTCCAAGAGGCATTGGATTTGAAATGAACGATTCACTAAAAGCCATTTGCAAATCTTGGAAACCTTTATTCGAGCCCTATAACATTTATGATTTCGACAAAGAAGAAGGGGGCGCTGATATTAGTCCACTAAAAAAACTAAATACACCGCTTGCTGGACTACTACCCGACCCACAACGATATTTTGATGTACATCATACCAACAAGGATGTTTTTGAAGAAGTAAGTCACCGTGAGCTTAAAATGGGGGCATTTGCCATGACAGCCTTTATCTATATGGTAGACCAGCATTTATTTAAATAAAGCATCTTGCATATAATTAATCAAATCTATAAAGCATCTATATTAAGCAAGCTATCCTTATTAGTGATAGCTTGTACGATGTTATTAGCATTATTTGCTGAAGCTATTATTCCAGACAAAACAGTAGATGCCAATAGCATGATTTTGGAATTAGGAGCGAAAGCTCCGGGGTTTACAAAAACTGTTTTCAAAATACCTGTACAAAAAAATATAGTAAAACGAACCGCATTAAGTAAATTTTGGTATGGCGAAGATGCACAATGGACTTATATTCCTTATAATAATTTGTGCTTCGCAGAAAACGAACTGTTATTGGTGCATTACATAGACGACACACTTGAAGATACCTTGAAAATAAATTATTCAACCATATTACCTACATCAAAGTGGGCTTTAAGATCAACAGATAAACAAGCTTATATTTTAAATCAGCATACAGTAACAATACACTATTTATTAGGCTCCGACAAATATGGGCGAGATATCCTATCTCGATTAGTATTAGGCAGTAGGGTTAGTTTGGCCGTTGGTATCATAAGCGTTGTACTTACTTTATTATTAGGCATTACATTTGGTATGCTAGCGGGTTATTTTGGTGGAACAATTGATAAGATTATTCAATTTATCATTAGTATAATTTGGTCTATTCCGACACTACTATTAGTTTTTGCAATCACACTCAGTATTGGTAAAGGTTTTTGGCAATTGTTTATAGCCATTGGTTGTAGTATGTGGGTAAGCACAGCAAGATTGATTAGAGGTCATGTAATGAGCCTAAAACAAAATGATTACATAACTGCAGCAAAAGCGCTTGGCTTGTCAAATTGGCGAATAATGTATCATCATTTATTGCCCAATTGCAGTAGTATCATTTTAGTAATGGCCGCTAGTAATTTCGCTTCTGCAATATTAGTAGAAGCTGGATTGAGCTTTCTAGGCATAGGCATTCAAGCCCCTCAATCTTCGTGGGGATTGATGATTAAAGAACAGTATAATCTAATCATTACTGATAAAGCTATTTTAGCTTTACTGCCCGGATTTGCTATTATGTTATTAGTATATGCTTTTCACATCTTAGGCAATACGCTAAGAGATCTGATGGATGTGAAACAAAATTAAATAGATGAAAGTGCTTTTGCAGCAATAAAAGCACTACTCCACGCATGCTGAAAGTTAAAACCACCCGTAATGCCATCAACATCTAATATTTCTCCTGCAAAATATAAGTTGGGTAATTTTTTTGATTCCATTGTTGCAGCATTCACTTCAGCAATAGCAATACCTCCGGCTGTAACAAATTCTTCTTTAAAGGTAGTCTTACCTTGCATTGCAACGGTATAGGCACACAAACATTGAATGAATTTATTGAGTGGTGCTGCTTTGACATCTGCCCAACGCACCTCACTAATAATTCCAGCTTGCTCTAATAAAAAATGCCATAATCGTTTAGGTACATCAAATGGAATTTTATTTTGAATCATTAGCTTTCCTTGAAGGGTACGCATATCTTGAAAAATAGATCGACAGTCCTGTTCATTGATGGAGCCCAACCAATTAATCTGCACATTGCAGGCATAGTTTAAATTGCCTAATTCACGCGCCCCCCAAGCTGAAGTTCGCAAAACTGCAGGTCCACTCAATCCCCAATGCGTTATTAATACGGGTCCTTGTTCACAAATTTTTGTACCCATTAACTTTACTTGGGCATTGGGCACACTCAAACCCATTAACTTAGTAATAGGATGTTTTGGTAAATTGATGGTAAAGAGCGAAGGAACCGGTGCAATAACTTCCAATCCTAAATTGCGCAACCATTGCCATTGTTCATCTTTAGGAAAACCGCCGGTTGTCAATACTACTTTATCAGCGATATATACTTGCTCATTTTTAAAAAACAAATGCCATTTACCTTCTTTTAACTCAATAGTCTCTAATGTATGATTATACTTAACATGGGCTTTATTATGGGTCATTGCTTTCCAAATACAATCAATGATAGTTTGTGCATCATCGGTAATGGGAAACATGCGCCCATCGGCTTCTGCTTTTAAGAGCACACCTCTCTGTTCAAACCATGCGATAGTGTCTTTAGGAGAGAAATGATGTAATGTTTTTTTTAATAAACTTGCTCCACGAGGATATTTCTTCACCAATGCAGGAATTTCAAAAAGGGCATGCGTCACATTGCAACGCCCTCCGCCAGAAGCTTTTACTTTCTGCATAGGTTTGTGCTGTTTTTCAAACAGCACTACTTCATCTTCAGGGCTTAATGAAAGATTAGCTGCAGCAAAGCAACCAGCAGCACCAGCGCCTACTATAGCTATTTTCATAAAATTATTTTTTAGAACTTTTCAATTGTGCTTCTACAACCGAAATAGCTACCATATTCACTATCTGACGTACTGTACTACCTAATTGTAATACATGTACTGGTTTATTTAATCCTAATAAAATTGGTCCAATAGCTTCAGCACCTCCAATTTCTTGCAATAAATTATAAGCGATATTACCGGCAGATAAATTAGGGAATATAAATACATTAGGCGGTTCGTTTACTAATGCAGAAAATGGATAGTTTTCTTTCATTAGCTCTTGATTGAATGCTACACTAGCTTGCATTTCACCGTCAACAATGAGTTCTGGATGATTTGCTTTTAACTTGGCAACTGCATTTCTTACTAAAATTGCTTCAGCAGAATCACTGCTTCCAAAATTAGAATAAGAAAGCATAGCTATTCGAGGTTTTACATTAAAATTCTCCACTTCTCTTGCCGCCAAAACCGTAATATCCACTAATTCATCTTCTGTAGGATTGAAATTTACAGAAGCATCTGCAAAAAAGATAGGACCCTTTTTAGTTAGCATCATGTACATGCCGGCTACCCTTTTCACTTCCTTCTTCATACCAATGATATGAAGTGCCGGGCGAAGCATATCTTGATATTTTCTAGTAATACCAGATATCAATGCGTCTGCTTCACCGTTAGCCAACATCATGGAGCCAAAATAAGCACGCTCTCGCATTACCTTTTTAGCTTCATATAAATTATAGCCTTTGCGTTTTCGCTTTTCAAAAAATAGTTGACCAAATTCATATCTTTTATCTTCCATGCTATCGCATTTTGGATCTATGATTTGAATATGCTCTAATTGCAATCCATGCTCTTCTATTAGCGCATTTATTCTATCTTTTTTACCTAATAAAATTGGAATAGCAATTCCTTCATCATTAACAATCTGCGCAGCTTTAAGAATTTTTAAATTCTCTGCTTCTGCAAAAATCACTCGCTTAGGTGCTTGTTTAGCTTTGTTGATGATATAACGTAAAAGATTATCATCAGCACCTAAACGCTTATACAAATCATTTTCATAAGCATCCCAATCTTTGATAGGATATTTGGCTACGCCACTTTCCATAGCAGCCTTTGCAACCGCTGGTGCCACGGTAACTAATAATCTCGGATCTATTGGTTTTGGTATAATATAGGTAGGACCAAATTGTAAACTTTTTTCATTGTAAGCAACATTAACAATATCTGGCACCGGCTTTTTAGTGAGCTCTGCTAAGGCTTTCACCGCTGCTAGTTTCATTGCTTCATTAATAGTGGTAGCACGCACATCTAAGGCCCCTCTGAATATATATGGAAATCCTAGAACATTATTTACTTGATTAGGATAATCGCTTCTACCGGTAGCCATGATAATATCTGGTCGAGCAGCAATAGCTTCTTCATATGCAATTTCAGGAGTTGGATTAGCTAATGCAAATACAATAGGATTTTCAGCCATGGCTTGCACCATTTCTTTAGAAACCACATTGCCCTTAGATAAACCAATAAATACATCTGCACCAACAAATGCTTCTTCTAAACTAATATTAGCGCAATCTTTGGCAAATATTATTTTACGCTCGTCAAGCTCTTCTCTATCTGCAGTTATCAAACCTTTGCTATCAAACATATACATGTTTTTAGCTTGAGCACCTAGAGCAATATATATTTTACAACAAGAAATAGCAGATGCACCGGCACCGCTAATTACAAATTTTACATCCGCAATATTTTTACCCACTAATTCTAAAGCATTCAACAAAGCTGCACCAGAAATAATAGCCGTTCCATGCTGATCGTCGTGCATGATCGGTATATTCATTATCTTCTTTAATCGCTCTTCAATTTCAAAACACTCTGGCGCTTTAATGTCTTCTAGGTTGATACCACCAAATGTAGGCTCTAGAATTTTAACGGTATTTACAAATTCATCAATATTTTTTGTATTCAATTCAATATCAAACACGTCGATATCTGCAAATATTTTAAATAAGATACCCTTGCCTTCCATCACCGGTTTAGATGCTTCTGGACCAATATCACCAAGGCCTAAAACAGCTGTACCATTGGATATAACACCAACCAAATTACCTTTCGCCGTATACTTATATACATCTTCTGGATTTTCATGAATTTCCATGCAGGGCTCTGCCACACCAGGTGAATAAGCTAAAGCTAAATCGCGTTGCGTTTTTGTTTCTTTCGTTGAAACCACCTCTATTTTACCTGGTCTACCTTTAGCGTGGTATTCCAAAGCATCTTCCTTTCTTATAATATTAGCCATAAATAGAATTTAAATTTAAATAAACGAGCCTGCAGCTCGTATGACCTATAAAAATACATAAATTATTGAAGCTTTGCAAGGGCTTTATCTAATGCATGAAGCATAGCATCAATATCTTCTTTTTTACAAGTACCTACACTTAATCGATACCAATTGGAGTTAGTATCAGCACCAAAAGCTGAAAATGGGACAATAGCTAATCCTGCTTCTTTAAGCAGATAATGGGTTACATCACTTTGTTTTTCTAATAGTACACCTTGTTCCGTTTTCTTGCCTACCAGATCAAATTGAATAGTTAGATAAATTGCCGCTTCAGGAGCAATGGCATCCACCGCATACCCTTGCTGTTTCAATGCTATCAAACCTTTATAAATAGCGTCTAAACGGAAAGCAATTTCTTTTTTAAACGAATCGATATAACTAACAATGGCGTCTTTATTTTTTAAAAATACAGCCGTACCCTTTTGTTCTGCCATTGGTGCCCATGCACCCAAATGGGTAAGTATAGCCTTCATCTTAGCAATAATCAATGATGGTCCAAATGCCCAACCAACCCTAACGCCCGTTGCAGCAAATGATTTACTGATAGCATCTAAATAAATAGTATATGGTCTTACTGCTGCACAAACACCTACCGGATGGACGTGTGAAATAGCATCAAAGGTAAGCTGACTATACATTTGGTCGTACATGATGTAAACTGGTTTTTGATGCGCCCCTCTTCTTTCATTTTCAGCCACTACTAAATCACATATTTTCATCAATTCTTCTGCCGACAAAGTGGTACCTGTAGGGTTTTGCGGGGAACATAAACACAACAAATTAGCTTCTTTAATGTACGGTGCTATACCCGCAGCGGTAGGCATAAATTTAGTTGCTGCATCAGTTGGAATCAACACATGCTTGCCTTCTACAAAATGCGTATAGTGATTATTATTCCATGATGGAACCGCATACAAAACGGTATCTCCTTTATCTAACAAGGTTCTAAAAATGGCGTAAATTAAAGGTCTGCCGCCACCTGCAACTAAAATTTCATCAGTAGCATAATCCACATTAAAATACTCCTGAATATAATCTACTAAAGATTCACGCAAATCTAAATTACCTTCTGCTGCCGGATAATTAGTAAAATTATTTTGATAAGCCTTAATAATTTCATCCTTCAACAAAGTTGGAATGGGAAAAACATTAGGGTCGAAATCACCCACAGTGAAATTGTATATTTTAGCACCTTGCTGTTGAAGCGCACGAATTTCACCTCCTAATTTTACAATCTCAGAGCCAATTAAAGTATCTGCTAATTTAGATAAATGCACGTTGTTTATTTTAAATGTGATAGAACACCGCAAAGTTAAAAAAGCATTTTTTATTAATTACGATTTGTATAAAAAAGTTTACATTTACGCGTCAAATCAACAAGGTATAGCAACCAATTACTGCTTTTATTATTACTATGAACATTGAAATCTGGTCGGTAGGAAAAGAAAACGAACAACACATAGAAGTGGGTGTACTTCATTATTTTAAGAAAATTAAACCCTACGCTAGTATTCAATTAGAGATCATTCAAATTCCTAAAAGCAAACTTTCTCAAGATGCAGAAAAAAACAAACAGTTAGAGGCCGACTATATTTTAAAGAAATTACAAGCGCATCATTATTTGATATTGCTCGACGAAACTGGGAAAAAATTAAATTCGCCTCAATGGGCAAAACAACTGCAGCAGCTCATGAATCAGCGGGTAAAAACGCTAGTGATCTTGATTGGCGGTGCCTATGGCGTTACAGATGAAATTAAAAAAATATCAAAACAATGCTGGTCTTTATCTGACTTAGTATTCCCTCATCAATTAGTAAGACTCCTTTTGGCAGAGCAAATCTATAGATCTTATAGTATTTTAAATAATCTACCTTATCACCACGAATAGCGCCTAATTAGGTTTATATACTAGTTTTAAAATAGATGTGGTCATAGGTTTAATTTTAAAACGTTCATCTAAACGCATACCCAAAACCCAAACAATTCTTTGATTTGATTCTAATACCCAAGTACTTTCTTTAAGATGCAAGGGCACTTTTTGATCGATAAAAAAATCACTGAGTTTCTTTTTTTTATTATTCATGCCAATGGGATAAAAATAATCACCCTCTTTCCAATGTCTTAATAACAAAGGAAAATCTAAGCTAGCTTTATCGATATAGGCAGTATAAAGATCGTTCGGAAATGAGCTCATAGACCCCTGCAGTGTTGCAATCGACAAAGCACCCTTGTCTAATTGAACGAACTCCTCTTCTTCTTGAATAATACAAAAATCAGTTTGCTGATGTTCAATAGGAGTAAGTACTAAATGATGATTAAACTTGAAGATTCTATGCGTGTTAGACAATACCATTTTGCCATTCTGTGCGGGTAATAATTCTAATACCGAATTTTGTTGCTTAGAACTAAATCCATAAGGCTTCAACAATTCAAAAAGAATGGTTTTAAAAGCAGGCATGGTAATTAATAATCGAATAGGAATTTTAATTTCAGTTGATGTCTTTACTAGCAACTTCATTTTAAAGAAATCCATTTGATCATGATATATGGTAGCTGCATCATTTAAATGACCCATAGAAGTAGTAATTCCTTGCAATGCTGCAGGAAAAAGCTTTTCTATAGCTGGCAATACATTTAATCGGATAGCATTTCTGGTATAATCATCGGATAGATTAGAAGCATCTTGTCTAAATGCAATTTGATGTTCTTTAGCAAAAGCTTCTATTTGATCTTGATATACAGAAAGCAATGGTCTAAATATATCGTTAGAAATAATTTGCATACCTGTCAACCCATCAATTCCCGTTCCTTTAAATAAATTCATTAAAATCGTTTCTGCATTATCGTTGGCATGGTGTGCTGTTACGATAGCTTTAAAGTGATGCTTTTGCATTAAATATCGAAACCATTCGTATCGAAGGATACGCGCAGTTTCTTGAGTGCCTTTTTTAAATTGTGCACTTATTTTTTTTGTTTCAAATTGTTGGCAATGAAAAGGGATAGCATGCTGTTGTGCCCATTCACGTACATGTTGCTCATCTAAATTTGATGCTTCTTCTCTCAATTGATAATTACAATGGGCAATTTCGAAAGCAATACCCTGTTGTAAAAACAACGTAGCTAGCACCATAGAGTCTACGCCTCCACTTACGGCAAGTAAAAAAACTTGCTTATCGGCAGTAGCCGGTAATGCATGAAATGATTGAAGAAAGGTGCTATGTATAGACATATTAAAAGGTTAAATCTTCGTAAGCAGCCCTTAATTCGTTGAGACTGTGCTGATCATTTTGAAGTTTTGCCTGTTCCATGCCCTGTTCGTAAATAGCAATGGCTTGTTCTGGTTGCTGCAAAGTTTCTAACAGCTTGGCAAAATGATAATAGGTGCCTATATACGTTGGATTTATTTTATGATTGATTTCAAAACAAGCAAAAGCATTTTCAAGTTGATTTTCTTTAATGTATTCCAAACCCAAAGCATGATTTAAAAAAGCATCTTGAGGTGTTTCCTTTAAATAATTCAATAGTTTTTCAATACGAGGGTTCATAAAATCAAAATTACAATTATTACAGCAAATAGAATAGGTATAAAAAAGTAAAGCCTGCAAAAGCAGGCTTTACGATTAAAATTAAATATAGATTAGTGATTTACAACAAGTTTTGTTTTCGCTGTAGTTCCTAATTGATCATTTACATATATTAGTTCATACACACCATTTGCAAGTTCTGCAACAGAAATACTAAGTTTAGAATTAGAAATGGCTTGTTTGGCTACAATCATACCCATTGCATTAATCACCATAATATGCCCTTCAATTTTATTGATATTACTAAAGCTTAATTCCACTAACTGACTAGCAGGATTGGGCACGGCTTCCATAAATATAGTCTCATTAATCACTGCAGGAATTTGAGCTGGCCAAGCCGTAGAGAAATATTGTTTAAAGCCACATCCAAAGTCACCAGAGAAATAGTTTTTCAAGGAATATTGAATTGGAATAGAGGTTCTAAATATTTGAATATAGCCCGTTCCTTGAGCAGCGTTTGCCCAGAATTTCAGACCATCACAACCATCATCATTCACTTCTAATACATACCAACTTGGTGGTAAATTAACCGTATCTGTATAAAGCGTGTTCGCCGCCAAATTTGCAGCATTTCTTTGTGCTACAATTACGCCAGCTGCATTTTTAATTGTATAGGATGTTTCTATTGCAGTATTAGTTTTAAATTTAACTACAATCTGATTTTCCCAAACGGGTGCTGCAGTGAAATCGACTTTCAAACTATTATTGGTAAGGTTAGCATCGTCGGTATTGTTAACTTTTACTATACTTACTTGGAAAGCATTAGTGCCCGTTGGAGCTGTTCTTAAATCATAATTTTCTGGTAATTCTATAACCGTATCTGCTAAAGGCGCTAAGGTACCATTCCAAATATAAGTGTATAAACCTGTGCTTGCACCAATTACTTTATACTCAAATTTAATGGAAGTAATAGTTGAACCGCCAATATTACGAACGCGAATAACAGGTGTACCTACTCTATGATTTTCTCTGTAATTAATCTCCTGATTGCTTGGTGCTATAATTTCTTCTAAAGACGCATCTAATGCATTATTAAAAGCGCCATAATGATAGGCAAATCCAGAAATGGTATATGAAGCCGATGGGCTGGCAATTTGATAATTTTCAAATTCTACATCTACCGGTTTTGCAACTCCTGCCGTTAATCCCGTAAGCGGAAAATAAGATTCAAATACTTTATCACCAGGGCACCAATTACCTCTATCATAAATCCAAGTACCCGATTGTGGATACAAATGATTTAAACCACAATTGGCTCTCCAAATATCTTTATGCGCTATAGCATTTCCATCCACGAGAACATCATAATATTTTGAACAAAATTCGGAACACCCATTAGCATCAGATCCATGACCACTAATTATAAATTTCATTGCAGAAGAAACCGTTCCTGCAGGTGGTGTAATAGAGACAGGGGCAATAGTATTCGTTATTGGATTATTAGCATTGCCAAAAGGCACACTCTTATTCCATAACTTATTAATGCCTAATACATTACGAGGAGGCGTACCTTCTATAAAAGCAAAGGTAATATTAGCGGTAAAGCCACCCGAATAACCCGAATAGTGAATACGTACTTTAGCAGAGTCTTTTAATAATGGATACATATCCGTAACATCAAAAGTGTAACGTTGTTTCCAAGTCAGTGGAAAGCGAGCATAAGAAGTATTGGCGTATGGAGTAATCAATCGGCCCAACTCAATTGTATCCCCTGTTTTGGTCATCAAATAATTCTGTACCGTATAATCCCAATCAGCACAATATTGTGGATTATTAGGACAAACATATTTACCTAATGTGAAGATCATAATAATCTTCTGATACGATTTAGTACCATTAGGAAATACGATAGTACTATCAAAATTGTTGTAGTAGTTCAAGTTTACGATGTTACCTTGAACAAAGGTGGTGTCGCCAACTGCTGCAAATGATTGTAGTCCAAACAAACTAAATGCAACGCAAAGAAGTAAATGCTTCATATTAAATATTTGATTTTTAGGAACACAAATCTAATTAAATCCAATTGTAGTTTAAAATAAATTTATACCTGGCTCTTACTTGCAGTTGGATTATACCACAAAACAGCATAAAATACGCTATCTTTGCATTTCAATAACGTGTATGTCAGGATTTACAGTAGCGATTGTTGGTCGCCCAAACGTAGGGAAATCGACCTTATTCAATCGTCTTATAGAACAAAGAAAAGCCATCGTAGATAATATCTCCGGGGTTACGCGCGATCGCCAATATGGAGTTTGCGAATGGAATGGTAGAAAATTTAATGTCATTGATACCGGCGGTTTTGTGGCTAAAACAGATGATGTATTTGAAAAAGAGATTAAAAAACAAGTACATATTGCCCTAGAAGAAGCCAACCTAGTCTTGTTTGTATGCGATACCGCAACCGGCATTACTGGTCAAGACGAAGATATGACCATCTTGCTAAGACGCTCTACGAAGCCCGTTTTATTAGCCGTTAATAAAGTAGATAATTCGGAACGTGCTTTAGAAGCTACGGAGTTTTATGCTTTGGGCTTTGATCAAACCTTCTTTATTTCTTCAATATCTGGTAGCGGAACGGGTGATTTGTTAGATGAAATCACGAAGTATATTCCAATGGAAGAAGCAGCAATTGAAGAACAACGAGAAGATTGGAATGCTATGGTGGAAGAAGGAATGCGTGAAGGGGAAGAATGGCTTGAAGGGCAAAATTTCGATGACTTAAACGAAACCTTATACGAAGAGGAAGCGGATTTAATTGAAGAAGATTGGGAAATTGATGAGCAAGAAGAAGAAGGTGCCTCTTACGATAAAGCACCAAGAGCGCAAATAGGCTTACCCAAAATTGCTATCATTGGTCAGCCTAACGCTGGTAAATCTACCTTGTTAAATGCCTTGATTGGTCAGGACAGAACCATTGTATCCAATATACCTGGTACTACCCGCGATAGTATTCATACACAGTATAAGTTATTTGGTAAAGAATTTATTCTTATCGATACCGCCGGCTTAAGAAAGAAGAAAAATGTTCATGAAGATTTAGAATTCTATTCTGTTATCCGTGCCATCAAAGCCATGGATGAAGCCGATATCTGTATGATGATCATCGATGCTGAAAAAGGCATTACGGCTCAAGATATCAGCATCTTTAGTTTGGCTGCTCGAAAAGGTAAAGGCATTGTAATTATGATGAATAAATGGGATCTTGTTGAAAAAGAAACCAATACCGCGAGAGATTATGAAGCCATGATCAAACAACGTATTGCACCGTTCAACGATGTGCCCGTAATTTTCATTTCCGCTACAGAAAAACAACGTATTTTTCAAGGTATAGAAAAAGCCCTGCAAGTATTTGATGCAAGAAATAGACGCATTAAAACAAGTGCTTTAAACGATGCTATGCTAAAAGAAATACAATACTACCCTCCTCCTATGTCGAGAGGGCATGCTGTAAAAATTAAATTTGCAACGCAATTACCAACGGCATTTCCAACATTTGTATTTTTTGCCAATCATCCAGATGCAATTAAAGATGCCTATAAGAAATTTTTAGAAAATAAAATTCGTAGTCATTTCGATTTCAATGGCGTTCCAATTCGAATTTTCTTTAGAAAAAAATAAACGATTTCAAATTGAAAAACAAATCTATAAAGCCCAATAAAGTTAATATCATTACCCTAGGCTGTTCAAAAAACCTAGTGGATAGTGAAGTGCTTAGTGGCCAGCTGCATGCCAATGCCATTGACGTAGTGCATGAAAATAAAAAATTAGACCACAATATAGTGGTTGTAAATACTTGTGGTTTTATAGATAAAGCCAAAGAAGAAAGTATCAATACCATTCTCGATCAAGTAGAATTGAAACGCAGAGGTAAATTAGATAAAGTATTTGTTACCGGTTGCTTAAGCGAACGCTATCGTTCGGATTTATCGTTAGAAATACCCGAGGTAGATGCTTGGTTTGGCACCTTAGAATTACCTCAAATTCTTAATCAATTCAATGTTGATTATAAACAAGAATTAGTAGGCGAACGCTTATTGAGCACGCCTAAGCATTATGCCTATTTAAAAATAGCAGAGGGTTGCAATAGAACTTGTTCGTTTTGTGCTATCCCATTAATGCGAGGCAACCACGTTTCTAAAACCATAGAAGAAATTGTAGCGGAAGCTAAGAAATTAGTTTCTATGGGTGTAAAGGAAATTATGCTCATTGCACAAGAGCTTACCTATTATGGATTAGACATCTATAAAAAAAGAGCCTTATCGGATTTATTAAAATACTTATCTGATATAGAAGGTTTGCATTGGATACGATTGCATTATGCCTACCCTTCCAAATTCCCATTGGATATCTTAGATGTAATGAAGGAACGCTCCAATATTTGTAATTATTTGGATATGCCCTTGCAACACATTTCCGATCCTATGTTGAAAGCGATGAAGCGCCAGATAACGAGTCAGGAGATTTATGAACTTATAGATACGATCCGCGATCGCATACCTGAAATTTGTATTCGCACCTCCCTAATTGCAGGTTTTCCGGGTGAAACACGAGCCGATGTAGATGCTGTAAAAGCTTTTTTATCCAAAACAAGACTCGACAGAGTGGGCATATTTACCTATTCACACGAAGAAAACACCAGTGCTTACGAACTTGCAGATACATTAACCAGTGAGGAAAAAGAAGCTAGAGCACAAGAAATCATAGAATTTCAGCAAGAAATCTCTTTTGAAAAAAATCAAGATCGTATTGGGCATACCTATAAAGTGCTAATTGACCGTAAAGAGGCTGGCCGATATATTGGAAGAACTGAATTTGATAGTGTTGAAGTGGATAATGAAGTTATTATTAATTCCAACAAAGCACTTAAAATTGGTGAATTTGTTAATGTAAAAATCGACAAGGCTTACGATTACGATTTAGAGGGCGAAGTGGTAGCTTAAAACTTATATATTAAATTCTTAAAACCGTTTAATTAGTTGTCTGATTAAACGGTTTTTTATTTGAACATATTCCAGTAGAAAAAGGTAAAAAAAATCAAAAAAAGCAGAAAACGGATCAGAAAGTAGCAAAAATCGACAAAAATGAGCCTAAATTATGCATAAATTGAACTTAATCCTTACATTTGCAGACGCAAAATTTTAAACTTAAATTACTATGGCAACAACCGCAGACATAAGAAATGGTATCATTTTAAAACTAGACAATAGCCTTTATTCGGTAATTGAATTTGGTCAAAATAAAACAGCTCGTTCAGCAGCAAAAGTTTGGGCTAAATTAAAAGGTGTAGACAACACTAGAAGTATTGAACATACATGGAACTCTGGTGAGAACATTTACCCTGTGCGTGTAGAGAAAAGACCTTATCAATTTCTATACAAAGACGATAGTGGTTTTAATTTGATGGATACGGAATCTTATGAGCAAATTTCTTTAGCAGAGCACATGATTGACAATCCAGGTTTATATAAGGATGGTCAAGAGTGTTTTGTAATGGTCAATACAGAAACGGAAACACCTATGAGTGTTGAGTTGCCAGCTAATATTGTATTGCAAGTAACTTACTCAGAACCAGGTGTAAAAGGCGATACCGCTACGCGTACGTTAAAACCAGCAACCGTTGAAACGGGAGCTACTGTTATGGTACCTTTATTTGTAAACGAAGGCGAACTTATCCGTATAGATTCAAAAACTGGCGCTTATATGGAGCGTGTAAAATCATAAACCCTTTCAAACTATAATTTTATGGAATACAAACAAATACAAGAGCTTATTAAAACGATTAACAAATCAAATATAAGCGAGCTATCAATAGAAGAAAAAGATTTTAAAATCACCATCAAGCAAGAGCAAACAAGTGCTGAGCCACAATATATAATGGCGGCACCTACTGCTATGCCAGTTGCAGCACCTGCAATGCCAGCCGCTGCACCTGCAGCTGCTCCAGCAGCACCTGCAAGTCCAGCGCCAGCAGCAGCAAGCACCAATCAAATTACGGTAAAATCACCAATGATTGGCACGTTCTACAGAAGTGCTGGTCCAGATAAAGCTCCGTTTGTAAATGTAGGAGATGAAATTAAAGCTGGACAAGTAGTTTGTATCATAGAAGCGATGAAATTATTTAATGAAATTGAAAGTGAAGTAAGCGGAAGAATCGTAAAAGTATTGGTAGATGATGCATCTCCAGTAGAATACGATCAAGCTTTATTTATTGTAGAACCTGCATAAGCTGGTTTTATTATTATTTAATTCATTAAACGAACTTCATGTTTAAGAAAATTCTAATTGCGAATAGAGGAGAAATTGCTCTTCGCATCATACGTACTTGCAGAGAAATGGGTATCAAAACGGTAGCTGTATATTCTACTGCAGATAAAGATTCCTTGCATGTTAAATTTGCAGACGAAGCGGTTTGTATAGGCAAACCTCAAAGTAGCGAGTCTTATTTAAATATACCGCACATTATGGCGGCAGCGGAGATTACCAATGCTGATGCTATACACCCAGGTTATGGCTTCTTGGCTGAAAATGCTCATTTTGCTGAAATTTGCGCAACCTATAATATTAAATTTATCGGGCCAACACCAGATATGATTCGTAAAATGGGTGATAAAATCACCGCTAAAGAAACGATGATTGCGGCAGGTGTACCTTGTATTCCTGGTTCAGAAGGCTTATTAGAAAGTATAGAAGAAGCTAAAACTCTTGCTAACAAAATGGGCTACCCCGTAATTTTGAAAGCAACTGCTGGTGGTGGAGGTAAAGGTATGCGTGTAGTGTGGGAAGAAGGTGAAATTCAAAAAGCTTACGAAACAGCAAAACAAGAAGCAGCTGCATCTTTTAAAAATGACGGTATTTATATGGAGAAGTTTGTTGAAGAACCTCGCCATATCGAAATACAAATTGCAGGCGACCAACATGGAAATGCTTGTCATTTGAGTGAGCGCGATTGCTCTATTCAACGTCGTCATCAGAAATTAGTAGAAGAAGCACCTTCTCCTTTTATGACCGATGATTTAAGAAAGAAAATGGGTGAAGCTGCTGTAAAAGCTGCTAAAGCTATAAACTATGAAAGCGTAGGAACGGTGGAGTTCTTGGTAGACAAACACCGCAATTTCTATTTCATGGAAATGAATACCCGTATTCAAGTAGAGCATGGTGTAACGGAAGAAGTTATCAGCTATGATTTGGTAAAAGAGCAAATTAAAATTGCTGCTGGTATCGAAATCTCTGGTAAAAACTACGAACCAACAATGCATGCCATTGAATGCCGTATCAATGCAGAAGATCCTTATAACGACTTCAGACCAAGTCCTGGTAAAATTACCGTTTTACATACACCAGGTGGACATGGCGTTCGTATCGACTCGCATATTTATGCAGGTTATACCATTCCTCCGTATTATGATTCCATGATTGCAAAAATTATCACTATTGCGCAAACGCGTGAAGAAGCAATACAAACTATGGAACGAGCATTGAGCGAGTATATCATTGAAGGGGTAAAAACAACCATTCCGTTTCATATTCAACTCATGAAAAATGAAGACTTTAGAAAGGGTAACTTTACCACTAAGTTTATTGAATCTTTCGAATTAAAATAAATAACAACATAAGACCATTAAGTTGGTCTTTGTTTTTTTAAATAAATACTATGTCAAAAAAAATTGTAATCACTGGCGGAGCTGGTTTTATTGGCTCACATGTTGTTCGTTTATTTGTAAACAAATATCCTAACTATCAAATATTCAATTTAGATTGCTTGACATATGCTGGCAACCTTGAAAATTTGAAAGACATACAAGACGCACCTAATTACACCTTTCTTAAGGCCGATATTAATGATGCGCAACAAATGAGTTCCTTGTTTGAACAACATGCTTTCGATGCCGTAATTCACTTAGCTGCAGAAAGCCATGTAGACCGTTCTATCACTGATCCTAATGCATTTATACAAACCAATGTAATGGGAACGGCCAATTTATTAAATGCAGCCAAATCGCTTTGGAAAAACGATTACACCAATAAACGTTTCTATCATGTATCTACGGATGAAGTGTATGGCTCATTGGGCGAAACGGGTTTCTTTTTAGAAACTACCCCTTACGATCCACAATCGCCCTACTCTGCATCTAAAGCAGCATCTGATCATTTAGTAAGAGCTTATGGCAATACCTACCATATGCCTTTTGTAATTACTAATTGCTCAAACAATTATGGTCAAAATCAATTTCCAGAAAAATTGATTCCATTGTTTATTCACAATATTAAAAACAATAAAAGTTTGCCCGTTTATGGCGACGGAAAATATACACGCGATTGGTTATATGTTGTAGATCATGCGCGCGCTATTGATACCGTTTTCCATTCGGGTAAGGATGGCGAAACGTACAATATTGGTGGCTTTAATGAATGGCAAAATATTGAACTCATTCATTTATTATGCACACAAATGGATCAGAAATTAGGAAGAGCTACAGGAACCTCTGCGCAACTCATTACCTACATCAAAGACCGACCGGGGCATGACCGCCGTTATGCAATTGATGCTACTAAAATTAAAAATGAACTCGGTTGGGAACCTTCAGTAACCTTCGAAGAAGGCTTATCTATAACTATAGATTGGTATTTAGAAAACGAAAACTGGTTGAATAATGTTACCAGCGGTCAGTACCAAAGTTATTACGAACAACAATATTCAAAATAAATTTATGAAAGGAATTATATTAGCCGGAGGATCTGGCACACGCTTACATCCTTTAACCATTGCCGTAAGTAAACAGCTAATGCCCGTTTATGACAAGCCCATGATTTATTATCCGCTTTCTACCCTTATGCTAGCGGGCATAAAAGAGATCTTAATTATTACTACTCCAGACGATCAAGCAGGATTTAAAAAGCTCCTAGGCGATGGTGCTCAATTGGGCTGCAGATTTGAATATGTAGTGCAACCAAGTCCGGATGGCTTAGCGCAAGCTTTTATTTTGGGAGAAGAATTTATAGGAGACGATGCGGTAGCCTTAGTTTTAGGAGATAATATTTTCTATGGCTCAGGCATGGGCACTTTGCTTAAGAAAAAAGTAAATCCTGATGGCGCTGTAGTTTTTGCATATCACGTGCATGATCCAGAGCGCTATGGAGTTGTTGAATTTGACGAAAATCACAGCGTAAAAAGTATTGAAGAAAAGCCAACACAACCTAAATCTAATTATGCTGTACCGGGTTTATATTTTTACGATAATTCGGTAGTGAAAATTGCGAAAGCAATTAAGCCATCACCAAGAGGTGAGCTCGAAATTACCGATTTAAATAGAGTCTATTTAGAGCAAGGAAAACTAGAGGTAGGTGTATTGGATAGAGGTACCGCTTGGTTGGATACCGGAACTTTTGATTCTTTGATGGAAGCGGGTCAGTTTATTGAAGTGCTCGAAAAACGCCAAGGGTTAAAAGTAGGTTGCATAGAAGAAATTGCCTACAGAAACGGCTGGATCAATGATACTCAAATGCTGGCATTAGCCAATAAATACAAAAAAAGTGGTTATGGCCAATACCTAGAAAATGTTTTAAATAAACGTTATTAATAAAAAAGATGTCGCTGTTATCCATTATTTTACTGCCCTTAATAGCAGCCTTTATTGGTTGGTTTACCAATTGGATTGCTATCAAAATGCTCTTTCATCCCAAGCAACCTAAGCGAATTTTAGGTATTACCTTTCAAGGTATTTTCCCTAAACGACAAGCTCAATTTGCTGAAAAACTCGGACAAATAGTAGCCAATGATTTAGTGAATATTAAAGAAATTGTGAGCAGCCTTAATAGTGAAGATGCTGTTTATGAAATAAAACCTATGATTGAAGTGCATATAGATCATTTTCTTAATGAGAAATTGCCTCAAAAAATGCCAATCATTAGTATGTTTATTAGTAAGCAATTAATTGCTGAAATGAAAAGCACGTTGATGGATGAAATCATTGAAATGTATCCTCAAATTGCCAATCAGATGATGACTTCTTTAGAAAAGAAAATCAGCATACAAAAAATGGTATCCGATAAAGTAGCACAGTTTTCTTCTGACAAATTAGAATCGATTCTTGTAGGAATTATGCAGAAAGAATTCAAATTTGTAGAAATTATTGGTGGTGTATTAGGTTTTATTATAGGCATAATTCAAGTATTATTGAGCCAAATATGACAATAATCAATAAGCACTATAATTTCTGTCATTTTAGTACTTTTTCGGTATAATTTTCATTTAAAAGCACCTAACTTTACCTTACTAAAAATTTAATATGCCACATTATTATACCTTAGGTAAGATTCCTAACAAACGACATATCCAATTTAGAGATGCAGAAGGTAAACTATATTCTGAGCAATTATTTAGCACAGAAGGCTTTTCATCTAATTACACCCTATTATATCATATTCACCCGCCTACCTTAATTGTTGATATCTCTGAGCCTGTTGATGTTAGTCCCAAAGCAGCAACTAAGAATAATATAACACCAAGATGCCTAGAAGGCTTTAATGTAAAAAAAGAAGGTAATTACCTTAGTGCGCGCAAAACTATTTTGTTCAATAACGACTGTCATATTGTATTGGCTGCACCTACCGAATTAAAAGCTGATTTCTTTTATAAAAATGCCGATTCAGATGAAGTAATTTTTATTCATGAAGGCACTGGAAAGGTAAAAACACAATACGGATCTATTCCTTTTGAATATGGCGATTATATTGTACTCCCAAGAGGTACTATCTATCAAATGGAATTTGATACATCTGACAATCGATTATTTATAGTAGAAAGTCATAGTCCAATTACGTTTCCAAAACGCTACTTAAGCAAATATGGTCAATTACTTGAGCATGCACCCTATTGCGAGCGCGATATCATCAAACCTCAATTTGAAGAGGCCATCGATCAAAAAGGAGCATTTCATATTCATGTAAAAAAGAAAAATTTCATGTATGACATGACCTATGCAAATCATCCATTTGATGTAGTAGGCTGGGACGGTTGTGAGTATCCTTACAAAACATCGATTCATAATTTTGAACCTATTACTGGTCGCATACATCAGCCACCGCCAGTGCATCAACAATTTGATGCCAACAATTTTGTAATCTGTTCTTTTGTTCCTCGCTTATACGATTATCATCCACAATCTATACCAGCACCCTATAATCATAGCAATATAGATAGTGATGAGTTATTGTATTATGTAGATGGAGATTTTATGAGTCGCAAACATGTAACAAGAGGGATGCTTACGTTACATCCAGCGGGTATTCCGCATGGCCCTCACCCAGGAGCTGTAGAAAAAAGCATTGGCAAAACAGAAACTAAAGAATTAGCCGTAATGGTAGATACGTTTCACCCCTTACATTTAACCGAAGAGGCACTCTCTATCGAAGACTCAAGCTATAAAAACAGCTGGTTATAATCTTAAATAAATAAACAAAACTATATGTCACTTACTTTAGCAGAAAAATTACAAAACAATCCAGGAAACGAGTTTTTACCTTTGAATGGCACTGATTATATTGAATTTTATGTAGGCAATGCAAAACAAGCTGCTCATTATTATAAAACAGCATTTGGATACCAATCTCTTGCTTATGCGGGCCCAGAAACAGGCTTAAAAGACAGAGTATCCTATGTTTTGCAACAAGGAAAAGTTCGTTTAATGCTGACTACGGCATTGAATAGTCAACACGAAATTGCAGAACATGTTAAAGTGCATGGCGATGGTGTAAAAATATTAGCATTAGCTGTAGATGATGCTTACAAAAGTTATGAAGAGACCACTAAAAGAGGAGCAAAATCATATGTAGCACCCTATACGTTGCAAGATGAAAATGGTGAAGTGAAAATTTCTGGTATTTATACCTACGGCGAAACCGTTCATTTGTTTGTAGAAAGAAAAAATTACAAGGGTATATTTATGCCAGGATTCAAACAATGGGAAAGTGCTTATAACCCATCTGATGTGGGTCTTTTATACGTAGACCATTGTGTGGGTAATGTAGGTTGGAACAGAATGAATGATACGGTGAAATGGTATGAGGACGTAATGGGCTTTACTAACATTTTATCCTTTGACGACAAGCAAATTACTACCGAATATTCGGCTTTAATGAGTAAAGTAATGAGCAATGGAAATGGCTTTGTAAAATTTCCAATTAATGAACCTGCAGAAGGAAAGAAAAAATCACAAATTGAAGAATATATCAACTTTTACGAAGGCGAAGGTGTTCAGCATATTGCTATCGCTACTAGTGATATCATTGCAACCGTAAAAGCATTAAAAGCTCGTGGAGTAGAATTTTTAGACACCCCTAATGCTTATTACGATGATTTATTGGACCGTGTAGGGAAGATTGACGAATCAATAGAACCCTTAAGAGAATTGAAAATTCTAGTAGATAGAGATGAAGAAGGTTACTTATTACAGATTTTCACCAAGCCTGTTGAAGATAGACCTACCTTATTCTATGAAATCATTCAACGAAAAGGGGCTAAAAGCTTTGGCGCAGGCAACTTTAAAGCCTTGTTCGAATCTATTGAACGCGAACAAGCAAGTAGAGGGAATTTATAAATAAAAATCAAAAAATAGAAAAGGTGCCAAATGGCACCTTTTTTTGTTTTCTTTCACGATTTAATAAAATAAAATCCGCCTAGCTTCCCTACCTTTGTTAAGCTAAAAAAATCCATAATGAATTTTCGATACTTATTATTAGTATGTTTTTATATAGTCTTTGCAGAAACAATTGTAGCACAAACGAATATCGAAGCGTTTAAAGCTAGTCAGTTGTCACAACCAAGGGTTCAGCAAGCAATGAATACCTACCAAGACACTATAAAAAAGTATTTCACTAAGAAGAACTTAAAGTTTCCACCCAAAGATATTTATCTGCGCTCTTTTAAATACCAAAACGAATTGGAATTATGGGCTAGAGACACCAATACAGAAGAATATAAATTAGTAAAAACATATAGAGTGTGCGCATTGTCAGGATTGTTAGGTCCAAAGCAATATGAAGGAGATAGACAAGTACCAGAAGGCTTTTATTATATAGATCAATTCAACCCACACAGTGAATATTACTTATCTATGCTTATTAGCTATCCCAATTTAGTGGATAGAACAATGAGTAATAGTCCAAAATTAGGGGGCAATATATATGTACATGGAGGTTGTGTCACTGTTGGTTGCATACCCATGACCGATGTATTGATTTCTCAATTGTACGTTACCTGCTTAATGGCAAAGTTAAATGGACAAGAGAATATTCCTATTCACATCTTCCCTACTCGCTTCAATAAATCAGCGATGAGTTACTTGTATGTAGAATATAAAAACGATCCATTTAAACAAAAATTTTGGAGCTCATTAAAAAAATATTACGATTACTTTGAATTGTATCATAAATTAAAACCCTTACTCTATACCAACGATGGCAACTATTTATAAAAATTACGCATACCTTTTAATCTGCTTATTTTTTTTAAGTAGTTGTGAAAAAACAGTTTCCTTTCAGTTAAACAATGCTGAAACCAAGAAATTGGTTGTAGATGGCCAAATTGAAACGGGAAAAACCCCTATTGTGTTTTTAACAAACGCTATAGGTGTTACCGATCCACTAAATCTAAATACGGTATTGAATAGTATTGCAAGGGGTGCAATTGTTGAAGTAAGTGACGCAAACAGAACTATTCAGCTAATAGAACTAAATAACGCTTATCAAGTAGCTCCTCAGGACAGTAGTTTTGTGGGCGTACCCGGTCAAATTTATAAATTGAAAATTCAATATTTAGGAAAGGTTTATGAGGCAAGTACAAAAATTCCTTTTGTAAAAAGTCTTGACTCCATGTGGGCAGTAAAAAGAGTAAACACTTCTGGACCCGACTCAAATGAGGTGAATATATTTGCTCGTTATACAGACCCTGATTCCTTGGGCAATTTTGTACGATATTTTACTAAGCGAAATAAAGAACCTTTTTTTACGGGTAGAAACTCGGTATACAACGATGAAGTAATCAATGGAAATGGTATTGATGTGCGTATAGAAAGAGGCTATGATAAGATCAATGATACCTCAACAAAGGAATTTTCTAATTTTATAATTGGCGATACGGTTCAAGTAAAATGGTGTGCTATTGAAAAAGCAGTCTATAATTTCTGGAACACCCTAGAGTTTTCAACCAACTCTGTAGGCAATCCTTTCTCTTCTCCATCAGCCATCATGTCCAATATCAGCAATGGAGCCCTAGGCGTTTGGGCAGGTTATGGAACTAGTTTCAAAACAATTATTGTAGTTAAATAAAAAATCGTATTTTGTTTATCCAAATTAAATAATCATGGCAAACGAAAAAACAAATGTACTTATAGTAGGATCTGGCCCTGCAGGATATACAGCAGCAATATATGCTTCTAGAGCAAATTTGAACCCAATTTTATACCAAGGCATTCAGCCCGGTGGACAATTAACCATCACAACTGAAGTAGAAAACTACCCTGGCTATCCAGAAGGCATTATGGGCCCACAAATGATGATGGATTTTGAGGCTCAAGCAAAACGCATGGGCGCAGATATCAGATGGGGCATGGTAACTAGTATTGATTTCTCTAAAAGACCTTATGTTGCTACTATCGATGAGGAACACACCATTGAATCGGATGTGATTATTATTGCAACAGGAGCTTCAGCTAAATGGTTGGGCTTAGAATCAGAGCAACGCCTCAATGGCCATGGGGTTTCGGCATGTGCTGTATGCGATGGATTTTTCTTTAAAGGAAAAGATGTAGCTATAGTTGGTGCAGGCGATACCGCATGCGAAGAAGCCTTATATTTATCTAAAATATGTAATAAAGTTACGATGCTTATCAGAAAAGATACGATGAGAGCTAGTAAGGTTATGCAAGATCGTGTATTAAAAACAGAGAACATAGAGGTATTGTGGAATACTGAAACCTTAGAGATTTTAGGTGAGCATAAAGTAGACCATATGCGTGTATTAAATAACAAAACAAATCAAGAATCAATAATTCCAGTACAAGCATTTTTTGTTGCTATTGGGCATCAACCGAATTCAGATTTATTTAAAGATGTTTTAGAATTAGACGATCACGGATATATTCTAACTACACCGGGCACCTCAAAAACAAATATGCCTGGCATTTTTGCATGTGGCGATGTACAAGATAAAAACTACCGACAAGCAGTAACAGCTGCAGGAAGTGGCTGTATGGCCGCATTAGATGCCGAACGCTATTTGAGTGAATTACATGGATAATATAAAAAGGCTACCAAATTGGTAGCCTTTTTTAATAACAGCCCAAAAATAAATGAGAATAATAACTTAATTCTAAATTAAGCTCATCGGCTACTTCATATTGATCAAATAAATCTTGGTCTACTTCAAATGACAAACGAAATGCAGATAGTACATAAAAATGAAAAGTATTGGTAGCTTTCATATGCACCTTCTTGGTTATCGTTACCACTTCAATTAATTTATAATTGCACAAATAATCTTTTTTTATAGGATGGATTTTGATATAGTATGCTATAAGCGCACTAATTGCAATAATAGTAATTAAAACAATTTGCACACAAGCAAAAACAAACCAATTGAGGTATACCTGCTTTGTATCCATATCAAATTTAAACAAAGCACTTATTGCAATTAGAAATGCAACACAAGTAATAAATAGTGTATTCTTTATAAATCTTCTTTTATTCTTTTGATAACTATCTTGAAGAAATATTTTTTCCTCCAAGCTCAATTCGGTATTAAATAAGCTAGTAGTCATTAAAACTTATAGATGTCTTTATATTTACTATGGGCATAGTCGAAAAAATATTGGGTATCTAAAGAAGAGCCCGTTACTAATTTACATAATTCATCGGAAGTATAACGGCGACCAAAAGCATGAATAGAATTGCGTAACCAATTTAAAAAGGCATTTGTATGCCCATGTTCAATATCACTTTCTAAATTAGGTATTGCTTGTTTTGCAAAAGCATAAAATTGAGCAGCATATAAGCTCCCTAATGTATATGTAGGAAAATAACCAAAACTACCATGACTCCAATGAATGTCTTGAAGAATACCGGTTACATCATCTTGCGGACAAACGCCTAAGTAATTTTGATAGGCATCGTTCCATGCTTGTTTAAGATCTTTAGGATGTAGGGATCCTTCTATCAATCCCTTTTCCAATTCATATCGAATCATGACATGGAAATGATAGGTCAATTCATCTGCTTCGGTTCTAATTAAAGACGGTGAAACTTTATTTATTGCAGCATAAAATTCTTGCAACGAAGTTTTTGCGAAACTATTTACTTGCTTTTGCAAAATAGGAAACCAATATTTCCAAAAGTGCATACCTCTACCTATGTTATTCTCCCAAATTCGGGATTGTGACTCATGAATAGACAAAGAGCATGCGCTACCTATAGGCATACCATACATATCATCGCGCAAGCCCTGCTCATACAATGCATGACCCGCCTCATGAATAGAACTCCACAATAAATTTGAAAAATCATTTTCATCTACACGTGTTGTAATTCTTACATCTTGTGAAGAAAACGAGGTAGTGAATGGATGTTCTGCAAAATCTTGTCGACCTGCTTCAAAATCATATCCAATATGTTGCAAAATTTGCATTGAAAAATTCCACTGCTGTTCTTCTTTATAATAGTTATGTAAAATTGAATTATCTACTTGCTGCGCTTGTTTAATCGTTTTTAATAATGGTAAAAGCTGTTCTTTTATCGATTTAAAAAGAGGATCTAACTGAGCTACCGTAGCACCTGGTTCATATTCATCTAAAAGTGCATCATAAGGATGCGCTGTTGTATAAAAAGAAGCTTGTTCTCGTTTCAGTTCAATCATGGTAGTCAAAGCCTCTTGAAACAAACTATAATCATCATGGTCTCTTGCATCCACCCAAGCATGATAAGCTTCACTAGTATGCATACTCAATCGATTAACAAAATCTTCGGGTAATACTACCGCTTTAGTATAATCTTTTAAAGCTAGCGTTACATTAGCTTTTTGCTCATCCGATAAATTTTCTTGTAAGGCTGCATCAATACAATTTTTTAAATCTAAAGCACAAGATTTTTGATGCGCCAACGTTGCTAAAGTTGCTATTTGTCTTGATCTAGATGCACTGCTTTTAATAGGCATATAGGTTTCTTGATCCCAATTTAAAACGGCAATAGCATATTGAATATCAGCAATTTCTTTTAATTTCTTTTCTAGTAATATATAACTCATAGCTTAATCGTTTTTTTGTTCTATACGCTCAACAGTATGGATATCTTGTATCCTAGACAACCGATCACACAATATATCTAGTTCTTCTCTATCATGCACAAACACTCTAATACTTCCATCAAACAACCCTTCTTTAGTGTCAATACTCATAGAAGACATATTAATTTTTAAATCGCCAGAAACAATATTGGTGATTTTTTGGATAATTCCAACATCATCTAATCCAACAATGCGAATACCAGCCAAGAAGGTAATCTCTTTATTTTTCGCCCATTTAGTTTTAATAACCCTATGGCCATAATGTGCCAATAATTGAGAGGCATTAGGACATTCGGCCCTATGTATTTTTAATCCTTCACCAGCTGTAACAAATCCAAATACGTCATCTCCAGGTATCGGCTGGCAACACGCCGCTAATTTATACAAGACCTTATCGGAATGCTCACCGAAAATGATTAGCTCCGTACCTTTTGGTGGATTGGTAGACGTGAGTACTTCTTCTGGAGTTAATCCTTTAATATCATTTTTAATATCCCTAAAAGGGGTATGGAGTTTCCCTGCTGTATGTGGAATCTCTTTTAAGTCTCTCAAATCTAAAGCACCAACAGCAATACTATAAAATAGATCTAACGATGATTCTTTTTTATAAAACAAACAAAGCTCATTGATATTATGAGCACTCATCGGAATAGATAAATGTTCTAATTTACGTTGTAATATTTCTTTACCATTATTACCTATTGCTCGTTTTTCTTCTTTGAGATGATACTTTACTCGAGCTTTTGCTTTTGCTGTTGTAACAACAGCAAGCCAATCCTCACTTGGTTTTTGCTTTGAAGAAGTAATAATTTCAATCTGATCGCCACTGCTCAGCACATGACTTAGTGGCAATAATTTATGATTTATTTTTGCACCAATACATCGTGCTCCTAAAACAGAATGAATATCAAAAGCGAAATCTAATGCAGTAGCTCCTTTGGGCAATACACGCATTTCTCCTTTGGGAGTATAAACATAAATTTCTTCTGTAAACAAATCAAGTTTGAAATCTTGAATGAAATCGAGCGAATCAGAATCATTATTACTAACAATATCTCGCAAATTGACTAGCCACTGATCTAATTTGTTTTCTTGGGCTTGATGTTCTGTACCTTCTTTATATTTCCAATGAGCCGCCAAGCCTTTTTCCGCAATATCATTCATACGCTTAGAGCGAATTTGCACCTCCACCCATTTGCCTGCATTTCCCATTACAGTAGTGTGCAAGGCTTCATATCCATTACTTTTAGGAACGCTAATCCAATCTCTTAATCGATCGGGGCTCGGGGTATAATAATTGGTAACTAAGGAATATACCTTCCAACAATCATCTTTTTCTTTTTCAGGATTAGAGTTAATGATAATACGAATGGCAAACAAATCATACACTTCTTCAAAAGCCACATGCTTAGTGCGCATTTTATTCCAAATGGAATGTATAGATTTTGGTCGACCATAAATTTCAAAATCTAAATTAGCTAATGTTAATTCTTCTTTTATGGGTTTTATAAATTCATTTACATAACGTGTTCGATCTCTTTTTGTTTCTTTTAGGCCTCTTGCTATTTCCACATAAACATCTGGCTGGGTATATTTTAAAGCTAAGTCTTCTAGTTCTGTCTTAATTTCATAGAGTCCTAAACGATGTGCTAATGGAGCATATAAATAAGTAGTTTCAGAAGCAATCTTCAATTGCTTTTCTCTGCTCATACTTCCCAAGGTGCGCATGTTATGCAATCGATCAGCTAGTTTAATTAAAATTACCCGTGGATCTTCTGCAAGGGTCAATAAGATTTTTCTAAAATTTTCTGCTTGAACGGTGGTGTTTGCTTTTAAATCTACCACATTAGAAATCTTAGTTAAGCCATCAATAATTTTGGCCAGCTGCGATCCAAATTCAGACTCTATATCCTCTATACTTATTTCCGTATCTTCTACTACATCATGTAACAATGCACATATTGTTGATCGAATACCTAAACCTATTTCCTCTACTACTATGCGAGCTACAGCAATTGGATGTAAAATGTAGGGCTCTCCCGATTTTCTTCTCATATCCATATGTGCATCTACAGCCATTTCAAATGCTCTTCTCAATAAGGATTTATCGCCTCGCTTAATACGTGTTTTAAGCGCTCTTAACAAAGCACGATATTCTCGAAGAATTAGTTTCTTTTCTTCTTCTTCATTTAAATTATATGGAGTAACAGTTGTATTCATAGAATAAGAGGACAATTAATAATAACAAATATAAGCAAAGGAAAGAGCAAATGATAAGCAAGCAACGGAGGATACTACAATTATTTTTTCAAAAAATTTGATTTCCAGAATTCAAAATAGGAAAACCACAGATCTGGATTAGTTATTTTAGAATAGTTAAGATTAGAAATAGGATACATGGAATAGTCTGAAGCAGGAATTTGCTTCATTAAGATAGAATTAGTAAGATTGGAAATATATTGCGTTGAACCCGATAAATTTGAAAATGCACTTACATAAATAATACGAACTCCATTGGCCAAGTTAATACCCTCTACCTTTAAAGTGCTAGATTTAAAGGTATTTGTATTCCATAATTTTATTGATGCTTTTAAGGCGTTTGCAAGAGATTCTTTAATGGTGGTATAGATAATTACATTGAAGACTACATTGGTATCAATAGAGAATGTATTGCTGGCACTATTCTTTAATAATAGTGTTTGCTTTGATGCTGTATCTTGTTTTATATGGGTGTTTATCTGTTGCTCTACTGCTATAACCCAATCAGATAAAGATTGGTTTTTTATAAAGGGTTTTACACTTTTGAAAAAACTATCGGCAACTACAAACTTATTCAAACCCACATAGCTTATTGCTTTCAATAAATAAATACGTTGTTTCATGGTGTCAGCGTATTTATCTAAGTTGATCGTATTTATTGCTACTATTGCACTATCAAAATTGCGCTCATTAACCTGATCATAAACTGCATCATACTGTTGCAGCATTTTCTTCTGATTTTGAATATTCCAATCTTGCTCTGCAGATGGCTTAACCAACATAGCCCATTTAGATTGTGAGAAACTATCTTTTAGCTGGGTTACCATTTTCTGTGCCAATCGAACATTGTTTTGTTTTAAAGCCATTCGATAATACATATAAAGCGCTTCTGGCTTGTAAATACTTTTAGGAAAACGCTTAAGTAGGGTATCCAGCGTAAAGGAAGCATTCTTATGGTCGTCTAAATTATCTAAATAGGCATTTGCCAAATCGATATAGTGTTTTTGAATTTGATTCAACAACCTTTCCTGTTCAACTTTTGTCTTAGGTAAAATGCTAAGCAAATAGGCTTCACTAGGCAAGCCCTTTTCATTTAGCTTACTTGAGTCTGCAACCCCTTTTTTTGTCTCCTGTTCGCTGGGCAAATTTGTGTTATTCTGCCCTATACTAGCAATCCTTCTCCAATGATCTACATTAGGCCTACTACCCCATTTTCGTTTAAAATCAGCAGCGCCTAATTGTATTTGGTTCGAATTACCAAAATACCAAGTTGATGTTTCTTTAGTTACAACTGTTGGGATAGAAACCGATACCGTATTATTTTGATTGACACTATCTGCCTGAAGACGTTCTAGTTGTCTTATTGCTTTCTTAGCTATTGCCTTTTGTTCCTTATCAGATAAACTTGCCAAGTGTAATAAGCTATCTTTTTCTTTAATAGATCGAATTGGAATAACAATTTCATCAATCACTTTAGATCTACTAAGGGCTAGCACAACTTCAGCATGCTTTGCAGCATTCGTTTTATATTTATCTAAACTATCAAAAGCTATTTTAGCATTTTTATAATTGCCATTATCGAAATAAACATTTGCCAATGCCCCATATAAGATTGCTTTTTGAGCAGGTGCTATTTTATTTAAATATAATCCCTTTTGAAAATAGGTAATAGCATTATTTTTTGTATCTACTTGCAAAGATAATTTACCTAACATATAGTATACCTGATCTTGATAATTACTATATTTATTATCGCGTAACATATCTTTCAAACTAGAAAGTGCTTTACTATCTGCATTTCCAAAAGCCACTTTAGACAATGCAATTCCTTTTCTTGCTTCAAAATCCATTGCTAAATTTGGATGATAGTCCAATGTCTTTGAGTAGGCAGTAATAGCTTTGTCGTAAGCATGTTGTGAAAACGATAATTGCCCAAGTAGAAAAGAAGCTCTTAATTTAGTGCTCTTAGCTATTTTTTTGGTAGCCGTTACTTTTGCAAGCATGTCTGAGGCTAAAACAAAATCCTCATCTTTGATAGCCAAATAAGCATGCTCTAATGCCACTTTGCCTTTCATGAATCGATCTGTTTTCCTATCCGATTCTAATAAATCCAACACAGACTCTGCTTCACCGAATTTTTTATTATCGACAAGGGTTCTGCACAACCAAAGAATAGCATCATTTTTAATTGGTTTATGCGCAAACCATCCAAGTGGTCCTTTCTTTTTGTTTTTTACTACTGATAATTTATCACCAGACTGCTTTATAGTAGCCTTACCATTTGTTGGATACAAATCTTGAACCAACATAGCATATCTAAAAGCGGCTATAGCGTTTTCATAATCGCCTTTATAATAGTATGCTTTGCCCATTAAAAAATAAAGATCATCAGCCCACTTTGTTCTTGGGTCATGAATTTGCAAACCCAAGGAAGCCTTACGCACAATAGAATCCATATCTGCAGCATAAAGCGAGGAATCTTTAGGCATATAGGTGAATATATTAATGAGTGTGTCAAACTTATCAACACATTGCCTATCCATATTTGCACTAGCCTCGGAAATTTTCTTCTGAGCGTTAAAATAATAATTATAGCGGGTGAATAAATTTTGAATAAAGTTTCTTGGAAAATACCAGCCTTTTTTCAACATATTTTCATTTGAAAAGGCTTCTCTTTTCTTCTGTATTTTTAATTCTAATGCTAACTTAAATTTCTCTTCACTTTTCTTCTCATTAGACTTTGCTACATTTTCTTTTCTTTTTTTCACCTCCTCTAACTGCTCATTTTTCGACTTTTTGATTTGAAGTATAGAATCTGCCCTTTGTTTTCTAACAGCAGCTATGCTATCCATTTGGGCTTTTCTTTGAGCTGCTTTTTCAGCTAATAATAACTTTCTAACATTTTGTAAGCTATCTGCTTTACTGAGTCTTTTTTTAGTTGTCTTATTCCCAATGCTGGTTTGCATCAGCAAGAGACTGTCATTATAACGTTTGTTATTTTTAGGTAAATTAATTTTATTATTGGCTTGTTTAGTATTAGGTAAAGGCCTAGCTTGAGGTTTATAATTAGGATTTCTTAATAAATTAATACTGTCTAATTTTCTTAAACGAGCTTGCTTCTGAGCATCCAAAATAGCAAATCGAACTTGCTTAATGCTATCTGTCCTTTGAAGTCTTTTTTTATTGACGCTATCTTTAAAGTGTTTGCTTAATTTATAGCGTTGTATTTTAGCAAGGCTGTCTGTTCTCCTTTTGCGCTGTGCATCTAGTAATTTGATCGTAAGTGCGCGTTGATTTTTAATACTATCTAACTTGCTGACATTAGTTTTCTTTACATCCAATGGCTTTTTATACTGAGCAGCAATTGGCTCAATACAAATCGAAAATGTGCATAAAATAACTAAATAAAAAAAGTGAATCTTCCTCAACAAGTCTTTGATTTTTAATATAAAACGTTCTTTAAGTAACGTAAAAACTGTAAAAAAAGTATACAGGAATATTAATTCTATCAAAAATAAAAAAAACTAAGCATTCTTCCCATATATAATCCCAATAATAACAAAAAATAGAAACTTACCTAAAAGTATCCTACTTTTGTAACTAGTTTATTTCTATGGCATTTCACTTCAAATTCAATACTAAACCAAGTCTATTTAAAGGCACAAAAGACCCTTATAGGCTTATTATTATAAATGACGAAACCTTGTTGGAGGTTGCCTCTTTTAAACTTACCAAAAAAAGCGTTTATATTCTCTTTAGCTCTTTATTTGTGGGCACTGTTTTGCTTACCTATCTATTGGTAATAACCACCCCTTTACGGTATTATATACCCGGCTATGCAAGTGGAGCAGGCAGAAAAGAGCTTATTCACCTAAAGCAACAAATAGACTCTTTGAATGATTATACACAAAGCCAGCAATTGGTTATTAATAATTTCAATAGAATAGTACAAGGCAAAGACGTTATTACATTAGACACCAATGCGCTAACGCCAAAGCAAATTGATGCCTTGCCTGAAAAAAATGTTTTACCCAATGCAGAAGCCATTAAAAAAGATGCTAATATTCGGGTGAAAGCAGCTAACAGAAAAAAAAGACATGGCAGAAAATAAATTTAATCCAACAAGTATCTTACAATATACAAGCATCACTATACAATGGTTTGTTCTTTTAGGCATTGGCGTATGGGGCGGCATACAACTTGATCAGCGTTGGCACTGCAAGCCTATTTTTATTATAATTTTACCCCTATTAGCCTTGAGCTATTGTTTTTATTCGCTTATTAAATCACTCAACAATAAAAAATAACATGAAAAAAATATTTGTCTTAAGTCATTTATTAGTAGCAGCAGCTATTGCTATAGCTATCTTTTTTATACACGGCAAGTTTCCTTTATTCGATGCAAAAGCACTTTGGATAGGCAACATCATCTTATTTGGACTTTCCTTATTGAGTCTTAGAATGATAAAAACTAGTGAAGGGAAAAGCGCTCAAGGCTTTGTAAATGGAGTTTATGCAAGCTCGCTTTTGAAAATTGTCATTTGCTCTATATCTATTTTACTTTATGTTTTATTAAATAAACAAGGACTTCATAAACCAACCGTATTTTCGCTTTTAGGCTTGTACTTTTTCTACACGATGCTAGACGGCACCATGTTGTCAAACATGAATAAGCGAAAAAAATAAAGCATATGCGAAAAAAACAAGCATCTTTTGATGTTTTGCAAAATTTCCTACCCCAAAACACCTACACATATATTGTTCCTTTTATAGAACAATACACGATCCATTTAACGATAACCAAAGATCGTAAACAGGTATTAGGCGATTACCGAAATCCTACACCCGAAAAACCCTTCCATAGAATAAGCATCAACGGGACCTTAAATAAATATAGTTTTTTAATAACCCTATTGCATGAAATTGCACATCTAATAACTTTTGTTCATCATCAGCATAAAGTATCCCCGCATGGAAAAGAATGGAAGTCTTTTTTTTCAAATTTACTATCACCGCTCATGGGCAAAAACATATTCCCTACAAGCGTAGAAAAAGCCTTAATTAAATATATTAAAAATCCGGGAGCAAGTTCTTGTAGTGATCCTCACTTATTTAGAGCCTTATTAGCATTTGATCAGAAAGACGAAAATTACAGCTTAGTAGAGGAACTACCGACCAATAGTCTATTTAAATCAACTGATGGACATACTTATAAAATATTAGAAAAAAGAAGAACACGTTATGTATGTGAACAAGTGGACACGCATAAAAAATTTCTTTTCCCAAGTTTGATGCATGTTTTCCCTATAAATAGCGATTAAAACAACCTGAAATTAGTTCTAAATACCTACATTTGTTAACCTAAAAACCAATCTATGAATATTAGAAAACTCTTTTTAATGGCGGCTACCGTAAGCTTATGTATTCCAAATACGAGTTGGTCTCAAAGCAAAACGCCTACTCCAAAAACAAAACTTTCTGCTAAAAGAAAATTGTTAGATCCTGCAAATATGGATCTTTCTGTAAACCCAGGTGATAATTTTTTCTTTTATGCCAATGGCACTTGGCTTAAAAACAACCCAATACCAGCTACAGAAACTCGTTGGGGAAGCTTTAATGAATTGCAAGAAAACAACTACAAAGCCCTTCACGATCTTTTAGAAAATGCAGCTAAAGCAAACGCTAAAAAAGGTAGCAACCAACAAAAGATTGGCGACTTCTATAAAAGTGGTATGGATACCATCACTATCGAAAAAGCGGGCATAGAGCCTTTAAAAAGCCATTTTATGCGTATTGCACGCATCCAAAATGCAGACGATTTACTAAAAGAAATCTGTTATGAACACACCATTGGTTTAAGCCCTGTATTTGGATTCTATATATCACCAGACGATAAAAATGTTACGCAACAAATTTGTCAATTTGGACAAGCTGGTTTAGGTATGCCAGACCGTGATTATTATTTTAAAACAGATGCCCGCACACTAAAAATTAAAGATGCTTATACCAAATATGTAGAAACCATATTTACCTTATTAGGCTATAAGGAAAGAGTAGCTGAAATGACAAAAACAGTTATTGAATTAGAAAGCATCTTAGCCGGTTCTCACATGACTCGTGTAGAAATGAGAGACCCATACAAATTATATAATAAATACAATGAAAAAAGCGCTTATGCCGCTATGCCTATGTTAGAAAGCACTCGTTTATTAAATTACTTAGGTATTAAAAACGCAGATAGTTTCATTATAGCACAACCTAATTATTTTGCAAAATGGAGCGAAATGTTGCATTCTCAAAATTTAGATGCATGGAGAAATTACCTACAGTTTCATTTAGTAAATAGTATGGCATCTTTCTTAAGCAGCCCTTATAACCAAGCTAGTTTTGAATTTTATGGCAAAGCTGTAAGAGGTCAACAACAACAAAAACCAAGATGGAAAAGAGTTTTATCTATGGTAGATGGTAATATTGGCGAGTTATTAGGACAAGAATATGTTAGTAAAAACTTCAAACCTGAAGCAAAAAGTCGCATGTTAGCATTGGTTAATAATTTACAAGTTACCTATGCCGATCGTATTCAACATTTAGATTGGATGAGCGATGTAACCAAGAAAAAAGCACTAACCAAATTAAATACTTTTTTAAAGAAAATAGGCTATCCAGACGCATGGAAAGACTATAGCAAATTGGAAATTGTATCTAACAACTATGCACAGAATATTATGAACGCAAGTGCCTTAGAATTCCAAATGAATATTGATAAACTAGGCAAACCTGTAGATAAAAAAGAATGGGGCATGACACCTCCAACGGTTAATGCATATTATAATCCAGCATTTAATGAAATCGTATTCCCTGCAGGTATCTTACAATACCCTTTCTTTGATTTTGATGCAGACGATGCCGTTAACTATGGTGGAATTGGTGGCGTTATTGGCCATGAAATGACGCATGGTTTTGACGACCAAGGTAGACAATATGATGCGGATGGCAATTTAAACGATTGGTGGACAGAAGAAGATGCTGCCCAATTCACTAAAAAAGCGCAAGTAGTTATTGACCAATTCAATACATTTACCGTTTTAGATACCGTACATGTAAATGGTGAGTTGACCATTGGCGAAAACCTTGCTGATTTGGGTGGTGTAACCATTGCTTACCAAGCATTTCAACAAACGCAGCAATATAAAGAAGGAAAAACAATTGATGGCTTAACGCCTGACCAACGCTTCTTCTTAAGTTGGGCTCAAGTATGGAGAGCAAATACGCGACCAGAGGAAATGGTTTCAAGAATCATTACCGATCCTCACTCTCCTAACGAATGGAGATGCAATGCGCCATTGAGCAATTTTGAACCTTTCTACAAAGCATTCAATATCCAACCAGGTACTAAAAATTATCGAGCGCCAAATACTCGCGCACAAGTTTGGTAATCAAATTACCCTACAAAAAAGAGCGACTTTATAAGTCGCTCTTTTTTATTTCTCTATTCTTCGAGTGCCCGAGTACAATTCATATTCTAGCAGTCTGCAGTCTATAGTACTATTAAAAAACTCTATTCTTCTTTTCGCTTTTAATCCTATTTTCTTTGCTAAATCTAAATTGCCGGTAAATACATAACCCCAATAGCCACCACATTTTTGCTTCATAAAATCCCCTATTCTGCCGTAGGTAGCTTCCAATTCCGTTTCTTCGCCTAGGCGATCGCCATACTCAGGATTTACCATCATTACGCCAGCGCCCGCTTCTGGAACAACCGTATCGTAAAAATCACAAACAGCAAAACTGATCATATCCTCTACTCCTGCAGCCATTGCATTTAACTTAGCATTTTCTATTGCTTTACTACTTATATCACTTGCAATAATGGGCACTTTTGCTGCTATTACTTGTGTTTCAATTATAGCGCGTTCTTTTTCATATACCGAAGCATCATAGCCCAAGACATGCATAAATGCATAGTTTGATCGGTACAAACCCGGCACTCTATTAGTAGCCATTAAAGCAGCTTCAATAGCTAAGGTACCAGAGCCACACATAGGATTTATAAAAGGACTTTTTTTATCCCATCGACTAGCATAAATAGTTGCGGCTGCTAAACCTTCTAACATTGGAGCTAAGCCAGGTATTTTACGATATCCATGGCGAGCAATTGAATCGCCGGTGGTATCTATAAACACTTCTGCAAATTCATCCTTCCAATGCAGGTGTATAACCGTTCCTGTAAGAGCTGCACCCGTCTTTGGTCGTTCCTCACGAATATCTCTAAGTCGATCTACAATAGCATCTTTAACTCTAAGATTTGCAAACATGCTATTATTGATACTTTCATTACTTACATTGCTCGTAACGGAGAAATAACCTGGATTTGGAATAATTTCTTCCCAAGGCATTTGCACTAATTCGTTGTAAATTTGATTAGCATCGATAGCTTTAAAAGCATGAAGGCTATATAAAACCTGACTAGCGCATCTAAGATTTAAATTTAATTTAATGCAGTCGTTTAAGGTAATAAACAACTTAACTCCGGTTACAAATCGCTCTTCAATTTCGAAACCAAGATTTATTACTTCTTGCTCTAAATACGGTACAATTCTTTTGTGACAAGTAATTACCACATTTGCTTTTGTTGTAAACACGCTCATAAGCTGCAAAAGTAAAGGATTTTAATGGCGAATAGCAGATTAAAGGAATAAATTAGTCTTGAATATTTTAACACTAATTGCTAATAAAATAACGCCAAAGAATTTTCTTACTACTAAAATTCCAGAGGGTCCTAATAAACGCTCCAAGAAATTGAGCGAACGAAGTACAATGAAGATAACCACTAAGTTGACCCCAATACCCAATAAAATATTATAGGCATGAAAGTTGGCTTTTAAAGACATAATGGTAGTGAGCGTGCCCGACCCTGCAATAATTGGAAATGCAATAGGTACTACATTGCCAGATTTCAAATTAGCCTCACTTTTAAAGAATTCTAATCCTAAAACCATTTCTAAGCCTAAAATAAAAATTACAATCGACCCTGCAATAGCAAAGGAAGCAATATCGATACCCATAAAGGCAAGTGCGCTCTCGCCAATTAAAAAGAATAAATACATTAAAACCCCGGAAACAAAGGTAACCATACCAGCATGAATGTCTCCCATCTTGTTTTTTATAGCAATAAGCACCGGAATGGAGCCCAACATATCAATGACCGCAAATAGGGTTAAACTTACCGTAACCACTTGAGATAAACTTACTATTGATAAAGAATCCATAACACCAATTTGATGCAAAGATAAAGACTTCCAGTAATCCATTCGTTAAACTAAAAAAATCAAATATCTTTGCGTAAATTTCTATCATGTCTATTCCATCTTATCAACATACGCTTACAGAACGCTTTATGCGCTATGTGCAAATAGATACACAAAGTGATCCTAATGCTACTACCCATCCAACTACAGAAAAGCAAAAAAACTTAAGTGTACTATTACAGCAAGAACTCATAGCTATGGGTATTAGCGATGCAGTTACCGATGAATTTGGATATGTATATGCTAGCATTCCGGCTACAACAAGTAAAAATGTACCCGTTTTATGTTTTTGTGCCCATGTAGATACGGCACCGGATTGTAGTGGTTATCAAGTAAAACCAATCCTTCATAAAAACTATACCGGTGCTCCTATTGTGCTTCCAGATGATGAAAGCGTTGTGATTACAACCGAACAACATCCGTATTTAAAAAGCCGAATTGGCGATGATATCATTACGGCAAGTGGCACAACTCTTTTAGGGGCAGATGATAAAGCGGGCGTGGCAATTATCATGGATGTAGCTAATTATTTAATTACACATCCAGAATTGGAACATGGCCTTATCAGAATATTATTTACCCCAGATGAGGAAGTAGGAAAAGGTGTAGCTAAAATTGAC
>CAMBYG010000005.1 GCA_945872085.1 Chitinophaga pinensis | reverse complement strand
AATTCTTCCTGAAATGTTTAAGAGAGCAAATGTGGAAGATGCGACTAAAGAGAAAATCAGTAAATTTATATATACTGTTTGTAGACGATAAAAAAGAGGAGCATTTGCTCCTCTTTTTTTATTGTTCAGTTTCTTGTATTCTTAGTTTTACTCGCTTTATTCTCATTTTCTCTAATTCTAAAACGGTAAATTTATATTCTTTAAAAGAAACCGTTTCGTTTATTTTGGGGAATCGGCCGGAGATTTCTAAAATTAAACCTGCTATAGAATCGCTTTCGCCTCTACTGTCTTCAAATATCTCTGCTTGTAAATTTAATACACGGCACATATCGTTGATGAGCATTTTTCCTTCAAAAATATAATTGTTTTCGTCTATTTTTCTGTAGTTTAAATCATCCTCATCAAATTCATCTTTGATATCACCAATGATCTCTTCCATAATGTCTTCTAAGGTAATAATGCCTGAAGTGCCACCAAATTCATCTACTACAATTGCAAAGTGTATTCTCTTCTGTTGAAACTCCGTCAGTAAGTCTTCAATGAGTTTGCCCTCATGCACGAAAAATGCATTTCGTATCAGCGAATGCCAATTGAAATTAACCTCATCTGTATGTGGTAAAAAATCCTTGGTGTGTATTACACCTTTTATAGTATCTAAACTATCATCGTATACAGGTAATCGGGAATAGCCCACTTCAATTGCCTTTGCTTGAACAGCTTCAAAATTCATGGAGTAATCGATGCCGCTTACATCCATTCGTGTGCGCATGATTTGTTTAGCTGTTATATTCCCGAATTTTAAGATGCCTTTGAAAATATTTACTTCTTCTTTAGTGGCAGTATGTCCAACGGTGAGTTCAATTGCGTGCTCAAAGTCTTCGTTGCTGATATTATTGGCTTGCTTGCTACCCATTCGTTTTTCTATAAAATTCGATGAGTTGACTAAAAGGCTACTTACCGGTTTAAATATGCTGAATAGTACTTTTATAATGGGCGCTGAAAAAAGGGCCATTCTCATATTATTTTGCGTAGCATACACCTTTGGTAATACTTCGCCAAACAATACTAATAGAAAAGTAACCGCAATTACTTGAATTAAAAAAGAGTATATAGTAGGTAAATCTGCCGGTAATAGACCAGTTATCAACTGATTAGTAGTTATAACAATAGCGATATTTATAAAATTGTTTGCTACGACAATAGTAGCCAACAACATTTTAGGTTGCTCAAGTAATTGAATACATTGTATAGCACTTTGCCCTTCTTTTGTTTTCAGATAATTGATATCTTTTGCGGTAAGCGAAAAATAGGCTGTTTCTGCACCGGCAGTTATACCGGTCATGATGAGAAGTAAGAAGATGATTACCGAAAGTAAGGTAACGGTTGGTGCTGTGAAAGAAATGGATTGCAATAGACTAAATAATAACTGCATCGATTCTCCGTCGGATATACTGCCCAAAATATTTTTTTTTGTTAGATGTAAAATTAAAAAAAAGGGATTGAAAAACGTATTTCTATCCCTTTTCTATTGTTATTTTTTTTATAAACTTATATCGCTATCATTAATCATTCCCATTCCAAAGTTCGAATTGTCATCTTCTTTAGAAAGATCAACCTCATTTTCTTTTCGTTTATCAAGCATTACAAGGTTATCACCAACTATTTCTGTTATGGATCGTTTGTTTTTGTCTTTGTCTTCCCAATTGCGCGTGCGTAAACGACCTTCTATGTATACTAAGCTACCTTTATGTAAGTATTTTAAGGCTAATTCTGCCAATCCTCTCCATAAAACAATGGTGTGCCATTCTGTTTGGGAAACCAAATTGCCATTTTTGTCTTTATGTGTTTCTGTAGTTGCAAGCGGAAATTTTGCCACTGCAATATTCCCTTCCAAATGTTGTACTTCTGGATCTTTGCCAAGATTACCAATTAAAATAACTCTGTTTACACCTCTCATACGTATAGAAAAATATTAGTTGATTTCTATAAATTTAACATATATTTTAAAGAAAATCCATTTTTCAACTGAAAATTTCGGAAAGCGTTTTTGGGAATGCGTATTTAAAGATCTCCTTTTTTGGCACCCAATTGTCCGTATTTAGGCTGCTTTCATTAATATTATTAATTTTTATATTATAAATAGAACTGATTATTAACTGATGAGATAACTTTTGTTCTTTACTTTGCAACAAAACTAAGGGGTAGGCTTTTTTAAATATATTTTTCCCTGAAAGTAGTTTTTTTAATTGTTGCAGGTTTATTTTTTTATCTGTTTCTATAAGTAGCGTTTGGTGCAAATCACGCCATATATCTGCAGCGGTTCTTTTTTCTATCCAATAGTGAGTAGGGGTTTCTACAACTATATAATTGAAGTATCGACTTTTTACTTTAATTTTTTTAGATTTTATGGGTAATATAGAAACTGTATCTTCTGAGTAGGCTTTACAATTTCTTTGAAAAGGACACTCTAGGCATAATGGATTTTTTGGTTTGCAGATACTTGCGCCAAAATCCATAATAGCTTGATTGTATGCTGCAGCTTTGTTTGCGGCTAATAATTCTTGCGCGAGTGAAGCTATTACTTTTTTCCCTTCATTACCGTCAATCGGTAGATCGATGCCCGCATATCGTGCTAAAACTCTATACACATTGCCATCTACTACGGCGTAAGGTAGGTTGTATGCAAAAGAAGCAATTGCAGCTGCAGTATAGTTGCCAATCCCTTTTAAATTTAAGATGTCTTCGTAATTTTTGGGGAATATACCTTTGTATTGTTCCTTTATAATCCTTGCCGTAGCTAATAAATTTCTACACCTGCTATAATAACCCAATCCTTCCCAAAGCTTGAAAATTTCATTGTCCTTAGCATTTGCTAGGTCCGTAACGGTAGGGTATTGATTAATAAATTTTAAATAATAAGGCAAGCCTTGTTCGGCACGTGTTTGTTGAAGAATAACCTCTGAAAGCCATATTTTATAAGGGTCTTTTTCTTCCTTCCAGGGTAGGGATCGAAAGTTTTCATTGGCATGCCAATCCAGTAATTTGCTTGTGAATTGCTTTTTTAATTGGTTTGAAAGCATAATTATAAATACAAGGATACAAAAATTTTGCTTATTGCAGTGTTAATAACTTATGCATATTTAGTGAGCATTGGCTTTTTAAAATTTCAATTTTACAAGTACCTTTGTGCCAACAATAGAAAAAAATGGATATTCAACAATTAGAAGCAGTTGCTTCGCAAGTAAGAAGAGATATCGTAAGAATGGTACACGGTGTGCAAAGTGGTCACCCAGGAGGCTCTTTAGGTTGCGCTGATTTTTTAGTAGCACTCTACTTCAAACACATGAACATTCAAACGGAGTTTAAAATGGATGGTATTGGTGAAGATGTCTTCTTCTTATCAAACGGACATATATCTCCTGTATTTTATAGTGTATTATCAAGAGTAGGTTATTTTGACAAAGCGGAATTAGCAAGCTTTAGAAAATTAAATACCCGTTTGCAAGGGCATCCTACTACCCACGAGCATTTGCCAGGCGTAAGAATAGCTAGTGGTTCTTTAGGTCAAGGATTAAGTGTTGCATGTGGTGCTGCACTAACTAAGAAAATGAATAAAGATTCGGCTATCGTTTATACATTGCATGGCGATGGTGAATTGCAAGAAGGTCAAAATTGGGAAGCTATTTTATTTGCAGCACATAATAAAATTGATAATTTAATTGCAACCATTGATGTAAATGGTCAACAAATTGACGGTTCAACCAATAGTGTGATGAATCTAGATTCATTAAAATCTAAGTTTGAAGCATTTAACTGGACCGTTTTAGAAGTAGATGGCAACCATATGGAAGCTTTGGATGCTATGTTGACACACGCAAGATCATTAACTGGTCAAGGTAAGCCTATTGTTATCTTAATGAAAACAGAAATGGGTAAAGGGGTGGATTTTATGGAAGGCACCCACGAATGGCATGGTATTGCGCCAAATGACCAACAATTAGAAAGCGCGCTTGCGCAGCTTCCTGAAACCTTAGGAGATTACTAATTTCATGTATAAATAAAAAAGGCTCGCATTGCGAGCCTTTTTATTTATTGGAGCTTTTCATTATTTGCCACAAGCATTATATTCTTGCATAATGCGAATGACAACTTCATTATTAGCATTGCCACCAAACATACTTACTTTATAACCATCTTCTTTGTCGCTGATTTTTTTAGAAAGTTCAGTGCAATCTTTTACATATTCGCTCATTTTTTTTGCAAAAGGTATAAAGTTTAAATCTTGGCTATCGTGTGCTTTTTCCCAATCTTGAAACTGAACAAAATAGGCATGATCTACAATGAATGGCGTATTTTGAAATTGTCTTTCTTTATTGATGTTTTGCTGACGTAAATAAAATAATTTGAATTTATCGTTGATGTCTGTATTGACCATTTCCATAAACGATTTTTCTTTACCAATAGCTAAGCTCGATTCTTTAAACGTTACCGCATAGAAAGTTTTTCCAGCTAATATAAAATGATGAATTAATTTACTTTTTACTATTTCTGGCTTCATTTTATCTGCAGGGTGAAATAAAATTTTAGTGGGTTCGTCTAGCGAAAAATGTATGACCCCAGTTTGTTGCGTATTATCGGCAAAAAAAACGGTTCCATTATCTTCTAAAAAATAATTTCCTTTTGAATCTATTTTGATGAGCTCATCACTTGGACCTGCAAATTTCTTTAATTTGTCTAATAATTTTGTTTGCGCATGCATTGCTGAAGCACTTAATAACAATAAGGCTACTGCCGATAGTGTGATTTTCTTTAGGTTCATGAATTGGTTGTTTTTTTTGTAAGCTACTTAAATTTCAGTATATTTAAGTCTATGAAAAATATATTATTACTTATGATTTGTTTGGGTTTATCTTCACTAAGCGCACAAACTATTCAGTTTAGTAAAAAGGATGGAAGTTTTAAAAATGGCGATGCTTCAGTTGCTACACTAATGGATATTAAAATTAAAGGACAAGGCTATAAAAATTATGTTCTCTTATCTGCTTCTAACGACACCTTAGTGAAGTATGAATTTGACAAAATGCCAGATATTTTGGGCGGACAGGATCAGCTTTTTTATCACGGGTATCTTGTTAAAGATAAAATTGAGTTTACTCGACCAATTTTTACAGGTATGCTCAATACCTTTAGAGAGGTAGGGGAGGAATTATTAAATGCTCAATTAATTGACCAAAACGGCACTTGGAATGCAACAAACGCTTTAGCTTATGCAAAAACAAAAAATGTTGATATTGTTGCGAATTGGAAACATAGTCAGGATTCTATTGCTAGTTTACTTAATACCAATACAGAATTAGTAGAAAGAAATAAAAACAAACCTATTACGGTAAATTATTTAGGCAAAATTGGTCAAGGTGATGTTGTTATTGGGTATTGGGAAAAATTGTCGGTTAAGAATGGCATAAGTGAAATGCTATTCTTGTTCAGGAATATCAAAGGTCAAATCGTTGCGGCGAGTTGGGTAAATATATCTACTATACCAAATGCTTATATTTTTGTAAATGGAGAACGTAAAAAGGATGATGATAAAGCCTTTAGTTTTCCTTTTGGTGGCACTCCAGAGCCCTATGCTCAAGCTGTTGCTGCTCATTTAGTTCATCTTAAACTCCTTTAAAATCATTATGAAATCAACATCACTATTAGTAGGGGTACTTCTTTTAGGTGTACCGTCTATTGCTGCGGAAAAGAAACCGCTTATTACTACTCCAGCAGTTGCAGACACTGCGGCTAAAGGTCCTTTTAAACCCTATGCCAAAGTAATAACAGATAAAGCGATCACCCAAAGAGGATTGTTTAAAGTACATAAAGTTGAAGACAAGTACTATTTCGAAATTCCTGATACATTATTAGGGAGAGAAATGATGATGACATCCAGATTTAGTAAGATAGCTGGTGGCGGTGGTGTATATGCTGGAGAAAAAGACAATGAGCAAACAGTAGTATTTGAAAAAGGTATCAACAAAAATATATTGTTGCGGGTAGTTACGGTATTAAGTGTAGCCGATTCTACAACCGATATTATTAAAGCAGTTAAAAACTCTAACCTGAATCCCATAGTGGCTAATTTTGAAATCAAAACAATAGCTAAGGATTCTAGCGCAAGTGTGATTGATGTTACTGACTTTTTCAAAGGCGATAATTTACCTGTTTCGCTTAGTGTAATGAATAAAAAGCGATTGAATTTATCAGCTCAGTTAAGTGATAGAACTTATATTCATCATATTTCAAGCTTTCCGCTTAATACCGAAATTAGAGTAGTAAGAACATTTTCTTCAACACCTTCATTTGGTCCTTCTATGCCGAGTTCATTTCCTTCAACAACCTTGCCAGCAGCCTATGCAGCAGGTGCGGTTACTTTAGAGATGAACAATTCATTTGTATTATTACCGAAGGTGCCCATGAAAAAAAGATTGTTTGACGATAGAGTTGGTTTTTTTGCAGATGAGTTTTCTGTATTTACAGATGATCAGCAACGGGTAGACAATCAAGTATTTATTGTTAGATGGCGTTTAGAGCCCAAACCCGAAGATGTTGAAAAATATAAAAAAGGAATTTTGGTAGAGCCCCAAAAACAAATTGTTTATTATATAGATCCGGCTACGCCAAAAAAATGGAGACCGTACCTAATACAAGGAGTAAATGATTGGCAGGTTGCTTTTGAACAAGCTGGATTTAAAAATGCGATAGTAGCTAAAGAATGGCCAGAAAAAGATTCTACAATGAATTTAGAAGATGCTCGTTATTCTGTTATGCGCTATTTGCCTTCTGATATTGCAAATGCTTACGGACCAAATGTGCACGATCCAAGAAGTGGAGAAATCATTGAAAGTCATATTGGATGGTATCATAATGTAATGAAATTAGTACATGATTGGTATATGATACAAGCCTCTAGTATAGATTCTCAAGCAAGAACAATGGAATTTAATGATGAGTTAATGGGTCAATTAATTCGTTTTGTTTCTTCTCATGAAGTGGGCCATACCTTAGGTTTGCGCCATAATATGGGGAGTAGTAGTAAAACACCTGTTGAAAAATTGCGCGATAAAAATTGGGTAGAAGCTAATGGGCATACTGCTTCTATTATGGATTATGCACGTTTTAATTATGTAGCACAACCAGAAGATCATATTGCTCAAAAAGGTATTTTCCCTCGCATTGGTATTTATGATAAATGGGCTATACAATGGGGCTATACTTATTTGCCGGTGGCAGATGAACAAGCGGACAAAAAAATAGTTAATAAATGGATCATTGATAGCTTAAAGGCTAATCCAAGATTATGGTTTGGAACAGAAACGAATCCATTCGATCCTCGTTCGCAAACCGAAGATTTAAGTGATGATAATGTTGTGGCAAGTGAATACGGAATTAAAAACATGAAGCGCTTAGCTGCCAACTTAATCAGTTGGACTAAAGAAGAAGCTGGCCATTATGAAAATTTACAAGCAATGTATACTGCAATGTTGGGCCAGTTTAATAGATACATGAATCATGTATTACGAAACATTGGCGGTATCTATGAAACACCAAAAAGTGAAGAGCAAGTAGGTGATATTTATGAGCCAACACCTAAAGTAAAACAAGTAGCGGCCTTGCAATTTTTAAACAGACAGTTATTTACTACGCCTACATGGCTGCTTGATAAATCGATTCTCAATAAAATAACGATGCCTTTAGGTAATGAGAATGTAAATACCATTCAAATCAACGTTCTAAACAGTTTAATTGCACCTGCTCGTTTAAATAGAATTGCTGCAACTGCTAACCGATTTAATTTAGCTGCTTCAGATTACCTATCTATTGATGAATTATTAAAAGAAGTTTTAAAAACACTTACGGTTGAGATGAATACCCATGCTAGTGCAGATTTATACAGAAGAAATTTGCAAAGAGCATTTGTAGAAACATTGAGTACTACCATTGATTTGAAAAGTACAAATGCAGCGAGTATTAAAAACACAGATGCCTTTACGTTTTCTAAAAATGCCTTACAGCGTTTTAGGGCTCAAATACAAGCCAATTTAGCTTTAACAACAGATGCTACCACAAAATATCATTATCAAGATTTGGCAGATAAAATCAAACAAGCATTAGATCCTAAATAATAGAATAGTAATTTCAATAAAAAGCCCCGACATGTCGGGGCTTTTTATTTTAACTGTGTAAGATGTTTCTAGAAATTACTAATTTTTGAATTTCACTAGTGCCTTCACCAATAGTACACAATTTACTATCGCGATAAAATTTCTCTACAGGAAAATCTTTGGTATAACCGTAACCACCAAAAATCTGAACGGCTTCTGTAGCAATTCTTACGCAAGCTTCTGATGCGTAGTATTTTGCCATTGCTGATTCTTTAGTCATTTTTTCACCTCTATTCTTCAAGTCGGATGCTTGATAAATTAATGCTTCAGATGCTTGAATTTGAGTAAACATATCGGCTAGTTTAAATGCAATTGCTTGAAAATTTGCAATAGGTTGGTCAAATTGTTCTCGCTCTTTTGCATATTTCAAAGCAGCTTCATAAGCGCCTTTGGCAATACCTAAAGAAAGCGCTGCAATAGAGATTCTACCGCCATCTAAAACTTTCATAGCTTGTCTAAAGCCATCACCAACTTCTCCAAGTCGTTGCGTATCAGAGATTCTACAATTATCAAATATCATTTCGGCAGTTTCAGATGCACGCATGCCTAGTTTGTTTTCTTTTTTACCCGCTAAAAATCCAGGTGTGCCTCTTTCAACAATAAAAGCAGTACTGTTTCCACTGGTTCTTGGATCGCCAGTGCGAGCTAATACCACCGCAACATCACCTGTAATACCATGGGTAATCCAGTTTTTGGTGCCGTTTAATATCCAGTCGTTGCCCTCTTTTGTAGCAACGCATCGCATATTGCTAGCATCACTACCGGTATTGGCTTCCGTTAATCCCCAAGCGCCAATCCATTCTGCACTAGCTAATTTAGGTAGGTATTTTTTCTTTTGTTCTTCATTGCCAAAATACAATATATGTCCTACGCACAAAGAATTGTGTGCCGCTACAGACAAACCAATAGAACTACATACTTTAGCAATTTCACTTACTACCGTTACATATTCAAAATAGCCTAAGCCAGAACCGCCATACGCTTCTGGTACCAATACGCCCATCAAACCCAATTCGCCTAATTTTTTGAATATTTCAATGGGGAAAATTTGTTGTTCATCCCATTCCATCATATTTGGGCGAATATGTTTATTCCCAAAATCGCGAATCATTTCAGCAATTTGAATCTGGGTGTCAGTAGTATTAAAATTCATGAGTTATAATTGAATATAGGGTGCAATTTTACGATATTTTTCTTCATTCATCAAAGGAACTTGTTTTAATTGTTCAATTTTATCAAATTTCTTAAAACTGCTTCTTAATAAAATAATGTTTTTGGCCATCTTATCGCCGATATAAGGATGTTTTGCCAGTTCTATTTCAGGCAAACTATTAATGGCTATTTTTTTAATTCCAGTTGGATTAAAGGAGCTAATACTAACAATATATGCAAATAACGAGTCGTTTAGCTTGTATGCTTCTTTGAGTTGTTCACTTTGGATATATCCTCCAAGTAAATTGCGATAACTTATAAGTTTATGGGCAATGTATGGGCCTATGCCATTTACTCTTGTCAGCGAAGCTGAGTCAATTTTGTTCCAATCGATATGTTGTAAAGCGGTATAATTGTTTTTCGGATATTTTATAGGGCTAGAAGGTATTATAAAATCTTTTAACTGATCATATTCTTGTTTGGATAAGGTCCATATTTTTGCAAAATCGGCTACTTCGTAAAAGTGCCCACCTTTACTTCTATAGTTAAGAATCATTTTTATGGTCTTTTCTCGCAAGCCCAATTTAGCAAATCCGACAGCATCGAGTGTATTGGGGTCAAAATAGAAAGGATGTAGTTCTTGAATGGTATTGGAGTGGTAAGCGTCTGCGTATGGACTAGAATTAAAATCTAAAGGCCTGATCGCTGAGATGAGAACGCGGTGCTCTTGTTTTTTTTTAAGAAGCAAAAGCAATAATAAGACGCTGCAAATGAAAAGCAGTGAAATACTAGCTATACGCTCTAATCTACTCATTTTTAATAGGCTGAGCCACCTCGTGTTTTTCCAATTTTTCATAACGTTTGTATAGTTTTGATACTAACTAAAGAGGTGCTTTAAAATTAGCTAAAAAAGTAATTAAAATCATGTCCTTTTTTAGGCTTATATATTTTACTTTTTGCAAAATACCTTATATATTTGCATAAATTCATTTTGATTATGGCACTTAAGCAGATTTTACCTACTTCTAAACAAAAATCGATTTTTTATATACACCTTGTAGTTTTTGCAATTGCAAATTTCTTGATGTGGACTATGTATGATAATGGAGCCAAAGGATGGGTTTACCCATGGCCAGCATGGTTAACTGCGGCTTGGGCTTTAGCAGTAGTTGGTCATTGGTGCGCATTATGGACTACCTTCGAAGATAAGAATTACGACGAATTTATGCGAATGTCAGATAACGGATAATTTCATTACTATATTAAGCCCCTTGCATTTGCAAGGGGCTTGTTTTTTAACTATACTTTTCATGGATATTAATAAGTTGCATCAATTAGAAGATGCTTATGAACACGCGATAGATGAAAAAGATAAAATAAGCGCCCTTATAGAATTAGCCCTTGAAACTAGAAGTTTTGACTTGCCGAAGGCTACGCTTATGGCCGAAGAGGTTATACAAAGAGCCGTTAAAATAAATTTTACATTAGGCGAAGGGAGGGGTTTCAATTTGTTGGGATTTTGCTTGTGGTTGCACGGCGATTATGATGAAGGATTAACGGTATTAAATAAAGCAGAAAAGGTAGCCATTAAAATACAGGATCAAAGTTTGTTGGCCCGTATATTTATTAATTATGGCAATATTTATAGAGATTTAGCGCAGCTATCTACGGCGTTAAAATATTATGAAAATGCCCTTGTAATTACTGAAAAGCTAGAAGATCATTTAAGTCAATCTGTATGTTTGTTTAGCTTGGCTAATATTCATTATGACCTATATGATTATGAAAGTGCCCTTGATTATGCATTACAATCTTTAGCTATTTTCAAGTCGTTCAATGACAGTGTCCGTTTATTGCAATTGAATAATACCTTAGGTAATATTTACTTTAAAATGGATGATTATGAGGAAGCCTTAACTTATTTCAAGCAAAATGCAGATCAGAACGAACCCGACACTTTAGCCTATGCTACCGCAATAAGTGGAATGGGTAAAGTGTATTATAAAATGCACAATTTTAAAGATGCAGAAAATCATTTACAAGATGCTTTGTTGCAGTCGGAATTATTGCAACATGTAGAAGTGCAAATTATCTGTGAATTTTATTTAGGAAGATTAAAGTTAGATTTAAATGCATTTGATGAAGCTCAAGCTCATTTTGATGATGCACTTGCCCTTGCAAGCGATTATAACAGAAAACATGATGTGATGAGCATCCATGAGTTGCTTTCTAATTTATACGACAAGACAAATGATATTCCAAAGGCGTTTTATCATCTAAAACAATATGAACAATTAAAAGAAGAAATCTTTTCTCAGGCAACTTTTAATAAGTTGAAAAATATTCAGATTCGTCAAGAAATTGAATTAGCTCAGAAAGAAAAAGAAGTAGCAGAAAAAACAGCCAATTTAAAGCAGCAGTTTATGGCTAATATGAGCCATGAAATCAGAACGCCTATGAATGCAATTCTAGGTATGACTAATTTGCTGCTTAGTAAAGAGCGGTATGGAGAAGAATTAAAATACCTAAAGTCGATTCAGCAGTCGGCCAATAATTTATTAGTGATTATTAATGACATTTTAGATTTATCTAAAATTGAAGCAGGTAAGATTATCATTGAGCATACAAGGTTTTCTATACCCCAATGCTTAGGCTATATTCAAGACATGTTGTCTTTTAAAGCAAAAGAAAAGCATATCGATTTTGAAATAGATACAGATCCTTCATTACCAGCCTATTTCATGGGCGACCCAACGAGAATTAATCAAGTATTAATCAATCTTGCAGGCAATGCTGTAAAATTTACAGAGCAAGGGCATGTTAGCATTAAAGCGCGTATAGAAAAAGTTGTAGCAACAACCTATTTTGTTGTTTTTGAAATTTCGGATACGGGTATAGGAATTTCTAAGGAATATTTAGATAGCATTTTTGACAGCTTTACACAAGCTGGTACAGATGTAACTCGAAAATTTGGAGGAACTGGATTAGGATTAACGATTTCAAAACAATTAGTGGATTTAATGAAAGGGCAAATCGCTGTTGAAAGCGAGTTGGGTAAAGGCACAACCTTTAGTGTATTGCTACCTATTGAATTAGCTGCAGATCAAAATCATATCGATTCAGAAAATGAGTTTTCTATTCATGAGGAATTGCCTACTGCATTGAAAATATTGTTAGTAGAAGATAATGAATTCAATAAAATGGTTGCAGAAGACACATTGAAATTATTTTTAAGTCAAGCTCAAATCGATTTTGCCGATAATGGACTAATTGCCCTTGAAAAAGCCCAAAAAAATGAGTACGATTTTATATTGATGGATATCCAAATGCCTAAAATGGATGGTGTAGAGGCTACCCAACTAATTAGAAAGTTGCCTTCTCCTTATGGGCAAGTGCCCATAGTAGCAATGACGGCTAATGTTTTTGAAGAAGATATCAAACATTATTTAGCCTCGGGAATGAATGATTATATTGCTAAACCATTTGAAATAAAAATCCTAATACAAAAAATACAAAAACTGTTGAATAGCAACAACAAAACGGACCTTGAAATTACTGATCTTGCAGAAGTAAAGTCTGCTGCTATTATATCATATACCAATCTGGATTTTTTAAAACAATTTACTAATAATGATCTACAGAAGATGAATAAGTATATTGGGATGTTTTTAGAAAATGCTCCAAAACTATTGAGTAGATTAGAAAATGGAATGACAAACCAGGATTTTGAAGAGGTGAAAATTGCCGCACATTCGCTTAAGCCTCAAATGTCTTACATGGGTATAGATGAAGAACTGAGTCATATTTTCATGATTGAACAATTGGCTGGTTCGCAAACCCATACCGAACAATTGCCGGGATTAGTTGCAAATTTAATCAGGGTTTGCAATCAAGTATATGCAGAACTTCATCAAAATAATCTGTAAAAATTGAATATAGTATTGACTTTATAAATTATAGTTCGTAATTTTCTTAAAAATTTATACTTATGGAAGTGCAAGAAAAAAGGTTCGTATTTCTGATCGATGATGAACCTATTCAAAACGAAATGTTGAAAGACTTTTTAGCAGATCGCTTCTTATCTCATATCAAAACATTTGACAATGGAGAAGAAGCTATGAAAGAAATGCACTTAGGTCCGGAAGTTATAGTATTAGATTATCATCTAAATGCTCATGATAAATCTGCGAAAAACGGAGTAGAGGTTTTAAAAATGATAAAAGACAATTATCCTAAGGTAGAAGTAATTATGCTTTCTGGTCAGGATAAGATCGAAGTGGCTGTGGAGAGTATGAAATACGGAGCATACGACTATGTATTAAAGGGAGAAACAGCATTTTCTAGAATAGAAAATATCATGAATAATATAAGTGAGCTGCATAAATACAAATCCATCAATAATGCCTATAAAAGAACTATTATTTATCTAAGTATTGGCTTGTCGATATTTATTGCTGCTACTTTGTGGTTTATGTTTTATAGACCTATGTAGTTCGAGCTAATTTGCTTCAAAAAGCTGCGTATGCAGCTTTTTTGTTTTTGTAATAAAAAAGAAATAGAATGAAATTTTCCAATAGATTAAGTAGAATATCAGAGCCTCAAACAATAAAGATGGCTAAGCTAACAAGAGCTTTAAAATCTGAAGGGGCTAATATTGTAGATCTAAGTTTAGGCGAACCAGATTTTGCTACACCTCAACATATAGTGAATGCAGCTACAAAAGCCATGGAAGATGGTTTTACTAAATATACACCGGTAGCTGGTATCCCTGATTTAAGAAATGCCATAGTTGAAAAATTTAAACGAGACAATAATTTACACTATGCAGCGGAAAATATTTTAGTCAGTACAGGTGCTAAACAGTCACTCGCCAATGTGATTCTATGTATGATCGATAAAGGCGATGAAGTTATTATTCCGACTCCTTATTGGGTTACCTATAGTGCATTAGTAAATTTAGCGGAAGGTACCGTAAAGCATGTTTCTTGTGGCATAGATACGGATTTCAAAATCACTCCAGCGCAATTAGATGCAGCCATAACACCTGCTACAAAGATGTTTATTTTTTCATCTCCTTGCAATCCAACGGGTAGTATTTATTCAAAAGAGGAATTAGCTGCCTTAGTGCAGGTTTTCGAAAAGCATCCGCAGGTTTATATTGTGAGTGATGAGATCTATGAATATATAAATTACGTAGGCAAGCATACTAGTATTGCCTCTTTTTCAAGTGTTTTTGATAGAGTTATTGTAGTAAATGGGTTTTCTAAAGGCTATGCTATGACAGGCTGGCGTTTAGGTTATATAGCTGCACCTGTTGATTTGGTCCAAGCTTGTGAAAAATATCAAAGTCAATATACCTCTGGTGCTAATGCTATAGCTCAAAAAGCAGGTGTGGCAGCTCTTTTGGGAGATATGACTCCTACGCACAATATGGTTGTTGCCTATAAGCAAAGAAGAGATTATGTTGTAGCTGCACTTCGTGCTATTCCCCATGTGCAATGTGCCATGCCTGATGGTGCTTTTTATGCGTTCCCTGACATAAGCGCTTTTTTCGGCAAATCTTATAAGGGGAATATTATTCAAAATGACGAAGACCTTTCTATGTTTTTATTACACGAAGGGCATTTGACTACAGTAAATGGCAGTGCATTTGGAGAGCCAAATTGTATCCGTATTTCTTATGCAACAAGTATGGAGCAATTAACTGAGGCAATGAAGAGAATGGCTAATGCGCTATCTAAATTAGTGTAATTTAGATAGGCTATCTTCCATAATACTATAATTAGTAATAACTTTTTGATAAATACTATCCAATTCAGATGGATGCTTTTTGTACCATTCAAAACTGGTATTGAATGCTTTCAATGAAATGTTGTAATGACCTAATATGGATTGGTATAAAATATTTAAGCTATCCAAATTGCGTTCGCCAGATTGATGTAAACTGTCTTTTATTAAAGTACTATAGCTTTCGGCAAGGTGAATGTCTGTTAATATAGCAGCCATTTTATCTTTTTCAATTATATCTTTAGAGTCGCTTTGATTACAAGCAACGAGCAAAAAAAGTAGGGAAGAAAGAAGAAGATATCTCAAGATTATTTTAAATAAATAGGATTTGTAAATAGGGTATTGCTTTTATGGCCAGCTTTGTCTACCACATACACTTTTAAATATAAAGTGTCTGCGCTTTTGGGTGCAAAAGTTGAATCTATTTTTAATTGTTTGCCTGTAATATAGACATTGCATAAGCCTTCAATACCTTTGCCTGCTCCAGGAATAGCGCCATTAATTTCAGGAAAATAAAATCGTAAATTTTGGATAGTTCTGCTTTCGTCCATGTAAATATCATAGGATCCAGAGTTTCTGTCAACCCCTAGATCGGCGTCTCCGTCATAAACATAAAAAGAAATTAATAAACTATCTTTGGGGTCATTAGACTTCAGCGTATTCTTGCTCATTTTTAGCTGTTCAATTGTTGGAACAAAACGATAGAGTGCTTTCTTGCAACTGAAAAAGGGGAATAGGGCGATACAAGCAATTACGATAAACAACCTTGACATAATTCAAAGATATACAATTATAGATGAATTTAGATACCATAAATGTTAATGAATTTTTCTTAAATGAAAATAGTGATTTTGAAAGAAAAGCGCTAGAAATTTTTCATTATCAAGCGGTAACTAATGAACTCTACAGCGCATATATACAAGCTATAAAAGTGGATATTAAAGCTGTTGATGCTATTTGTAAAATCCCTTTTTTGCCTATTTCGTTTTTCAAATCGCATACCATTATTTCAGGGGCATTTGAACCAGAAATTGTGTTTGAAAGTAGCAAGACTACGGGCGAAATAAGCAGCAAACATTGGGTGCGATCTAAAGCTATGTATCAAGAAAATACATTGCTTGGTTTTGAAGAGCATTATGGATCAATAAAAGAATATACCTTTTTAGCGCTCTTGCCTTCTTATTTAGAGCGAAGCAATGCTTCATTAGTATCTATGGCGGCTTATTTTATGCAACAGTCTGGACAGGGTTTTGAAGGTTTTTATTTGCATGATTTTCAAGGATTGTTTGATCAATTACAGACCTTGATAAAAGGTAACAAAAAAGTTGTATTAATAGGGGTAAGTTTCGCTTTGATGGATTTTGCTGAACAATTTCCTGCAGATTTTTCTAAGATCATAGTTATGGAAACGGGTGGAATGAAGGGGCGAAAAAAGGAAATTACTAGAGACGAATTGCATGCTTACCTTAAAAAACAGTGGAATTTAGAGGCCATTCATTCGGAATATGGCATGACAGAGCTGCTTTCTCAAGCTTATTCTAAATCTAAAGGTAGATTTCAGACCTGCTCCACTTTGCGTGTTTTACTTAGAGATATTAATGATCCTTTTGACATAAGAAAAGAGGGAGTTGGCGCATTAAATTTTATAGATTTATCCAATCAATTTTCCTGTTCTTTTATTGCTACGGAAGATGTAGGTAAAGTATATGATATTCAGAGTTTTGAGGTTTTTGGCAGGGTAGATCATTCGGCCCTTAGAGGTTGTAGTTTGCTTTTGTTGAATCAATAAGTAATTCAAAGCCTAAAAAGCTATCTTAAATTTGTTTTTCTAAACCGGAATGTATATTTTTGATTATTAGTTAACATTAACTATTTATCAATTTATGTTTAAGAAATTTATACTTTTCGTAGCCTTAGGGTTGAGTACATTTTTAGCGCCCGCACAAAATCATTGCGAAACTGATGCTGTTAATAACCAAGCAGTTAAGAAATATCCTATTATTAAGGATATTGAAAAGCAATTAGATCAGCAAATGAATAGTTATATCAAAGCGCTTTCAAAAAAGCAATTTGCAAAAACTACTGCAGATACCGTTTTATATGTTCCTATTGTTTTTCACGTAATTCATACTTACGGAACCGAATATGTATCAGATAATGATATCTATAAATGCGTTGCAGATGTAAACAAGATGTACAATAAACAGAATGCGGATACTACAGCTGTTATCGCGCCATTTAAAAAATGGATTGGCAATGCTAATATTAAATTTGTATTCCCTACTAAAGATCCTCAAGGTAATCCTACAAATGGTATAACCAGAAGATTTTCTTTCATGTCTACCAACGCAGGAGATTTAGCGAAATTTGACCAATGGGCACCAGATTCTTATATGAACATATGGATTATCAATAAATTTAGTAGCGATCATGCATCTGCTGCTGCTTATGCATACAAGCCTGCAACTGCAGCTATTCCTTATTTTGCATTTTATGATGGTGTTATTACAGTTGCTAATTATTTAAATGCAGACAATACGATTTCTCATGAATTGGGTCACGAATTAAATTTAGATCATACATTCGGAAATACAAATGGCAATGGAACCCAATCTGGCATTTGGTTTACCAATACTTGTGGTGATGATGGTGTTGATGATACCCCGCCTACAAAAGGATATAATACTACAGGATGTATTGCCGGTGCATTATATGATACCACATGTGCAAGAGGTTATAGTAAAGTGTATGTAAGACCATCTACGGGTGCATTAGATTCTCTAGTGGATTATCCGGATACATGTAATGCTCAAAATGTAATGGACTATACATATTGCTCAAAAATGTTTACTATAGGTCAAGCAGTTAGAATGAGGGCAGCTTTAAATAGCTCAACGGCAAGTAGAAATAATTTAATTTCATCTTCAAATCTTTCTAAAACAGGTGCATTAGCTCCACGTGTTGACTTAAAACCAATTGCTGATTTTTCACAAAGCACTTATTTTGTTTGTAAAACAGGAGTTCCTTTAGGAACTGGTGTTACATTTAGAGATAGAAGTTGGAGAGATACGGTAACTGCTTGGAATTGGAATTTTTCTAATGGTGCAAGTGTTGCTACAGCTACAACAGCTACTGTCGCAAATTCGTTTTCTCAAACAGGATGGGTTACAGCTAGTTTAGTGGCAACTTCAAATGCTGGATCTGATACCATAACTAAAAAGCAAGTATATGTAGCAGACCCTGCTGGAAATCAAGCAATAGGTTATTTCCAAGAATTTTCTGGTGCTGATGTTGCACAATATCCTATGTTTAATTATTTCAATAACGATTGGAAATGGGAATTAGCTAATGTAGGTTATTATGACAATAAATGTATTCGTTATCATAACTATGATACAAGATCTGGAACAGCTGGATTAGCTTTAAACACTCCAGAAGGAGATTATGATGATTTCTTTACAACTGCATTCGATTTGTCTTCTACTCCAGTTGGAAGTCCTCTAAACTTAAATTTCTTCTCTTCAGGTGCATTTAGATCTGCAAATTTTGATGATATGAATGATACCTTAGAAATTGCTTATTCTGCAACTTGTGGTACTAATTTTACAACAATTAAAAAAATATCTAAAGCAGATATAGCTACTGTTGGTACACGTTCTGAGTTCTTTGTTCCACAATGGCAAGGCGATTGGAAGTTAAATTCAATTGATCTAGGTAATGTTAGAAACAATAGTGTTTTCTTTAGATTTAGATACAGACCAGGGGTATTTAGTACATTCAATTTTGGATCTGGTAATAATTTCTATTTAGATAGAATATATGTTTCTAATATGCCTTTAGGTGTAAATACGGTTGAGCTTAAAGAGAAAGGAATGACTATTTCTCCAAATCCAACTTTAGGTAATTCGTTCATTTCAATTGATGGTGTAAATAATCAAGAAGTTGGTGTTCAGATATTTGATGTAACCGGTAAATTGGTATATGAAGCAAAAGAATTTGTTTTTGATGCTACAACTAAAGTGCAAATTCCTGCAGATGCTCTTGCATCAAAAGGTATGTATATTGTACATGTATTGTCCAATGATAAAACACTTGTTCAAAAATTAATAAAAAACTAGAATAACTAATTAAATGGAAGAAGGGGGATTTTGTCCCCCTTTTTTATTTTGTAAAAATAATTTACTCAATAGATAGTATATTTGTATAAATTATCAATTATGTCTGAATCAACTATTCTCTCCCTAAAAAATGCACAGATCTTTCAATCAGACACCTTGATTTTAAGCGATGTTAATTTAGAAATTAACAAAGGAGAGTTTATATATTTAATTGGCAAAACGGGTACTGGCAAATCAAGTTTGCTTAAAACACTATATGGTGATATACAGTTAAAACAGGGAAGTGGATTAATTGCCAATTTTGACCTGTCTACGTTAACCTGGAAAACAGTGCCTATGCTGAGAAGAAATCTAGGCATTATTTACCAAGATTTTAGATTATTAACAGATAGAAATGTCTATGAAAATTTAGAGTTTGTATTAAAAGCTACTGGCTGGAAGGATGCGTTATTGATTAAAGAAAAAATAGAAAGTGTACTGCAAAAAGTAGGCTTGAAGAATAAAGGTTTTAAAATGCCCTATGAAATGTCGGGTGGGGAGCAACAACGTGTAGATATAGCACGTGCTTTATTGAATAACCCTAAGTTGATTTTGGCAGATGAACCTACAGGAAATTTAGATCCAGAAACTACCGATGAGATTATGCAGTTGCTTTGGAGTATCTGTAGTGATTATAATACTACTATTATAATGGCTACGCACGATTATTCTATTATTCAGAAATTTCCTTCTAAAGTTTTAAAAGTAGAACAAGGTAAAGTGTTCGAAACCAACATGACAGCCGGAATTATCTAATTGGTGTTTTAATGATGGACTTGATTAATTGAAGCGCTACAAAAAAAGGAATACTTAGAATAAGAAGTGGCTTATGAAAACAATGATGCGTATAGGCGATTAATTCTCCTATACGCATTTTTATTTTACTATTACTTGCACCACCTTTGCTTAAAATAGGCCTTCCAAGAATGGTAAGTGCTGCGTTTAAAAAATAGATAGTATGATCATTCGAATAGCGCAACCATAAGTCGTAATCTTCCATATAATGCATGCGCTCATTAAATAGCAAAGGCTGCTTATTTTTTAAAATCACACATGGAGTAGCTATTTTATTGCCTAGTAATAATCTGTATTTATTCCAGATTTTTGGCTCTGTTATAATTGATGTGCTATTATTGTTATGAGCAAAGGGATGGAACAAAAAATGTATACTCGGATCATCATGTAAGCACTTCTGGATTATTGTTAATTTAGTAGCAATGAAATAATCGTCAGCATCTAAAAAGCAAATATATTCCCCTTTTGCCAAAGCTATGCCCCTATTTCTACTATAGGATACGCCCATATTAGAAGCGTTATGAAGGATAGTGATGTTGTTGTAATTATTATAGGAATCAATAATAGTCTTGCTATTGTCAATACTCCCATCGTTTATGATAATTAATTCAAAAGATTGATAGGTTTGTTTCAAGCAAGATTGAATGGCTCTATCAATTGTTTGCTCATTATTGTATGCCGGAATAATTATAGAAAATTGGAGACTCGTATTATTAATCATGGAATAATTGTTTATAAATCTTTAATAATACTTGTTCTTCATTTTCCCAGCAATAGGTGTTTTTTGCTAATAAGCTATTTTGGTGCAGTTTTTTATAATAGGGCTCATTATGCAACAATTCATTTAGTGCTTTTGCAATGTTATTTTCACTGGGCATATCAATAAGATTAGCAACTTCTATATGCGTATTTATAGCAGCATATTCGGGATAGTTCATAGCAATTTGCGGCACGCCTGCTTGCATATAATCAAAAAAGCGATTGGCCAATGAGAGTTTATTGTTGCCACTAGTGGCAATAAATAAAGTAATGCCAATGCATGCTTTTTGGGTGATACTTTCTAGTTCACGTGGAGGAATATAGCCTTTGAATATTATTTTGTGATTTAGTTTCAAAGTATTTACTAATTCTTTCGCCTTTGAAAGATAGTTGCCTTCTCCGCATATAATTAATGTTCTATCTACCTGCTGCATAGCCGGAATTAAAAATTCAAAACAGCGACCTACATTAATGGCTCCTTGATACAAAATATAGCCATCGGTATAGTTGTATTGGATTGGGTTGCTTTTTAATAAACTAATATTTCTTACTACAGCAAATGGTTTTTTATACGTATTCTCGAAAATGTTTTTTAAGCTATTGTTGACGGTATAACAAGCGTCCATTCTAGGTATGCTTACTTTTTCTATCCACTTCCATGCTTTTAAAGTTAATGGTCTATGGACTACTTCTTCTAATTCGCAAAATAATTCATGTGCATCGTAAACTATTTTCTTTCTTTTTAATTTAGCTGCCAATAGCGCAGGTAGTATGGTGTCTAAGTCTATAGCGCAATAAACATCTGTCTTAGTAAATAAAAGCTTAAAAAATAATTTAAACCAATAAGTTAAATAGAACAGTTTGCCACTGTCTATTCTTTGTTTAATTCGTGCTTGTTTAAAATTTCTAGATATGAGCGGTTGGCTATTGGGGCGTTTTCTTCCAATAAGAAGTACATCATACCCATTTTTTTGCAAAGTAGTACAAATACGAATCATTCGCTGATCGTAATTTGGGTCTGATGTAACGGAAAATACTATGCGTTTCAAATTTTTTATTGCAATTTAAGTTCAAATAATTAATCTTTCTAAACAATTGTATTTGTTTTCTTGTTTTTGAAGTGATTAAATTATTTATTTCATTAAGGATAAATTTAACGTTTAAATTACTTTCTTAGTATCAAAACAGTAACTTTGCTTACTAATTTTTAAAAAATCATGTTAAATACTATTGTAGAAGCTATAGAAGATATCAAGAATGGCAAATTAATTATAGTTGTAGATGACGAAGATCGTGAAAATGAAGGCGATTTTTTGACTGCTGCGAGAAATGCTACTCCAGAACTAATTAATTTTATGGCCACACATGGTAGAGGACTGATTTGTGCCCCAATTTCAGAGCAACGTTGTAAAGAACTAGATTTAAACCTGATGGTACAAGACAATACGGTTTTGCATCAAACACCGTTTACGGTTTCTGTAGATTTGATTGGTAATGGGTGCACCACAGGTATTTCTGCGCACGATAGAGCAAAAACCATACAAGCATTAATAGATCCCTCAACTAAACCTAGTGACTTAGGTAGGCCAGGTCATATCTTTCCTTTGAAAGCCAAAGATGAGGGTGTATTGAGAAGAGCTGGCCATACGGAAGCCAGTGTTGATCTGGCACGACTTGCTGGGTTTGAGCCTGCTGGTATAATTGTAGAGATTATGAATGAAGATGGATCTATGGCTCGTCTTCCTCAGCTCTTGGAAATTGCAAAGAAATTTGATTTAAAAATTATTTCAATTAAGGATTTAATTGAATATCGTTTACAAAAAGATTCCCTTGTTGAAGAATTAGTGCGTGTAGAAATGCCTACTAAAAAAGGTCATTTCAAATTAGTGGCATTTCGTCAGACGCATACTAATGAGCAACATTTAGCGTTAATAAAAGGAACATGGACAAAAGATGAGTCTGTGATGGTAAGGGTGCATAGTTCATGTTTTACTGGAGATATTTTACATTCGTTAAGATGTGATTGTGGCGATCAATTAGATGCTGCTATGGATATGATAGAAGCAGAAGGGAAAGGGGTTGTGCTGTATATGAATCAAGAAGGAAGGGGTATTGGATTGCTTAATAAATTAAAAGCTTATAAATTGCAAGAAGAAGGGATGGATACGGTAGAGGCTAATCTTAGTTTGGGTTTTCAGCAAGATGAAAGAGATTATGGAATTGGAGCTCAGATATTAGCAAAATTAGGAATTCAAAAAATTAGATTGATATCTAATAATCCTAAAAAGAGAGTTGGTTTAATTGGTTATGGTTTGGAAATCACAGATGCTATTCCTATTGAGATTGCATCCAATCCGCACAATGAACTTTATTTACAAACCAAAAGAGATAAATTAGGGCATTCCATACTGAAAAATAAATAATGAAACTATTATTCATTGCCAATAGGATTCCTTATCCTCCATTTCGAGGAGATAAACTCAAGATATATCACTTGGGGAAAAATTTAGCTTCCTATTCGGAAGTACATCTTATTGCTTTTTTAGAAAATAGTAAGGATCTTCAATATAAACAGGAATTAGAAAAGTATTTTGCGTCCGTTACATTAATTCCATTGCCTAAATGGAAATCTTATGTAAATGTATTTTTCTCTCTATTTTCTTCTATACCTTTTCAGGTAGCTTATTTTAAGTCGGCTAAGATGAAATTAGCAATTGCAACAGCAATAGCTGCCACTCCTTTCGATGCGGTTCATATTCAGCATATTAGAATGGCGCCATATGGTTTGTCGATACCCATTAAAAATAAAATTTTAGATTTGCCAGATGCCTATTCGCTATATTGGGAAAGAAGGGTTCAGAATGCAAATAATTTTATTGAAAAATTATTTAACCAATTTGAACGCAATCGCCTTTGGAGTTATGAACATAAAGTGTTGAAGTTATTTCCAAAAGTGCTTGTTTGCTCCTCCGAAGATGCTCGTTATCTAGAATTAGAACATCAATTGTATACGGTTTCTATACTGCCCAATGGAGTTGATGTAGAGGCTTTTAATGGTGTTCAACATGATTACGATAATAACTCGGTATTGCTTTTTACGGGCAATATGGATTATGCACCCAACATTGATGCTGTAAATTATTTTGTCGCTGAAATTTTACCAATTATACAAGACCAATATCCAACTGTCAAATTTATTATAGCTGGTCAACGGCCTGTAAAATCTGTTTTGGCTTTAGCTAATGACCATGTTGTGGTAACCGGTTTTGTAAAAGATTTTCCAAGTGTTTATAGGTCTGCAAGTATTGTTGTGGCGCCCCTTAGGTTTGGCGCAGGTACTCAAAATAAAGTGCTAGAGGCTATGTCTATGGGAGTGCCTGTTGTATGCACGCATGTTGGTTTTCAAGGATTAGGAGTTGTTAGTGGCGATGGCGTATATATGGAAACCAATAAAGATGCTTTTGCTAAAAGAATATTAGCGTTGTTGGGTAGTAATGAAATTAGAAAAACCGTTGGTGAAAAAGGTAGGCAAGTTATTCAAGCAAATTTTGATTGGAAAATCATAGCTAAGCAATTGTATGTTTATTTTAAAGAGCTTAGTTAGATTCTAATATAGTAGTTGCGGTATCAATAGAAGAGATACGCTTCGATTCTTTGTTTCTCCACAAGTCGGCTAATGAATTAAAGGATTTAGACCAAGATAATCCAATACCACTTCTAGAGATAGGTCTGTCTATCAGTACATCGTAATTGCTATTTCTAAAAATACTCATTCTAATTCTTCCATCTTCAGTAAGTTTGTACTGCCCCCTAAAGTCGCCTGTAAGGTTGATATTGGAATTGGTATTTTGTTGCATTGCTACATTTCCCCAATCATATGCACCTTCTATTTCTAACATCAATCGATCTTGCATAAAGTTTCTTTTTGCATTCAATTTTACTTCATTTCTAAAAATTGCGGAGTTTGTTGTATTGTCGGTATTTACGTTGTAGTTTTTATAGTTTAAGTTAATAGCTAAGTTTGGATCTCCTAAAATTTTATTTGCCCAATTCGTTAGTTGCGAAGACACAGTAGAGGATAACTTCTCGCCTACACTTGTAATAGCCGTACTACTTGCAGAGGCGGTGTTTACTATTCCCTCTGGAGGCATAAATTGTTCAATCAAAAGCAAAGAGGCAACTTGATTAAAGAGGCTTTCTGGACTTAAATTGATTCGTTCTAGTTTATTGTATGCATAAGTGCCTTGCAAACGCTTGTCTTGAAGCTCAATTTTATAACTTGGTCTAGGCTCTTCAAAAGTTCCATCAAGACGAAGTTTTACATCTATATTTTGTTTTGCTTTGGTATCGGTTAGTTCATTTTCAGGAATTACACCCGGTTTCTTTTCATTCTCATTTAATAGATCGTAAAGTCTTGCTTTTGTTGAATAACTAGCGCCTATGTCTAGGTTGATTTTTGTAATAGGACCATTGAAAGTAACTTTACTGCCATTATTAATTTTAAAATTCCAGGGTTTAATAAAGTTATTAATGGAGAAACGGTAGTAGCCACTAGATATTTCAAATGTATTATAAATTTTTACATCATTATCTGCTGGAACATTAATATTAATAGTTCCATTTCCGTATCCACTAATTTCATCGCCTGTTTTTGCATCTAATATCATAGTGATTTCTGCCAATGGGTTAGTAATGGCTGTTATATTTAATGCAAATTTACTTGTAGGTTTTTTCTTTATGATAGCTATATCATCTTGCGGTGTTTTGAAGTTAATAAAATTGTAATTATATACCGATGCATTTCCAAAAGGGAGATATATGTGCGAGGCTTGTGCAGGGCTTGCAATAACGTTCATAGTGATATCATCTATATAACCATCTATTGTAGTGTTTACTTTAGTTATGGCATTGCCATAAAAAATATCATTATCGTAGGAGGATAAATTTATAGCTTCAAATTGATTAGAATTGATTTCAATATTTTTAAAATAAAAGTTACTTAAATTATTATGTGATATTATGCCCGTAGCCGTTGCTTTATTTTTAAATCGGTCATAAAGCACTATTTTTCCTAAGTCAATTTTATCTTCTTGTAAATCTATATTTGCTGAAGGAATAGTATAAATGGTTCCTAAATAATTCACTTTTGTTTTTAAATTCAAAATAGATAAGCTTCCAATCATATTTGGCTTGTTAGTGCTTCCATTTAATTTAATAGTGCCATTTGCTTGCCCATCTATATCACTTATATAATCGGAAAGGAAAATGGAGGCCCATTTTATGGGTGTATTTATACACTTGATATTTGCGTTTAATTTATTGTTTACAGTGCTGCCGTTTATTTGAAGTGCATTATTATTATTAACTATTCCCGTCCCTTCATATATTTCAAATCCTTTTTCATCTATTTTAAATAAGGCATTTAATTTGCCTAAAACTTCATTTCTTATGGTCAATGAATCAATAGCTATTCTCCCTTTTACAGATGGGTTTTTGATAGGGTCGTCAATAGATATATCTGCATTTAAATGCCCATAGGGTTGATAATATTCTTGTTGTGCTAATGTGCCGATTTGCGATACATCTAAATCTTCTATTTTAATTTCTAGTGTGTTTTCTTTGTTTTCTTTACTATTTAATGAAATTACTTGAGTGTTAGATATTAATTTAAATTGGTTGACAAATAATTTATCAGCTGTAATTTTTATTTTTTTACCATTACTAATGTCCCATATGGTATTATTAATATAGAAATTAGATGGTAAAAAATTAATAGATATAGTGTCTAGTTTCGTTATTATATCTGCAGATAAATTAGCATTGCCAAATCTATTAAATGAATTTGTTTTAAGATCGCAATGTATGCTGTCATTTTGGATATTAGTAGCTAATTGCACCTGGGTATTCCAAAGTGTATCTCCAAGCATGAGTTGTTGTATATAGGAGTTTAGACTTAGTTTTTCTAAATTACCTATGCTATTAAATTGCACTTTATTAATTCTGATAGCGCCAATTTTACAATAGGGTATTGTCCCGTTTAATAACAATTGTTTCTCATTAGTGTTAATACTACCTTCTATACTTGTATTGTTAAAGCCATCTAATTCTTTATTGATGATGTGTATTAATTTGTCAATCTTTTTAGTAGCTATATTAAATGAAAAATTTTGTGCATCGCCATTGTATTTGCTTTTGCTGATGTAACTTGGCAGATATTTGTAGAGATATTGTTTTGAAGCATCAATAATGTTTTCTATTTTATATAATCCATTTATGCCTATTTTAAAATCGTTACTTTCTATATTGATTTCATGATTCGTTGCGGATGCAATATTAGATTTTAATGCTATGAAATCAATATTTAGTTTTTCTTTGCCTCTCTTCAGGTCAATATTATTTAATTGCGCAGTGCCTTCAAGATTATTTAAGTTGCTGCCATAAAGATGGAGGTCAAAATCGGCATTTCCATTAAAGGGTTCTTTGCTCAGACCAATTTTTTGAAAATCGGCATATAATAGATTGGCTAATGCGTTGATACGTTTTTTTTCGTTTGCAAAATCAAATTCTCCATTAAAAGAAAGTGCTAGATTTTCATCATCAATAATTAAATTTCCTTTAAATACTTTTTTGTCCAAAGTCCCTTTTACAAGTATTTGCTTGTAGGCATATTGCTTAATTTCTAAATTATCAAGATTGCCATCTAAATTGATATCTGCTTCATTAATATTAAAACCCTTGCCATTAATTTTTAAATTAGCATCTACTTTCCCTATATCTTTGTTGCCTAGTAGTGTTCCTAACGCTATGTCTTCGCCAATTATTTTACCATTATAGGCTGTTAATTTATTTTTTTCTCTCGGTATGTCAAGAGTTAAATCTACTTGTGCTTTCCCTATTGAAGTTTCAACTATGTTCTTTGTTGCAAAGTGATTAATAGTTCCATCGAAAGATCCTTCTATTGTCATATTTCCTAAGCTGGAAAATTTAATTGGACTATTTTTAGTTAATGTAGGAGCATAATAGTCAAGCCCTTTTCTATCTATATTTAAATTGGCTTGTTCTATATGGAGCATGCTGTTTTCCCAATTGGGCAGGCCTTCTATGCTTATATTGCCTTTAAACTGAGCATAAGGTGCTTTAATGTCTGTACCTGTAGTTTTAAATTTTGCAACTGTCCCTATAAACTTTGTATTCACTATAACTTTATATGGAATTACATCCACGTTTCTTGAAAAATAGGCAACATCTTTTAAGTCTATTTTTGCATTTTTAAAATTTGCTACCATTGTTACAGCTTCCATATAATCCAAGAAATCTGGAAAGCGTTTATAGTACATAGCATAATAATCTCTAATTTCACTATTATTCGTAGCAATGTATAATTGATTGCAAATAGTTTTATTTGGAGAAACGATTACATTACATTTAAATTGCTTCAATAGTAAACCGCATCGCTCTTTCGCATTTAAATAATTAATGCTACTTGCAATGGTGTCTTTTACTATACGGGTATTTTCAATTAATAGATTCACATGGGTGATTTCCATATGTTCTGCATCAAATTCATTGAAAATAGGATTTCTATTATTATAATTTAATTTAAAATTTCCATTCGCAATTTTAATTTGTTTGATAGCTACCTGCCAATTGTCTTTATTAAAACAGCTAGTGTCTATTTGTGTACTAGTTTTTGTTTTTGGTCGGTATGGACTAGCAGGATAATCTTTTAATTCAATAGAAGGTTCACTAAAATTGATGTTTTTTATATTTATTCTTCTAGTTGTTTCATTAAAAGTGTCTATATCAATTGCTCCTTTGCCTATAGATACATACATATTACTTCCCACCCATGCATCTTCTTCGCTGTATTTGATTTGCTCAAGCTGTATTTTTTGAATTGCTAATTCAAAGCCTTTATTACTTTTTTTATTCTTTTCATTAGCTGGAAAAGCATCTTCTATAAAGCTGTAGTTCCATTTGTTGTTTTGTATCGTTCTATAGGTATTGATACGAGCATTTTTTATACTAATGTATTTTAATACTAATTTGTCTCTGAAAATAAACCAATTGTTGAAGTTTACATTGGCAAAGCCTATTTGAAACAAGTTGTTATTACTTCTATCTTTTATTTGTAAGCCTTCAACTTTTATTTGATATAAAAAAGACAAAGAAATATAATCGATATGAATTTCTGTATTTAATTTTTTACTGAGGTAAGATGTAGCTTTGTCTACAAGAAGTTTCTGTATAGGTGTAAAATTGATCAATAAGATGCTTGTTGCAATTATTATAATAATTGCAAACACGATCTTTTTAATATAATGAAGTATTTTTTTCAGTAGAGTTTAACTTTCTACAAAAATAACTCAATTGCTTTAAAAAACAGGTAATAATAGGGTCTACTTTAAGAGTTAATTTACTTATAAATTAAAATAGTTGCTGATTTGTTCGGCACAACGGAGATGAGCTGCTTTTTTATCATTAACATACCACCAAGCTGTTTGTTGTATAGCGTCTAACGCTTTCCATTTTGGTGTCCAACTAATTTTTAATTTTGCTTTTTCACTATTCAGCATTAATAACTTTGCTTCGTGTACTTGTTTGCTTAAGTCAATTGCAATTTCATGATGCTGAGTGCCAAATGCAGTTAAAAATATTTCCGTTACTTCTTTTACGGTTAATACATCGTCGACTGCTGGTCCGAAGTTGAAGGCTTCATTATATGCTTCAGGATGTTGACGCATATGAGCAGCAAGTAATAGATAAGCACCTAAGGGTTCTAAGACATGTTGCCATGGTCTAGTGGCATTAGGATTTCTTAAGCTTATTGCGGTATTATTTTGAATTGATCTTACAATGTCTGGAATGATTCGATCTTTTGAGAAATCGCCACCACCAATTACATTACCTGCTCTTACCGATGCAATAGATTTTTTGTGTACATTAAAATCCTGCAAATTAAAAAATGAATTTCTGTAAGAATCAATTACAATTTCGCAAGTAGCTTTACTAGCCGAGTAGGGGTCATAACCGCCTAATTTGTCGCTTTCGACAAAGGCTGTTCCCCTTTCTGGGTTTTCGTATACTTTGTCGGTTGTGACCATTATGCCTACACAAGCATTCGGTAAAGTACGCATTGCTTCTAATACGTTGGCAGTACCAATGGTGTTGACCATGTAGGTTTCAATTGGATTGTCATAGCTTTTTCTTACGAGCGCTTGTGCTGCTAAATGAAATATATAGTCTGGCTGAAAAGCGTTGATTTCTTTTTTTAATTGTTCAGCATCTAGAATATTAGCAATAATTGATTTTTCACAATATTGTGCTCCATCGATTTGGTTGAAAAGATCTTCTTTGTTTTCTGGGGCTAAGGAATATCCTACTACTTGAGCGCCCAATTTCTTTAATATAAGTAGCAACCAAGATCCTTTGAATCCCGTATGGCCGGTTACAAATACTTTTTTGTTTTCAAACTGTTCTTTCAATATTGTAAAATCCATTGTTACCATTTTTTCCAAGGTGCTCCTTGTTCCCACATTGATTCTAATTCTTCCTTATCTCTTAGCGTATCCATACATTTCCAAAATCCATTGTGTTTATAGGCGCTAATTTGTTTGTCTTTAGCTAGGTCATCCATAGGTTGTCGTTCCCACATAATATCATCAGCATCATCTTTTAAATACGTTGCAATGCTTGGTTCTATTATAAAAAATCCACCGTTTATCCAGGTTCCACTATCTGCAGGTTTTTCCTCAAAACTATTTATAAGGCCATCTTCTTGCATTTCTATAACGCCAAATCTACTGGTAGCTTGTATAGCGGTCATGGTGCATATTTTCTGATGTTTTTTGTGGTGTGCTAATACCGCATTCATGTCTACATCGCTAACGCCATCACCATAAGTGAGCATAAAGGTTTCATTGCCCACGTAAGGTAATACTCGCTTTAATCGGCCTGCTGTCATAGTGTCTAAGCCGGTATCTATAAGTGATATTTTAAAGGGTTCTGCATTGTTTTGATGCACTTGCAAGGAATTGTCGCCTAAGTTTACTGTAACATCGGCATTGTGCATAAAGTAGTTTATAAAATACTCTTTTATAACCCAGCCTTTATAGCCTAAACAAATAATAAATTCGGTATGACCAAATGCGGCGTATAATTTCATAATATGCCATAAAATGGGCTTGCCTCCAATTTCAATCATAGGTTTTGGACGCAAAGATGATTCTTCCGAGATTCTTGTGCCTCTTCCGCCGGCAAATAAAACAACTTTCATTATGGATTAATTTTTAAAATGAAATTTTTTGGAATTGTAAAGGGCATTTCTACTTTTTCATTTAAGGTAAACTTTTGAATTTGCATATCAATAAAATAGTTGTCGCCTTTATTGTTAATGGTAAAGGTCTTGACATTTGCAAATCTATTATAATTTTCCTTATTGTAATTAAAAAACTGAACGATACATGATGGCCCATTTTCTAATTTTGATTGTAGCCCAATGGTTTTTATCAAGCTATCTTGCTTATTGTATGTTGTAGATTGTGAAAATGAATTTAAAATACTCTGTAGTGTTAATGTATTTTCCGTTTCTGTTGCGATAAATTCAAGTTTGTTATTTTCAAGTGGGTTGCCTATTAAAAGGTTTTGCAAGTCTTTAAAATCTAAAGATACGGGTATGTAATTATTCAATTCTGCGTAGGGCAATATATACGCTTCATTTTTGGTGTATAACAACATTTTTAATGTATCTGGCGTAATTAATACTCTTGCTACATTAAAAATATCTAAAGCGCTAATATGAACCCATATTTGTTGATCTTTTATAATACGTATACTTGCGCTAAACGTTTGTTTTTCATTTTTGCCATCATATCGCATTTTCGTTTTACAACTAAATGTTTCAAAATCATTGCGAGATTCCCAAATAGGCTTGTATTTTTCTAAAAGCGCTTGGTTAGCCATGCTATCCAATAAGAATTGCTTATGCACTAGCGCACTAGAATCGGCAATGGCTTTTTTTCTAATAGCATGCTTACTTATTTTACAACTGCTTATTAATAATGCACTTGTAATGAATAATAAGATATAGTTGCTTGCTCTATTCATTAATGCGTTTGTTTTTTAATTTATAATTGAGTTCTTCGTTTTGCATGCCTTTTTCTTTTGCTATCTTCCAATTCACTTCTGCCTCCAAAATATTACCTAATTGAAACTCTATGTCACCTAAATGATCATATAGGGTTGCGTCTGCATTAGGTGAGTTGAGTTCAATAGCTTTAATTACAAATTGCTTTGCTTTAGTATAATTTTTCAACTGATACATAATCCATCCATAAGTGTCTTGGTAAGAACCAGTTTTGGGGCTCAATTCAATTGCTTTTTTAGCCAATTTTTCTGCATAAATAAGTTGTTCTTTACGTATAGACAAATAATAGCTGTAGTTGTTTAATGCATTCACATTTTTGTCATTCCATTTTAAGGCTTCTTCAAAATGGGTATTCGATTTTTCAAATTCTTTTAGTTCGTGATAGGATTCGGCAAGAGAGGCATTCACTTCCGAAAGCATAGCCTTTTTATTTTCATCTATTAAATCTAGACAGCGGTTATAATTCCTAATAGCATTGGCATGTAAATTTAAAAATGCATATCCAATACCAGCAAAATAATATAAATCAGATTGATTGGGAAAGAGTCGAATGGCTCTTTCTGCATAAATTACTAAACTGTCTGCTGTTTCTTTGCTTATCGTATTAATGACTAATTGCTCCCATGCTTTATAGTTGCTCGGATTTAATTGAATTGATTTCTTATAGGCTTTTGTAGCTTCGGCAGAATTGCTATACATGGCAAATAAATCACCTAGCAATTGAAATACAGTAAAATTATTTGCATTCGTATTGCAAAGCAATTGGGTATAGCGAATATTGCTTGCGCTGTCTTTGCTTATTTCAATATAAGGAACAAGCACGGCTATTTTATCTTCTATAGCAATTGTTTTATTTGTGAGTATTTTTTCTATTTGAGCTTTAAAAGCTAAGGTGTCATGATTAGATAAAGAGTTGCTTATTTTGTTTAGCAACACCATTCCATTGTCTGGAAACTTATTTGTAATAATTTCGTCTACTTTCTTTTTTTCATTCAGTTTTTTATTAATGCCCAATAACTCACTCAATAATAGATAGTATCTTGGTTCGTCTTTATGCTGTGCTACTAATTGTTCGCTCAATGCAATGGCACTGTCTAATTGATTGTTTTTTATAAAAAGCTCTTGTTTTTGAAGCAGTAAGTCTTCGTTATCTTCTTTGTTTTGATCAATTAGAATACGGAGTTGCTCTAAGGCTAAATCATATTTTTTTTCAATTTGATAAAGGCGGCTTGCCTGCATCAAATATTGATCGTTGTATTTAATTTTTTTAGCCAAGCTTGCATACAAATTTGCCGCTTCTAAATAGCTTCCTTGTTCTATCAAAATGTCACCTAATAGATTTTGATACCATTGATTGCTAGAGTCAATGGTAATGGCTTTTCGTATTTGTAGATTTGCTTTTGCTAAATTCTTATTTTGTATAGCCATTTTTGCTAATTCAAAATACGCTACACTTTCTTTTGGATGCGTATTGGCAAATTGCTGCATTTGCTCTTCCGCTTCGCTCAAGCGATTCAAATATTTTAATCGCAAACCCTCATAAAAAGATGCTTTTTCTGTATTATTATTTTCTTGAGCCTTACCTATCGTTACGAAAAGAAGGGAGAAGATAACATAACAGAAAAGAAAACTCTTTAGAGGGGTATACATTTAGGATTCTTGAGTTGAATAGTCACCGATACTAAAAGATTCCGTTTTGCCTTTTAGTTTACATTCTTTGCCAATAAGCGAATTGCTTAAGTTGGCACTTTCTATGTTTGCTTTTTCTTGAATAATACTATTGCTGATAATAGATTGGTTTATGCTTGCGCCCTTTTCTAATGAAACGTGAGGACCAATAACTGAGTTTTCAATATGTACGTTTGCACCAATATAACAAGGGTGAATAATAGTAGTATTTTTAACTGTTGCAGTTGGGTCTATGCTCGATTCGTTTTCATATTTAATGGCCAAGATGCGTTGATTAGTGTATACGGTAGCATCTTTATTTCCACAATCTAACCACTCACTTACTTGGTCGGTGTAGAAATTTAACCCATTTTGCAACATGTGCTCCATGGCATCGGTGATTTGATATTCTCCTTTTTGTTGAATATCATTATCGATTAAGCGTTGTAATTCTTTTTTGAGATTGGCGCCATCTTTAAAATAATAAACACCAATTATTGCTAAGTCGGAAACGAATTCTTGTGGTTTTTCAACAAAAGCTTCAATTTTGTTCCCTTCACTTAATTTTACTACTCCAAAATTACTGGGGTCTTCAATTTTTTGTGTCCAAATTATGGCATCTTTCTGTGTATCAATAGAAAAGGTGGCGTTAAATAACGTATCTGCAAATGCAATAAACGTATTGCCGTCCAATATTTGTTCGGCACATAAAATAGCATGGGCTGTTCCTTTAGGTTCTTCTTGCACACAAATATGACCTTTAGCACCTAAAGTATTAGCTACGGCTAACAAATGCGCTTCTACTTCTTTGCCAAAGTTGGGGCCAATAACAAAAGCAATATGTTCAATTTTTTCTGAGCAAGTAGCAATGATGTCTTCTACAATGCGCTGCACTATTGGTTTTCCTGCAATAGGAATTAATGGTTTAGGTGTTGTTAGGGTGTGAGGTCTCATGCGTTTCCCCATGCCTGCCATTGGAATAATAATATTCATAAGTTCGTTTTAATTGTTACCGGTATGTCCAAATCCACCTGATCCTCTAGGCGTGTCGTCGAGTGTTTCGCTAAGCTCCCATGCAATTGATTCGTATTTGGCTATAATCATTTGTGCAATACGATCGCCATCTTCAATGATCTGCTCTTCGTTAGAAAGATTGATCATGGGTATCATTAATTCGCCTCTATAATCTGCGTCTATGGTGCCTGGTGTGTTTATTATGGTTAATCCTTTTTTTATTGCCAAACCACTTCTTGGTCTTATTTGCGCTTCATGCATATCGGGCAACGCTATAAAAAGCCCGGTAGGTATTAATTTGCGTTCCAAAGGCTTTAAAGTTATGGGTTCCGCAAGATAAGCACGCAAATCCATGCCTGCCGAACCAGCTGTTTGGTAGGAAGGTAATGGATGGTTTGATTTGTTAATAATCTTTATGTGTGTTTTCATACGATAAAGCTCTGCAAATGTACTCTTTCATTTTAAAAAATAGAACTTTAAAGTGGCCTAAATAAGCCCTATAAGTTAATTTTAATGTTGAATTAACAAGTCCTTTTCTTTAAACAGTTATTTTAAGTTAAATTTGTGTAATTAAATTAATAAATTTTATTCAAATATGGCAATATTAGGTAATCTAATTGCTCGGTCGTTATACATTAGAAAGCGCATGTCTCCAAAGGTGGCTACACCTATTAAGTATCAAACGAATAGCCTCAAGAAGTTGATGATCAAAAGTCAAGACACGTTATTTGGCAAGCATTATAAATTTTCAGAATTATTAAGCTCAGAGGCTTTTATAGATAATTTTCGAAAAACAGTACCTGTGCATACGTATAATGAAATGTATGACCAATGGTGGCATAAATGTCAGGAAGGAATTTCGGATGTTAGTTGGCCAGGAAAAGTAAAATATTTTGCATTAAGTTCTGGCACCTCAGAGTCGGCAAGCAAACATATTCCTGTTACCCAAGATATGATCAAATCCATCAAGCGTGTTGGGTTTAAGCAATTATGTAGTCTCACCAATTTTGATATTCCTTCGGCTACTTTTCAAAAGGGCGTTTTGATGTTGGGGGGTACTACTAGTTTGTTCGAAAAAGGCGAATATTATGAAGGTGATATGAGTGGCATTAGTGCAAAGAATATGCCCCGATGGATGTCGGCCTTGTTGTATAAGCCAGGAAAGAAAATAGCTAAAAAACCTAAATGGGAAGATCGTATAAAACTCATAGTTAGGAATGCCAAAAAATGGGATGTGGGTACGGTTTGCGGAGTGCCTGCTTGGGTGCAGATTGTATTTGAAGAAATTATTAAATATCACAAACTCAATACGATACACGATATTTGGCCTAATCTAAACATTTATATTCATGGAGGCGTTTCATTTGAGCCTTATAAAGATAGTTTCTCTAAATTATTAGGTAAGCCTATTTCCTTTGTGGAAACCTATATGGCATCTGAAGGTTCCTTTGGCTTTAAAGCACATCCAGATGACTCCGGTATTAAGTTGGTTTTGAATGCGGGTATTTTTTATGAATTTGTCCCCTTCAATGAAACTAATTTTGATGAAGAAGGTAATCCGTTTTCGAAAGTAAGTTCGGTATTGATTAACGAAGTAGATGAGCATACAGAATACGCTGTTATGCTTTCTACCTGCTCTGGCGCGTGGCGTTATATTATCGGCGATGTTATTCGATTTACCAATGCTGCTGAGCATGAAATGATGATCGTAGGCCGCACAAAACAATTTTTGAGCTTATGTGGCGAGCATTTGTCGGTAGATAATATGAATAAAGCCATTGAGCAAGTTTCAAAAGAATTCAATATTGCTATTAATGAGTTTGCCGTTATTGGTTTCCCAGAAGCTAATTATTTTGCGCATAGATGGTATATCGGTTGTGACGATGCATCGATCAACGAAAATGAAATTTTAACCAGTATCGATAAGGCATTATGCACTTTAAATGATGATTATGAAGTGGAGAGAAGTTCGGCTTTAAAATCAATTTATATTACCTTAGTACCCAATAAAGTATTTTATGACTACATGAAGTCTTTGGGCAAAGATGGAGCCATGAATAAATTTCCAAGAGTGCTCAAAGGAAATGCAAAAGATAAGTGGGAACAGTACATTCAAAATTTAGCTCATTAATATGAATATCGAAACACTTTCAATTCCTGATTTAAAGCTATTGCATTTATTTCATAGTGCAGATGATCGAGGTGATTTCGTTAAAACGTTTCATGCAAAAGATTTCGAAAAATATCAATTAGGTATGGAAATTAAAGAGTCTTTCTATTCCATCTCTAATAAAAATGTTATTCGTGGTATGCATTTTCAATTACCTCCAAGTCAGCATAGCAAACTTATTTTCTGCTCGCAAGGTGCTATTGTAGATGTAGTGCTCGATTTGCGAAAATCATCTCCAAGCTATTTGCAATTTGTTAGTATCGAATTGCAGGCTTCAAAACCGCAAGCGCTATTTATACCAGCAGGTTGCGCGCATGGTTTTAAATCTTTAGCAGATCATACAATAACTAATTATTTTGTGTCGAGCGAATACGATGCCAGCGCCGATACGGGCATTCATTACCAATCCTTTGGATTTGATTGGGGCATTGCAAACCCTATTGTATCTAAAAGAGATCAATCTTTTCCTTCCATAACCGAATTTCAATCTCCTTTTTAAAAATATAACCAATACACTATGAATATTCAAAAAGTATTAAAGTCATTAGCAATCGATAAAACCAATATCGGTGTTTCTACAGGGGCAAAATGGATAAAAGCCAATGCGCCAGTGCTCACTTCTTATTCGCCCGTAGATGGAAAAAAAATAGCAATAGCTACCACTGCTGATGAAAAAACTTATCATGCAGTAATCGACAAAGCAGCTACTGCTTTTAACGATTGGCGTATGTGGCCAGCGCCCAAACGAGGCGAGGTGGTGCGTCAAATTGGTAACGAATTGCGCAAGCATAAAGAAGCCTTAGGCACTTTAGTGAGTTATGAAATGGGCAAGAGTTTGCAAGAGGGATTGGGAGAAGTACAAGAAATGATTGATATCGCAGATTTTGCGGTAGGCCTTTCTCGCCAACTCTATGGATTGACCATACATAGCGAGCGTCCAATGCATAGAATGTACGAGCAGTGGCACCCGCTAGGTGTTGTAGGTATTATATCTGCATTTAATTTTCCTGTTGCCGTATGGAGTTGGAATAGCTTTTTAGCATGGGTTTGTGGTAATACTTGCGTTTGGAAACCAAGCGAAAAAACCCCACTGACCGCAATTGCATGTCAGAAAATTACTGAAAAAGTTTTTAAAGCTAATGGTGTTCCAGAAGGGGTTTCTTGCCTTATAAATGGCGCTGCCGACATGGGTATTTTGTTATCAAAAGATAGTCGAGTGCCTTTAGTTTCTGCAACTGGTTCTACCCGCATGGGTAAAGCAGTGGCTGCTACAGTGGCTGGTCGCTTAGGCAAATCGCTATTGGAATTAGGAGGTAATAATGCGATTATTATTTCTCAACATGCCGATCTAAATATGTCTTTAATAGGTGCTGTGTTTGGTGCGGTAGGTACTGCCGGACAGCGTTGCACGACTACGCGTCGATTGATTATTCATGAATCTATTTATGATGCCTTCAAAAAGAAATTAGTTGCTGCCTACAAACAAATTAAAATTGGCAACCCATTAGATGCTAGCAATCATGTGGGGCCATTAATTGATACCGATGCTGTAAATGCCTATTTAAATACGGTGGCAGCTGTTAAAAAAATGGGCGGTAAAGAAGTGGTGAAGTCTGGTGTATTAAGTGGAAAAGGTTTTGAAAGTGCTTGCTACGTGAAACCATGTATTTTTGAAGTAGATAATGCGTGGGAAATTGTACAACACGAAACATTTGCTCCTATTTTGTATATCATGCCGTATAAAACATTAGAGCAAGCCATTACTTTGCAAAATGCAGTTCCGCAAGGATTATCCTCTGCAATTATGACGCTTAATATGCGTGAAGCAGAGACGTTCTTGTCGCACAAAGGAAGCGATTGCGGAATTGCCAATGTAAATATTGGTACCAGTGGTGCTGAGATTGGTGGTGCTTTTGGAGGTGAAAAAGAAACCGGTGGTGGTCGTGAGAGCGGCTCTGACAGCTGGAAAGTATATATGCGCCGACAAACTAATACCATCAATTGGAGCGATAGCTTGCCATTAGCACAAGGTATTAAGTTCAACCTCTAAGATATACTCACTATTCAATATGGATGCCAACTGGCATCCATATTTTTATTATTTAGCAAACTATCCTCTTATGACTTTCGATGATTTAAATTTAAATAAGCCCTTAATTCTTGCTTTAAAAAAAATGGGTTTGCAACAACCAACGCCCATTCAATATAAATCATTTAATACCATCATGTCGGGTAAAGATGTTTGTGGTATAGCACAAACAGGTACGGGTAAGACCTTTGCTTATTTACTACCCATCTTAAGGCAATTTGTTTTTACCAACGACAAAACACCTTCGGTTGTAATTTTGGTGCCTACGAGAGAATTGGTTTTGCAAGTTTTAAAAGCAGCCAAATTGCTGAGTGCTTCCATGAGTATAGATATCCAAGGTGTTTATGGAGGGGTCAATATGCGCAATCAAATGAATGCCTTAGAGCAGGGGTGCAATATTGTAATCGGCACGCCGGGTCGTTTGTATGATTTATTTTTAAGTGGATCACTCAAATTGAAAGCGGTAAAAAAATTGGTTATTGATGAGATGGATGAGATGCTGAATTTAGGATTTAGAGTACAGATCGAACGCATTTTAGATAATCTACCAGAGAAAAGACAAAATCTTTTATTCTCCGCCACTATCACAGATGATGTAGAAAAATTATTGCAAGTTTATTTTAAAAGTCCTGAGCAAATTACTGCAGCGCCAACCGGAACGCCTTTGTTGCAAATTGAGCAATCCTTGACTGCCGTGCCAAATTTTAATACTAAAATTAATTATTTAAGTAGCTTATTGCAAGCAAACGAGAGCATGACGAAAGTCTTGGTTTTTGTTAGCACCAAGAAATTTGCCGATAAAGTATTTGAATCCTTAACGCCTGTTTTGGGCGAACAAGTTGGGGTTATTCACTCTAATAAAGCGCAAAATAATCGTTTTGCGACAGTGCAAAAATTTGAAAAGGGCGATTATACGTGTTTAATAGCTACGGATATTATTGCACGCGGATTGGATGTGGCGGAGGTTACTCATGTTATTAATTTCGACATTCCCGATACGCCAGAAAATTATATTCATAGAATTGGTAGAACCGGAAGGGCAGATAAAAAAGGGATTGCAATCAGTTTTGCAACCGAAAAGGAAATGCCTTTTGTGGAAGCCATCGAACAGTTAATGCATCAGTCCATTGCAACATCAACTCTTCCTGAAAATATTGAAATTTCGGAAGTGTTAATTGCAGAAGAAATGCCGGTGATTAGAATGAAGACTGATTTCATAAAACCTTTGAAACGCGATCCTAATGCAGGTAGCGCCTTTCATGAAAAGTCGGCTAAAAATTCTAAGACCAACAACAAGGTTAGTCATAAAGATAAGATGCTTAAAAAATATGGTAAGCCTAAAAGCAGACCTAAAAAAAGATAAGGGAATTAAAGGGAAAGATTTAATCGATTAAAAAAATCGACTTCGTTGAGTTCTTTCACATCACCTGGTAATAAAGGGTTTAATTCAATTTGCTCAATAGCTGTTCTTATTAATCGTTTACATCTATGTCCTTTACTAAAAACCATTTTTCGCACTTGATGAAAACGCCCTTCTTGTAAAGTAAACTCCAACCAAGTTTCGGGTATGCGGGTATTAGTAATTTTATAATCATAAATGGTATTTTCGGGGTCATGTATACGTTCTACTTTGCATGCAGTAGTGGTGAAATGCGTACTTTCGCCAACCCGAATGGGAACACCTGCGCGCCATTCCTCAATCGTTTCATCGGTTACAATGCCTGCAACCAGCACAGCATATACGCGGTAATGAGGAGTTTTGCTTTGAAAAAGTAAGCGTACTATTTTTTTATTATTGGTGAGCAGCAATAAGCCTTCCGAGTCTTTATCTAATCGACCAACCGCATTGGTGCCCTCGGGGAAGGCATAAGATAAATCGCCTAACAATATAGCATCTCCATCGCTTTTAAATTGCGACAGCATGCCTCTCGGTTTATTGATTGTAAAATAGCGAAGGGGTTCCAATTATAAATGGTATAAACCTACTTTGTAGAGTGAGCTAATAGGTTTGTTATCCCAAAACAATTCAAAATCTTCCAATCCATTTTGTTCGTAATTTTCTTTAATTGCTTTTAAGGTCCAAATAGTTGTTTGGGTATAATGAATGGCTTGCAATATATATTCTAGCCAAGCTGCTTGCTCGGGTGGTGTTTTTATATCGATGCTTGCTTGAGGCGTTTCAAATTTTAAATTGGCTACTTCCCAAGTGGCACCTTTTTTAGATTTCGTTTGAATACTTTTTATAGGCGCATTTCCAAAGTAGATCACTTTAGCATGCGGATTGGGCGTGAAGAGCTCGGTGTCTTCTAATGCTTTGCGAATATAATTATCGGGCACACTTGTTTTTGGCACTTTAAAATCGAACCATTTTTGTAGCGGGAAATCAAAGCAGGTTTTATGCATGTAATTGAACAATGACTTTTTAAGACCAAAGCTAAATGCTTCATGATCGGTGCCCGTTTCATCGATATGCAGTAAATCATTATTAGCAAAACTGCCTTTAGATGGTTCCGCAATTTGTACTTGAAACGCTTCTGGGTTAGTGCCTACAGGGCTATGTACCGTCATAGTAAATTGATGCCAAAAGGCAGAATGTAAAATCTCCGCTTCAAATAATTGTCGCACCATCTCTAAAGAATCTATAGTTTCTTGTGCCGTTTGCGTAGGGAATCCATACATTAAGTAGGCATGCACCATGATGCCAGCATCGCAAAAATGCTGATTTACTTTGGCTACTTGCGCCACCGTAATGCCTTTTTGTATCAGCGTTAAGAGTCGATCAGAGGCTACTTCCAATCCGCCCGAAACACCAATACATCCCGATTGCTTTAAGAGCAAACATAAATCTCTAGTAAATTTTTTCTCGAAACGAATATTGGTCCACCAAGAAACAACAAGTTTTCTTTTGATAATTTCAATAGCGAGTGCTTGCATTAAAGAAGGCGGTGCTGCTTCGTCTACAAAATGAAAACCATTATTGCCTGTTTGTGCTATTAAAATTTCCATTCTATCGCACAATAAGCTGGCGCTTATGGGCTCGTACTGACTAATATAGGGTAAGCTAATATCGCAAAAGGTACATTTTCCCCAATAACATCCATGTGCCATGGTAAGTTTATTCCATCGGCCATCGCTCCATAAACTATGCATAGGATTGATAAGCTCAATAACGGAGATATAATCATTAAGCAGTAAATCGCTATAGTCTGGTGTGCCTATTGATGCTTGTTTATAATCGCCACAAGTACTTGTGTTGGTATAAACTAGTTGTTCTTGTTGTAAATGAAAGGTGCGCTTGAGGGATGAGGCAGCTGTTTTTTGTTGAATAAAAGACAACAGTTGTTCCAAAGGAGCTTCTCCGTCATCTAAGCAAATGAAATCTACAAATTCTAATATGCGTTTGTCGCTGAGGCTTCTCAATTCGGTATTGGCATAGCCGCCACCTAAAGCAATTTTAATATCGGGAAATGTATTTTTTATAAATTGTCCGCAACGCAAAGCGGCATATAAATTTCCTGGGAAGGGCACACTTATGGCTACTAAACTGGGTTGTTGGGCAGTGATTTTTTCTTTTAATAGCGTTATTAGGTATTCATCTACAAAACTGAGCGGACCCTGCAAGGCTGCATACAAAGTATCCATCTCTTGAGCAGAGCGGCCAATCTTTTCGGCGTATCGACTGAATCCGAAATATGGATCTACTGTTTCTTTTATTAAGTCGGCAAGATCCTCCAAATACATGGTTGCAATATATTTGGCTTTATCTTGAATGCCCATGGCGCCAAATGCCCAATTTAAATCCTCTAACTGAGCAAAGCGTTGAGCTTCAGGTAAAAAATTGCGTTGTGCAATGCGATGCGCGAGGGTTGGGTTTTTGCCTTGTAAAAAGCAAATGACGGCATCGATAGAATGAATATAAAGGTCCTGGAGTTTAAGGATCCGCTGCATGTTTTCATCAGGTGCTTCAAAGGCTTGAGCTTTTTCAAATACGGCAGATAGGCCTTTTTTAGAAAAAATAGCCAACATCACTTCTATACCTAAATCGGCCTGATAGGAGGCTATGTTTTTAGTGTTTAGAAAGCCTTTCAAATACGCCGTTGCGGGATAGGGTGTATTTAATTGGGTAAATGGTGGCGTAAGTAGTAATATCTTGTCTTGCAAAAGCAGCAGAATTAATGCTGTAAAAATACCGATTATAATCAAAGATTACTACAAAACAGCGTTATAATTACATAGATCCTATCCTTCTATTAAACGACATGCACATCAATGTTTGTTTGGGTATTAGCACCAATGTTTTTTCTGTATTATGCAATTGTTAAGAAGTGAGAATATTCATCTAAAATTATGGATAAGCCGCTAAAGGTAATATCTTTACACTTATTAAGTATTATATCAAATACCGGTAAACAATTAAATCTATTTTATGTCGTTAAAATCTCTTTTAAATTTCTTTCAACCAAAAGACAAAATATTTTACTCTTTATTTGAGCAAGTAACCTCTACATTAGCTCAAATGGGAGCTACCTTTCATGAAGCGATGCATGAAACAGATTATCAAAAACGTGTATCACTTTTAAAAAGCCTTGAAGATTTAGAACATAAAAATGATGAGGTAACCCATCAAATTTTTATTGAATTGGGTAGAAATTTCATTACGCCGTTCGATAGAGAAGATATTCACTATTTAGCTACTTCTTTAGATGATGTGGCAGATTATATTTGGGGTGCTGCTAAACGTATCGTTAACTATAATATGGTGGACATTGACGCTTCAACCAAAAGCTTTTCTTCTGTTATTCATAATTCCATTAGTGAATTGCACAAAGGGGTAAAAGAATTAAGAGGTATGAAAAATATGCGCGCTATAACCGAGGCATGTGTTCGTATCAATAGTTTCGAAAACGAAGCGGATGATTTATTAGATAGCTCCATGGTAGCATTATTTAGTACAGAAACAGACCCTATTGAAGTTATTAAGAAAAAAGATTTGTATCAAATGTTAGAAATCGTTACCGATAAGTGTGAAGATGCTGCTAATGTTATTGAGTCAATCATCATTAAATACGCATAAAAACTAATTAACATGACCTTTTTAATTGTCATTATTGCATTGGCCTTGATATTTGATTATATCAATGGTTTTCATGATGCAGCCAATTCTATTGCAACGATTGTCTCTACCAAAGTGCTTTCGCCTTTGCAAGCCGTAATTTGGGCTGCCGCTTTCAATTTTGTTGCCTATTTTGTGTTTCAAGATCATGCGGTTGCCAATACTATTGGTAAAACGGTATATCCTGAGTTTATTACCTTGCCTGTTATTTTTTCAGGATTAATAGCAGCTATCTTCTGGAATTTATTAACCTGGTGGTTTGGTATTCCTTCCTCTTCATCGCATACCCTCATTGGTGGGTTTGCAGGTGCCGCTATTACCCATGCTTTTATGACTAAAGGCTTTGTGGCTTTTAGTAGTATTGTAGAGATGCAAAAAATTGGTAAAACAATTTTATTTATTTTCCTTGCACCCGTTATTGGTATGGCAATATCGATGTTCATGACCTTGGTTACAATCATGCGCAATGTATGGGCTAGAATCGGTATCATCATCTTGGCTACAATTTTCACGGTGTACTTGTTTAATGTTTTCGAGCAAAATAAAATGCAAGAGAATATATCAAAGTTGTACAAGGTGGATAAGTATGAGAAGGAAGCAGCTAAAGATCCGAGCAACGATGAAGTGAAAACGAAATTAGAAAATGCTAAAAAACATACCAGCGAAGCCATGGTCTTTGTTGCGAAGTACGATAAAATTGGAGTTGATTTCGTTGCGGATAGTATGCAGCACAATGGTTTATTAAAACCAATTGAAACTACCCGTGTAAAAGATGCTTTGAAGAAAGCCTTTAAAATGGATAGCTTAACAAAATTGGGTAAAACCGATGCTAGCGTAAAAGTAATTGCCGATAGTATCACTAAAAAATTAGAGGAGGGTAAAAAACTCTATGCGCTTTATGGTACGGTTGATAATTCGGTATTGCTAGATACCCTTTCATCAACATTTGTATTGTCTGAAAAGCAACAAGATAAAATTGGAAAAGCCATTGCTGAAATTAATGCTAAAACCGAAGTGGTGAATGCGCTTAAGAAAGCAGACAATTCATTTATAGTTAATTGCATAATTGGGTTGGTAATTATTTTCATACTTACGTATATCTATATTGATGTCTTAAGAGAGCCTAATGCCTTTAGAAAAGCAAATATCTTTAAGCGTTTACAATTATTATCTTCTGCAGCCTTCAGTTTGGGACATGGTGGTAATGATGCGCAAAAAGTAATGGGTATTATCGGTGCTGCATTTGTAGCTTATAATAGCCAAAAGTATGGCGATGTTGGAGCTGCTTTAAAAGAATTACCTTGGGTGCCTTTGGCTTGTTATACCGCTATTGGTTTAGGAACCTTAAGTGGTGGATGGAAAATTGTGAAAACAATGGGTTCTAAAATTACTAAGGTTAGTCCGTTAGAAGGTGTGACTGCAGAAACGGCGGGTTCGTTTACTTTATTCATGACCGAGCAAATGGGTATTCCAGTTTCTACAACACATACTATTACCGGTGCTATTATGGGTGTGGGAGCATCAAGAAGATTGTCGGCAGTAAGATGGGGGGTAACCTTTAATTTGATTTGGGCTTGGATACTCACTATTCCCGTAAGTGCTGCAGTAGCAGGATTGGTTTACTGGATAGTTAGTTTATTTGTGAAATAGCATTATACATAAATAATAAAGCCCCATCAAACGATGGGGCTTTTATTTTGAGTTGATAATATAAGTTGAATAATTGAATAATTGCTAGTTTAAAAATTATAGTTAAATTGAATAGTTATTCTAAATTCAATTTTCATGTCTTATTCATTCCAAATAAAAAGTGAAGCGGCTTATCATCAAACCTATCAGCAAAGCGTTGCCCATCCCGAGCAATTTTGGGAAGCTATAGCCCAAACCTTTCAATGGCAAAAAAAATGGGATCAAGTATTGGAGTGGAATTTCAAAGAACCTCGTATAAGCTGGTTTAAAGGTGGGCAATTAAATATTACCGAAAATTGTTTAGATCGTCATTTAGCGAAAGATGCCAATTCGGTAGCTATGATTTTTGAACCGAATGATGTTGCTACACCTGCACAACAATATACCTATCAAGAATTGTTTGATAGCGTCAATCAGTTTGCTTGGGTGCTTCATAACAATGGGGTTAAAAAAGGTGATCGTGTGTGTTTGTATATGGGGATGATTCCAGAATTAGCCATTGCAACCCTTGCTTGTGCACGCATTGGCGCTATTCATTCGGTAATCTTTGGAGGCTTTAGCGCACAAAGTATTGCCGATCGCTTACAAGATGCGCAAGCAGCATTTATCATTACTTGCGATGGCGCGCATCGCGGTAATAAGCAAATCGATTTAAAAAATGTAATAGATGATGCCCTCGTGCAATGTCCTTTTGTGCAACGTGTTATTGTATATATGCATACGCAAACGCCCATCAGCATGAAAAAACATAGAGATGTGTGGTGGGAAGATGAAGTGCAAAAAGTTATAGCCGCACAACAAACATTTTTTCCAGCCGTAGCTATGGATGCCGAAGATCCTTTATTTATTTTATATACTTCGGGTTCTACAGGTAAGCCTAAAGGGGTGGTGCATACGGTTGGTGGTTATATGGTGTATGCCACCTATACCTTTGTAAATGTATTTCAATATAACAAAGGCGATGTGCATTTTTGTACTGCTGACATAGGATGGATTACCGGGCATAGCTATATTATTTATGGACCTTTATGTGCCGGCGCTACTACCTTATTATTTGAAGGAATTCCTACATGGCCCAATGCCGGACGATTTTGGGATATTGTAGACAAACATCAAGTCGCTAATTTATATACGGCTCCTACAGCCATAAGAAGTTTAATGGGCTTTGGATTAGCCCCATTAGAAGGAAAAGAGTTGCGCTCGCTTAAAGTTTTAGGTACCGTAGGGGAGCCCATAAATGAAGAAGCGTGGCATTGGTACGACGAACATATTGGTAAAAAGCAATGTCCAATTGTAGATACGTGGTGGCAAACCGAAACGGGTGGTATTTTAATTTCTAATATGGCGGGTATTACACCTGCTAAGCCAGCTTATGCAACACTTCCATTGCCGGGTATTCAGCCTGTATTGGTCGATGAAAAAGGAACGATACTCGAGGGCAATGCTATCAGTGGCAATTTATGTATTCGGTTTCCTTGGCCGGGCATGCTCCGCACTACCTATGGCGATCATGAACGTTGTAGAATGAATTATTTTGCTACTTACGATAATTTATATTTCACGGGCGATGGCTGTTATAGAGATGAACAAGGCAATTATAGAATTACGGGTAGGGTAGATGATGTACTCAATGTAAGTGGTCACCGCATTGGTACCGCCGAAGTTGAAAATGCAATTAATAGTCATACCGGCGTGGTAGAATCTGCTGTGGTGGGCTATCCGCATGATATAAAAGGGCAAGGCATTTATGCATTTGTAATTATCGACTCCCTTCATGGCGATGCTCAACTAACGCAATTAGATATTGCACAAACGGTAGCGCGTGTTATTGGTGCTATTGCCAAACCCGATAAAATTCAGTTTGTACAGGGCTTGCCTAAAACGCGCAGTGGAAAAATCATGCGTAGGATTTTGAGGAAAATTGCAGAAGGTGCTTTAGATCAATTAGGCGATACATCTACTTTATTAGACCCTAGTGTTATTGACCATATAGTTGCCGGTAAGCTCTAATATTGTCAATATATGACGCATGTAAAATATTGATATCAAGTGTAATTGTTGTAGGGTATATAATAATAAGGGTTTTGCAAACCTTTTTTCTTAATTTTAGGTCTACCAATAAGACATCTTAAATTCAAAACCTTTATGAAAAAACAATTACTTTTTGTTTTTGCCTTATTAATAGGCATAAATAGTTTTGCACAAGTAGTATGTAATCCATCTTTTACTTGGTCGCAAACACCTACAAGCCAAAATCCTTATCAATTAAGCGTAGTTAATACCAGTTCGGTTACCGGCGCACCAGTATATGCTTATACAACATATTCTATGAATTGGGGTAATGGTACTTCTTGGATTAATGCTACGGGCACAACCACGCATAACTATACAAGTGCGGGCACCTATGCATTGGCTCTTACTATGCATGTATACGATTCACTTAATAATACCTTATTATGCACGAGCACGTATAATGCTTCTGTTACATTAGTTGCTGCACCATGCAATACTACAATCGCAAGCACTAATAATGGTAATGGATCGTATGCGTTTTCATCCAGTAACCAAGCAGCTAGCATGACCTATGCTTGGAGTTTTGGTGATGGCACAAGTGCGGGTAATGTTGCGACTACTAATCATACCTATGCTAATCCAGGTATCTATACAGTTACATTAACTACTACACTTAATGGAGCAACGTGTACTACAACAACAAGCGTAAATTATCAAAACACTACATTCAATTGTGCTGCTATGGTAGCAAGTTTTACAAAAACACAAAATAACTTGAATGTAACGTTTAATAACACGTCTACAGTAGTTAATAATACCAATCCAGTAATTTCTAGAGTGTCCGATTGGACATTTGGAGATGGTGGTGTCGCTAATAACACCTATACAAGTGTATCCCATACGTATCCTCTTGCTGGCACCTATTCCGTACGTTTAATTAATCGTTATGTAGATTCTGCGAATGCCAATACCGTTTATTGTAGAGATACCGCTTATCAAACCGTTACGGTTACGGGTACTTCAGTAAATAATATTTCTGGTAATATTTATTGGGACAGCACATTGAATATTAATTCGAGTTCTTTCAAAGTATGGTTGATTACTTTTGATACCACAACAAATATTATTAATGCTATAGATTCTGTTACTGCAACAGGTGCTTATGGTCTAGTAAATTACCAATTTAATAATAAAGCAGCAGGCACCTACCGTGTAAAAGCAGCAGTAGCTGCAGGCGCTACAGGCTTTACCCAAATGGCTCCTACTTATCATTTTGGTAGTACTTATTGGGCAAATGCTACGCTCATTAATCATGTAGGTGGACTTTCTAATAATAGACACATCTATATGCAAGCAGGAAGTTCTGCAAATGGCCCTGGTTTTGTGGCTGGTAATGTTACTTTAGGCGCAGGAAAAGGAACGGCTAATGGTGCGCCAAATGTGCTTGTTTTGTTGCGAAATGCTAATAATCAAATTGTAAAACATACTTATACCGATATCAATGGAGATTATTCCTTCAGTAATTTACCAATGGGTTCTTATAATGTATATCCAGAGAGTATGCCGCAAGTTACAACCCATTCCCCTGTATTTACTATAAGTGCTACAAGTACGAATGTGAGTGGAGTAGATTTTACTAAAAATTCTAAGAAAATTGTTCCTAATAGTTTAGGTATAGCAAAAGCAGATTTAGTGCATGCTTTTAGTGTATATCCAAATCCTACTAAAGATTTTGTTACCATTCATGCATTAGGAAATGGCATTTATGTAAACACCATACAATTAGTTGATATGAAGGGTAGCGTTTTACTTACAGAAGTGAACAGTAGTTCTTCAGATTTCAACTTGTCACTTTCTGCAATACCTACAGGTGTTTATTATTTAAAAATAACTGCAGGTACTACGCAACAAATTGAAAAATTAATTATTCAAAAATAGTATTC
>CAMBYG010000004.1 GCA_945872085.1 Chitinophaga pinensis | reverse complement strand
GATCTTAAAGGGTTTTAAAAATGTCCGAAGGGACTTTGCGGACCGGACGGGACTCGAACCCGCGACCTCCGCCGTGACAGGGCGGCATTCTAACCAACTGAACTACCGATCCAGAACAAAACCGAGATTTTGTTTGGGAGTGCAAATATAAAACCCTTTTTCCAATTTTCATATAGCTAGTAAATAAAATTTTTAAAACTATCTTTGTAAACTAAACAAAATTGATTCTACTATGCAATTTTTGGATTTTGAGAAACCTTTAGAAGACCTACAAAAGCAACTGGATAAACTGCACGAAATGGCAGCAGATAGCCATGCAGATATGTCGGCAGCTATTCGTGAAATAGAAACCGCTATTGAAAAAACACGTGCTAGTATATACCAAAACTTAAGCCCATGGCAACGCGTGCAATTGAGCCGCCACCCAGAGCGCCCATATACCCAATTCTATATAGAAAGCATCTTTGAAAATTTTACCGAATTGTTTGGCGATCGCCAAGTAAAAGATGATAAAGCTATTGTAGCAGGCATGGCCGAGTTAAATGGTTTGCCAGTTATGGTTATGGGTCATCAGAAAGGAACTAATACCAAAACCCGTCAATTGCGCAATTTTGGTATGGCTAATCCAGAGGGCTATCGTAAAGCCTTACGCTTAATGAAAATTGCAGAGAAATTTAATAGACCTATTATCACTTTTATAGACACACCGGGCGCTTATCCTGGCTTGGAAGCAGAAGAACGCGGACAAGCAGAAGCGATTGCTCGTAACCTATTTGAAATGGTGAATATGAAAGTGCCAGTGATTTGTATTATTATTGGCGAAGGTGCATCGGGCGGAGCTTTAGGTATTGGTATTGGCGATAAAGTAGTGATGTTGGAAAATACTTGGTACACCGTTATTTCGCCAGAATCTTGCTCGTCTATCTTATGGAGAACATGGAATAATAAAGAACTTGCTGCGGAGCAATTGAAACTGACTTCTGAGGATATGAAAGGCTTCGATTTGGTAGATGATGTATTGAAAGAGCCTATTGGTGGCGCGCATGCTAAGCCATTAGAAATGGCCGCTATTGTAAAAGATTATCTCATAAAAACAATCGCTGATTTACAACATTTTGATGCCGATACGCGCATACAACAACGTATTGATAAGTTTTCTAAAATGGGCTTCTATGACGAAGTGCCCACAACTTAAGAACTATAACTATGAATAATAAGTTTCAAGGCACTGGCGTAGCATTAGTTACCCCTTTTACAAAAGAAGGAACAATTGATTTTCCTGCTTTAGGAAAATTGGTGGCGCATGTTATCGAAAACAAAGTTGATTTTTTGGTGGCTTTAGGTACAACTGCCGAAACACCTACCTTAACAACAGATGAAAAACAAGCCGTACTTCGTTTTATTGTTGAGCAAAACAATAAGCGCGTGCCTTTGGTATGTGGTGCCGGAGGAAACAATACAGCAGCGGTTATTCAACAATTACAAACCTGGGATTGGAGCGGAGTAGATGGCCTTTTGAGTGTAGTGCCGTATTATAACAAACCAAGTCAAGAAGGAATTTATCAGCATTTTAAAGCGATTGCTCAAGCAACAACATTGCCTATCATTCTTTATAATGTACCGGGTAGAACAGTTACTAATATGTTGCCCGCTACTACCTTACGTTTGGCACAAGAGTTTAAGCACATTGTGGCCGTAAAAGAAGCGAGTGGCAATATGGCGCAATGCATGGAATTAGTGCAAGGAGCACCGGCAGATTTTGCAGTGCTTTCTGGTGATGATGATTTAGTGCTTCCTCAACTAGCGATAGGTATGCATGGAGTTATCTCTGTTGCTGCTAATTGCTTTACCAAAGATTTTGCACAAATGGTGCAATTGGCTAGACAAGGCCAAGTTGCAACTGCTAAAGACCTGCATTATAAGTTGTTGAAGGGCATTAATTTACTCTTTGCAGAAGGCAATCCAGCGGGTGTAAAATGTGTGCTACAAGAAATGGGTATTATGCAAGACACCTTGCGTTTGCCTTTAGTAAATGTATCGGCTGCCACCCAAACCCAAATAAAAGATTATTTAAAGAGCATTTAGTAGAAGATTTTTAAGTACCTATTTATACTTGGTTCAACAAATTAGGGTAGTTGCTAAAAAATAGATAAAAGTAGGCTATTAGTAACCCTTCCTATCATAGAAAAACAGTACCTTTGCCAAAATTTTTTTAATATGAGTTCAACTATTGATTTTAATTTACCACATAAGGTAAAAGATATGAGTCTCGCTGAATGGGGCCGTAAAGAAATTCGTTTAGCAGAAGCAGAAATGCCTGGCTTAATGTCTTTGAGAGCAGAATATGGCGATAGCAAACCATTAGCAGGTGCGCGTATTGCAGGTTGCTTACACATGACTATTCAAACGGCAGTATTAATTGAAACCTTAGTAGCTTTAGGAGCTGAAGTAAAATGGAGCTCTTGTAATATCTTCTCAACGCAAGACCAAGCAGCAGCAGCTATTGCAGCGGCTGGCATTGGTGTTTTTGCTTGGAAAGGACAAACTATTGAAGAAGGCGATTGGTGTATTGAACAAACCTTATATTTCGGAAGTGAAGATCGTCCTTTAAATATGATTTTAGATGATGGTGGAGATTTAACGAATATGGTTTTAGATAAATATCCTCATTTAGTAAATGGTATCAAAGGTTTATCAGAAGAAACTACAACTGGTGTGCATCGTTTATATGAGCGTATGGCAAAAGGTACTTTACCAATGCCTGCAATCAATGTAAATGATTCGGTTACTAAATCTAAATTTGATAACAAGTACGGTTGTAAAGAATCGTTGGTAGATGCGATTCGTCGTGCTACTGATGTTATGATGGCTGGTAAAGTAGCGGTTGTGGGTAGTTATGGCGATGTGGGTAAAGGATCTGCAGAATCGTTGAGAGGTGCAGGTGCTCGTGTTATCGTTACCGAAATTGATCCAATCTGTGCTTTACAAGCAGCTATGGACGGCTTTGAAGTTAAGAAAATGGTAGACGCAGTAAAAGAAGCAGATATTATTGTAACAGCTTCTGGTTGTCGTGATTTGATTACCGAAAAGCATTTCCGTTCTATGAAAGACAAAGCGATCGTGTGTAATATCGGTCACTTTGATATCGAAATTGATATGGCATGGTTAAATACGAATTACGGTCATACTAAAGATACTATTAAACCTCAAGTAGATGTTTATACGATTGATGGTAAAGAAGTGATTGTATTAGCAGAAGGCCGTTTAGTAAATTTAGGCTGTGCTACAGGACACCCATCGTTTGTAATGAGTAACTCGTTTACCAACCAAACTTTAGCGCAGATAGAATTGTGGACCAATACCGCTAATTATGAAAACAAAGTATATGTATTGCCTAAGCATTTAGATGAGAAGGTAGCGCGTTTGCACTTAGCTAAAATTGGTGTTGAATTAGATGAGTTAACAGATGAGCAAGCGGCTTATTTAGGTATTCCTAAATACGGTCCGTTTAAAGCTGATCATTATCGTTATTAATAGTAATATAATTATAAAAAAAAGTGTGTCTTTATCAGGCACACTTTTTTTATAGATTGAACTTTTTTTGTTTCTATTTGTAATAGTAGTGATGATTCAACAAGCATATAATTTCTTAGCAGCATGGCAATTGGTACCTGAGCAATGCCTTTACGAAAAGGGCACTGTGCCAACGGCTGCCATTTTTACTATTATAGGTATTGAGGCTTCTGCTGCATTTAGCTTTAAAGAAGAACGCACCATTAATCAACAAAAAGAAGTGACCTCATTTGAATTGTCCTTTCAAGAAGAGCAGCTTCAAATACCCACTGCTATACAATTTCATTACACCTATACTGCATACAATCATTTACCCATTCGTGTGCAATTAGATTTATTACCTAATGGTAATATGAAAAGGACACTACAAGGTTTTGACGAATACGAACGACCGTATAGCAATATTGAATTTTACCATAAACAACTTAGCGTATTAGCATATGCTACGAGTGCAAGTAGTGCTATAGTGAGGCCCACAAAAGAAGGCGTTATCAAAAACAAGGCTTTATTGGCTATGGAAGAACAAACGAATATGCAATTAGAGCAAATTCGGAAACAAATAGAACTGTTAGCTGCTCAAGCCCAAGCGATTCAAAACAGAAAGGCGCTTTCTATGATGATTTATGAAGCTCAAATGAGTTTTAAGCCATTAATAGGGCATACCTACCATTTATACGAAAAAGAACAAGATCGATTTGTGCTTTCTTTAATTGGTCCTCAAGAATGGGGAGCCAATCTTCCATTTAAGAATTTTATAGCTAGCGTAAAACTACTGGCAGATCATACGTGGATTGAAATAAAATAAACTACTATTCGTATTTATTTTACCTTTACAAAAAAATTGTATGCCACGCGGGCTATTTATACTTTTATTATTGTGCATTACTAAGATTTCATCAGGTATTTCGCCAACTAAGCATTCCAATCAGTTGTGCAGGCAAGTACAAAAAGTCTGTAAAAAAACCTTCACTACTTCGCCCACATTAGCGTTTAAAAATTGGGAGCACTATTGTTTAAAAAACAAGGCACTCGTATCAGCTGTGCCTTACAACATTAACTACGGAATAAAAATAGATAGCGCTTCGTCTATATTATTTAATGGACAAAAAGTAGCCATTGACAAAGCTAATTTTCCGCTTCCTTATTCGGCTAATGCTCAAGTGAGTGGCAACTGTATTCCGGATGTGATGGAGCAAAATAATATCTGGTTATTGCCGCAGTATGATGATGAAGAGCAAGCCAACGATTCTTTGTTTTCTTTGTATAAAGTGCTATACGATCGAACGATTGCAGCTGCTCAGCAAGGCGCTACAGGAATTATTTTTTATAATAATTTCCCAAATAAAAGAGTTACAGCTTTCAACACGCTAGATACCCATCAAAAAGTTGCTATACCTGCAATGCTTGTTGCACAAAAACCCTTAGGGAAAGATAATCAAGCAGAAGATAAAGATAATGCGCTGGGATATGTATATGCAGATATGCAAGTGCGCCTAGTTCCAGCAGTTTATGAAGGTGTTTTCAAAACTATTTTTTTCAATAAACATGCCGAGCAAACTTGGGTTTTTTTAGTAGAAGAAGATAATCTTGATGCTATGGCACTCACCCATTGTTTAACACCCTATCTTGTAAAAAATAATTCGGGTAATAGCCTTTTTGTTTTTTCAAAAAAGGAAAGTACAACCCTTCCTATTGATGCATTATTATCAGCTTTCGGTTCGCTTTCTATAAATGCAACGCATTTTTGTAGGCTGTCTTCAACGGCTTCTTGTTTTCATAAAGAAGCGCAAGGATGGTTTCCAATAGCTAATAAAACAAATGAAGAACAAACACTGGAATTGAATATTTGCAAAGAACTAACAGCCATATTAGAAAATATGCAAATTACGTATTAGACAAATTATGAAATCGCTTCGTGCTCTCCATCCATTATTTCTAAAATATAAATACTCCTTTTTATTAGGCATCTTATTTGTTGCGATCTCAAATTATTTTGCTGTATTACCACCAGCTATAATAAGAAAATTACTAGACGGCGTACAGCAAAAAGTATTGATATATAATTCTATAAGCAATTTATCGCAACAGATAGCTGCTGAAAAAGCTATTGCCTATTGGGTATTAACTAATGGATTGTTGTTGGTTGGATTAGCAATTTTGAGAGGTTTTTTTATGTTCTTGATGCGACAAACATTAATAGTAATGTCGCGCAAAATTGAATTTGATCAAAAAAATGAACTCTATCAGCACTATCAAACATTGGATGTGCATTTTTTTAAAACTAACACCATAGGTGATTTAATGAATCGCATTGCAGAAGATGTAGCTCGTGTAAGAATGTATACGGGTCCGGCATTGATGTATACGGTCAATTTAAGTGTATTGGGTTGTATGTGTATTTGGGGGATGTGGCAGGTGCATCCTATGCTAACGATTTGGGTTTTGCTGCCCTTCCCTTTTTTAGCGACAACCTTGTATTTGGTGAATAAGAAGATTTATAAAAAAAGCGAACATATTCAAGCGCAATTATCCAATCTTACTGCGCGTGCACAAGAAACCTTTGCCGGTATTAGAATAGTAAAAGCCTTTTCGCAACATTCCTTTCTAGAAAAATTATTTAAATCGGAATCGAAGGAGTATAAAAACAGTGCTTTGCAATTATCTATGATTGAGTCTGTTTATTTTCCTTCAATGAATTTGTTTATAGGTCTTAGTATGCTTTTTTCTGTTTTAGTTGGAGGCTATTTAACGATTCAAGGAAAAACCAGTGCTGGGCATATTGCGGAGTTTATTATGTATATCAATTTATTGATGTTTCCGATTTCGAGTATTGGTTGGGTAGCATCCATGATACAACGCGCTGCTGCATCTCAGAAACGAATAAATGATTTTTTACAAACGAAATCTAAGATTACAGATACACAATTAGCTTCAGAACAATTGATTAGTGGTGCAATTAATTTTGACCAGGTCAACTTTACTTATCCGCATACTGGTATAAAGGCTTTACATGATTTTTCATTACATATACCTGCTAAGTCGAGCATAGCTATTTTAGGCAAAACAGGTGCTGGTAAATCTACCTTGATTCAATTGTTAGAACGCATGTATGAGGTTGAAGATGGAGTTTTATCGATAGATGGAAAGTCAGTAAAAGAAATTGCTTTAAAAAGTATTCGATCTCAAATTGCTTATGCTTCGCAAGAGCCGCTTCTTTTTTCTGATACCATTTATCAGAATTTATTATTGGCCAATGCAAAGGCTACAAAAGAAGAAATAGAGCAAGTGTGTAAAGATGCTTGTTTATATGATGAAATTATAAGTATGCCCCATCAGTTTAATACGATCATTGGTGAGCGCGGAGTGCTTTTGTCGGGTGGACAAAAACAACGATTGGGTATTGCGAGAGCCTTATTAAAAAAGGCGCCGATTTTAGTATTAGACGATTGTTTGTCGGCGGTGGATACGAAAACAGAGCAACACATTGTGCACGTTTTAAAAGAAAAAGCAAAACATCAAACTACTATTGTTATTACACATCGAATTTTTAACAATTGGGATTTTGACCAAGTTGTTTTTTTAGACCGAGGTACCATTAAAGAGCAGGGCACGCATGAAGCATTAATGCAGTTGAAAGGAGCCTATTACGAAACGTTTAATTATCAAAACAAATAAAAAAACCGAAGTCAAAGACTTCGGTTTTTTATCTAGGGGAACGATTTGATTAATAATCCATACCCATACCGCCTGGCATACCTGCTGGTGCATGACTATGAGCTCCTTTTGGTTCTGGTTTGTCTGCAATGACACACTCTGTGGTCAATAACATACCTGCAATTGAAGCTGCGTGTTCTAAAGCTACGCGACTTACTTTAGTTGGATCTAAAACGCCAGCAGCTAACATATTTTCATACGTTTCTGTGCGGGCATTAAATCCGAAGTCGTTTTTACCTTCACGTACTTTTTGTACAATGATAGAACCTTCTAATCCAGCATTTGCTACGATTTGACGAAGTGGTTCTTCGATCGCTCTACGAACGATTTTGATACCTGTAGTTTCGTCGGCATTATCGCCGGTCATACCTTCTAGAGATTCTGTAGCTCTAATGAAAGCAATACCACCACCTGGAACAATACCTTCTTCAACAGCAGCGCGCGTTGCATGTAATGCATCATCTACGCGGTCTTTTTTCTCTTTCATTTCTACTTCTGTTGCAGCACCTACATATAATACCGCTACACCGCCGCTTAATTTAGCTAAGCGCTCTTGTAATTTTTCCTTATCATAATCAGAAGTAGAGGTTTCCATTTGAGCTTTTATTTGATGCACTCTAGCGGTAATAGCGTCTTTTTCGCCTTTACCACCAACAACGGTAGTGTTGTCTTTATCTACCGTAATGCTCTCCGCTTGACCTAAGAATTCGATAGTTGCATTTTCTAGTTTATATCCTTGTTCTTCGCTGATAACAATACCACCAGTTAATACTGCGATATCTTGCAACATTTCTTTTCTACGATCACCAAAGCCAGGAGCTTTTACAGCAGCAATTTTTAAAGAACCTCTTAATTTATTAACTACTAAAGTTGCTAATGCTTCACCATCTACATCTTCTGCAATGATTAATAAAGGACGACCTGTTTGAACCGTACTTTCCAAAATAGGTAAGATGTCTTTTAAGGTGCTTATTTTCTTTTCATAGATTAAAATGTAAGGATTTTGAAACTCCGTTTGCATTTTTTCTGTGTTCGTTACAAAGTATGGACTTAAGTAACCACGGTCAAATTGCATACCTTCTACTACAGCAACGGTAGTGTCGGTACCTTTAGCTTCTTCAACGGTTATAACACCTTCGTTACCAACTTTAGCCATAGCCTCAGCAATTAATTTACCTACTGTGCTATCGTTATTCGCAGAAATTGTAGCTACTTGTTCAATTTTCTTATTGTCGTTTCCAACTTTTTCAGATTGTTTGCGTAAGCTTTCTACAACCGTTACCACTGCTTTGTCGATACCACGTTTCAAATCCATTGGATTAGCGCCAGCGGCTACGTTTTTCAAACCTTCGCCTATAATAGCTTGTGCTAATACGGTTGCCGTAGTTGTTCCATCACCAGCAACGTCTGCTGTTTTTGAAGCTACTTCTTTAACCATTTGTGCACCCATATTTTCGATGGCATCTTCTAATTCAATTTCTTTAGCAACAGAAACGCCATCTTTTGTAATACTTGGAGCTCCAAATTTTTTCTCAATAACTACATTTCTACCTTTAGGTCCTAAAGTTACTTTTACTGCATCCGCAAGGATGTCAACACCACGCTTCATTTTGTTGCGTGCTTCGATGTTGAAAAATAATTGTTTTGCCATATGTTTATTTTTTATTTTTTGATTTGATTATACAATTGCAAGAATATCGCTTTCTCTCATGATTAGGTAATCATTGCCTTCAATACTAATTTCAGTACCAGCATATTTGCCATATAAAACAGTATCGCCTGCTTTTACGGTCATAGGTTCGTCCTTTTTGCCAGGGCCAGCAGCTACTACAGTGCCTCTTTGTGGTTTTTCTTTTGCCGTATCTGGAATGATAATTCCACTTGCTGTTTTTTCTTCAGCTGCAGCAGGTAATACAATTACTCTGTCGTGCAAGGGGGTGATGTTTACTTTTGACATATCATTTAGTTTTTAAAAAATTAAATAAAATAGATTCGAATCTTATTGTTACATTATTGCACAAATTGTGCCAGGACTAAAAATAAGACATAATTTCAGAAAGGTACGACTATTGCTATGTCTAAAGCCCTTCCAAGCGCCATTTTTTCCAATTTTTAGCAATCATTTCACATTCATTTTGTCATATTTGAACACTTAGTTGTAATTTTGAAAAAAACAAATCAATATGAGCATAACAGTAGGCCAAATGGCCCCAAATTTCACCCTTAGAGATTCTGATAAAAATGAAGTTTCCTTAAGTCAGTTTTCTGGCAAAAATGTAGTTTTAGTGTTTTTCCCATTAGCTTTTACAGGGGTTTGCACTACGGAGCTTTGTTCTTTGAGAGACAGTATTGCTGTTTATAATAATTTGAATGCAGAAGTGCTTGGCATTTCCGTAGACTCATTATTCACTTTAGATAAGTTCAAAAATGAGCAATCGTTGAACTTTACTTTACTGAGCGACTTCAACAAAGAAGTTTCTGCAGCATATGGTTGTTTGTATGAAAACTTTGTATTGGATATGAAAGGCGTTAGTAAACGCTCTGCATTTGTAATTGATGCGAAAGGTGCTGTTCAGTATGCAGAAGTATTAGAAAGTGCGGGTGATTTACCCAACTTTGAAGCTATTCAGGCTTGTCTAGCATCTTTGTAAACTATTTAAAAATTATAAAATGAAAAAACAATTACTTTTATTATTTACAGCATTACTAATATTCACGAATACCAATGCGCAAACAACACCTCCAAATGGCGGTTTTGAAACATGGCAAAATAGAACATTGTTATTCAACCCTTTGATACCTATAGAAGTGCCTACTTCATGGTCTACCTTTGACTCTTTAGCTAATACCTTGAATTTTCTATTTGGTCAATCCACTGCCATTCAAAAAACAGTTACAAAAAATACTACAATTAAAAATACAGGCACTGCTTCGGCGATGCTTACAACTAAGACTTTTCCTGGAATTAATGTTGCTATACCTGGGATTCTTACAAACGCTGTTGTTACGCTAGATGCATCGATGGATATATCTTTTTCTGGCGGTACTGCTATAACACAACGTGTAAGTAAAGCGGCTGCGTTTATCAGATATGCTCCGGCTACAGCAGATTCTGGATCTTTTCTAGTAGAAGTTATCAATAGAACATTTGGTAAAGATTCTGTTATTGGATCAGGTGGATTACAATTTGGCGCTAAGTCTGTGTTTACAAAAATTGAAGTGCCTATAGATTATATCGCAACCACATTACCTGCAAATTTACTACGCTACTTCTTTACAAATTCTAATGATACGGTTCAAAATTCTAGTACCTTATATGTTGATGATGTAAGCTATACCACTACAACAGGAGTTACCGAAGCCTTAATGAACGATATTGAAATTACGGCATTTCCAAATCCTGCAATCGATGTATTATCAATAAAAGCTTCTAGCGATGATGAATTGGTATTTGAATTATATGCGATTGATGGTAAAGTTTTGCAGCATAAAACATTTAGCAAAACAACAGAAATACGCATAGCTGATTTAGCAAGCGGATTGTATTTATACACGGTAAAAAATAAGGATCAAGCCATTATTAAAAAAGCTAGTATTACTATAACACATTAATAAGGTTAAAATAAAAAAAAAGAGGAGGCCATTGGCCTCCTCTTTTTTATTTTGCTTTCTTTTGATTTTTAAACTTGGGATTAAACTTGCGTTTTTCAAAAGTAGGTTTTGCTTCTTTAACCGGATGATGATCGACTAAAGGGAAGGGGTGGTTATCGATAACCGGTATCTTTTTGGCAATTAATTTCTCTACATCTTTTAAATACGCTTTCTCTTCTGCATCGCAAAAAGAATAAGCCGTACCAGCAGCGCCAGCTCTGCCGGTTCTTCCTATCCTATGTACATAAGTTTCTGGAATGTTCGACATTTCGTAGTTGATTACATAAGCGAGCTCATCCACATCAATACCTCTTGCCGCAATATCAGTTGCAACTAATACGCGGGTAGTTTGGTTTTTGAAATTAGTAAGTGCTCGTTGCCTTGCATTTTGGGCTTTGTTTCCATGTATAGCCTCTGCTGTAATGCCATTGGCTACTAAAACTTTTACTACTTTATCCGCACCATGTTTGGTACGTGTAAAGACCAATACGGTTTTGATAGCTTCATTTTTTAGTAGTTCTAAAAGCAGTTTTTGTTTATTACCCTTATCAACGAAGTAAATAAATTGTTGAATAATTTCAACAGTTGATGAAACAGGAGTAACGGCTACTTTACTTGGATTTTTAAGTATGGTATTCGCTAGTTTTACAATTTCATTAGGCATGGTAGCGGAGAAAAACAAGGATTGCTTTTGCTCTGGCAATAAGGTCAATAAGCGTTTTACATCGTGTATAAAACCCATATCTAGCATTCTATCCGCCTCGTCCAAAACAAAGAGTTCTACATTGTGTAAGGATAAAAAACCCTGTTGAATGATATCTAATAAACGACCTGGAGTAGCTACTAATATATCTACACCATTTCTAATGGCATTAACTTGTGGGTTTTGCCCTACACCACCAAAGATAACGGTGTGTAATAAATCTACATTTTTACCGTAAGCAGCAAAGCTTTCGCCAATTTGTATAGCTAATTCACGAGTGGGTGTTAAAACTAAACATTTTACTTTTCTACGTTTAGGATCTTTTGGTTTGGCAGCTAATAATTGTAAAATAGGAATGGCAAAGGCTGCTGTTTTCCCTGTGCCTGTTTGAGCACAAGCTAATAGGTCTTTCTTTTGTAAAACGATAGGTATTGCTTGCGACTGAATAGGTGTAGGATTCGAGTAGCCCTCATCCTCAAGGGCTTGTAATATAGGTTCTATGACCTCTAATGATTTAAATGACATGTTGATTTGTTAGTATGTGCGCTTCCTAATGGAGGAGGCACAAAGTTTTTGAAATAGTAATTGCCGATAAAAAAATGGGAGAAGAACTTTTTAATTAAATCAATTACAACACAAAGGTAGTCTTTTTTTATTTGACAACTTATTGGCGGTATTTTTGTTATCCCGAAACAAGTATTCGTAGTTTTGTAAAAAATTGAACCATGCATAAATTTGTATTTTATACGATTATAGTTTTAAATTGGTTTTTTATTTCTTGTTCTACCGCACAACAAAAATCAACTATGCAAAAAAATCCTTATTACTCTAGAACCGACGAACGAAAGTTAAAGGTCAGCAATGAAGAGTGGAGACATATTCTGTCAAAAGAAATGTATGATGTTGCGCGTTTGGCGCATACCGAATATGCATTTACCGGTAAATATTGGAAGCAAGATATTAAAGGTACTTATTACTGTGCGGTGTGTGGCAATCCACTATTTAATGCTACCGCTAAGTTTGCAAGTGCTTGCGGTTGGCCTAGTTTTTTTGAAACTATTAAAGAGCATAGTGTGCAATATAAACCAGATCATTCGTATGGTATGGATCGCATAGAGGTGTTGTGCGGTAGATGTGATTCGCACTTAGGCCATATTTTTGATGATGGTCCGGCACCAACCCATAAGCGCTTTTGCATGAACAGTATCGTATTGGATTTTGAAGCAGAAAAATAGGATGACTAAAAAAGACCGTTACGAAAAAATACTAGATTGGTTTACTACTCATGTGCCGGAGGCAGAAACAGAACTGCTTTACGATAATGCATTTCAATTATTAGTGGCTGTTATCTTATCGGCGCAATGTACCGATAAGAGAGTGAATGCTACTACGCCGTTTATCTTTGAAAAATACCCCGATGTAGTAGCCTTGTCTAAAGCCAATTTTGATGATTTGTTTACCATAATTAAAAGTATTAGTTACCCTAATAATAAAACAAAGCATTTAATAAGCATGGCCTCCATGCTTTTAGAGCGATTTGATGGAGAAGTGCCGCATACGGTTCAGGAATTGGTTCAATTGCCAGGTGTAGGTAGAAAAACGGCAAATGTTATTACATCCGTTATTGATCAGCAACCCAATATGGCGGTGGATACTCATGTGTTTAGGGTTTCTGCTCGACTTGGATTGACAAGTAATGCAAAAACACCCTTGCAAGCAGAGTTGCAACTCATCAAATATATTCCTAAAGAAAAAGTGCATATAGCCCACCATTGGCTGATCTTGCACGGGCGTTATACCTGCTTAGCGAGATCGCCAAAGTGTTTAGAATGTGGAATTAAAATGTACTGTAAGTATGCTGAAAAGCTTAGTGCCAAGTAGCTTTAAACTCTTTTTGATAATCAGCAAAGCCTTTTGTTCTATATAAATTTTCGCCCAAGTATTTTACAATCATTTCGCAGTTAGGAACATCTAAATAGCCTGGAATAGGTTGCGGATTTAAAAAGTTTTCTTCAAAAATAACGGTAGTTGGATAGGACATCTGACCATGCAATAACTCAATGGCTAATTCGTTGGTATTGCTTCCTGGTTTCAACTCATAAGTTTTACCCATAAATCGTATAGGCTCTTTTTGTTCTGCGTTAAAACGAATTGCATAGTAATGCTCGTTGATATATTTAATAACATCAGGGTTTGTAAAGGTTGACTTTTCCATTTTTTTGCACCAGCCACACCAATCGGTATATACATCCATGAAAACTTTTTTAGGATTTTTTTTCATAGCCACTTGCAGCTCATCGAAAGAAAGCCATTGAATTTCTTTGTTACTTACTTCTTTTTTATCTGCATTACCTGATTTTGCAAAACCAGTAGAGATGCCTATACATAGCATTAAAAGAGAACAGCTTAAAACAAGGCTCCATTTTTTCATAAGGATAATTTTTATTAAGCCCAAATTACAACAAAATCAATTTAACTTTGTAATTATAGCAAAGAATTCCATTTTTAAAATTGTTTTATGAAAATAGCTGTTGGTATAACAGGTGCGAGCGGGGCAATTTATGCTAAGGTTTTACTAGAAAAACTAAGCCAATTGCCAAAGGGTGAGCATACGATTCAACTCGTATGGTCTAGTAATGCACCAATGGTTTGGGATTTAGAATTGCAAGGGGCCCCAAAGCATGATTATACTTTTGCAACGTATGAAAACCATGATTTTATGGCACCTTTTGCATCTGGTAGCGCCGGGTTTGATGCCTTAATTATTTGTCCATGTAGTATGGGTACATTAGGTAGGATAGCAAGTGGTATGAGTAACGACTTAATAACCCGTGCAGCGGATGTAATGTTAAAAGAAAGAAAGCGATTAATCTGTGTTGTTAGAGAAACACCGTATAATCTAGTTCATCTAAAAAATATGACGGCAGTTACCGAAGCTGGAGGCATTATTTGTCCAGCAAGTCCATCTTTTTACAGCATTCCAAAAACTTTGGATGATTTGGCTGCAACAGTTGTTGATAGAGTATTACAGTTGGCTGGTATTTCAACAGACGCGTTTAAATGGGGGGATACGAAATAATGTACAACAAATCTATAGATCGACTTTTGCAAATAATGGAAGAGCTAAGAGCACAATGCCCTTGGGATCAAAAACAAACAATAGAAACATTACGTCCTCTGACCATAGAGGAAACGTATGAACTCTGCGATGCTATAGTTAAAAAAGATTGGGATGGTTTAAAGGAAGAGTTGGGGGATGTACTGTTGCACTTGGTATTTTATAGTAAAATTGCTGCTGAAGAAAATCAGTTTAATTTTGAGGATGTAATTGAAACAGTTTGTAATAAATTAGTGTATCGTCATCCACATATTTACAGCAACACCAAAGTTGAAAATGAACAAGAGGTAAAACAAAATTGGGAAAAATTAAAACAAAAAGAAAGAAAAAAATCTGTTTTATCTGGTGTGCCCGATGCTCTGCCTGCATTAATTAAAGCATTGCGCATTCAAGATAAATCGAAGCAGGTAGGATTTGAATGGGATACTACAGCTCAAGTGCAAGCAAAAGTAACGGAAGAGTTAGCAGAATTGCAAGAGGCCATGGATGAAGGTGATCAAACGCATATAGAAGAGGAATTTGGTGATGTACTATTTTCTTTAGTAAATTTAGCAAGATTTTTAAAAGTAGATCCAGAGTTAGCATTAGAAAGAACAAATCGTAAGTTTATAGAGCGTTTTAGTAAAATGGAAGAGATAGCGAGTCAAAGAGGCAGTTCTCTTTTAGATATGAATTTAGAAGAAATGGATGCGTTATGGAATTTGGTTAAAAGTAAATGATAGTTATATTGTAATAATAAAACGGATTAACACTATGCTCAAAAAGAACCATGTTCATTCCTTAATTATATTTACCCTTTTATTTTGGGTTTTTATTTTTGTCCGCTTTTATTGGAATAATTATCAAAATACGGATCCATTGCAGTTGCAAAAAGCATTGCAGGAAGATGTATATAATAAAACAAAACAAATAGACAATGCCATTGTTAGGGGTTATTCAGGTAATTTTTATAAGCATTTACCCAAAGATGTATATTTTTTTCTATATCAAGATGATCAGTTAAAAGATTGGAATACCAATATTGTTTTACCACGGCAACATCCTACTTTAGATAATAGATTTCAACTAATTACGCTCGATAAATCAAAATATTTAATTAAGGCAAAACATTTAGATAGACATAATAAAATAATTTTTCTAATTCCCCTGTGTTTGTCTTATCCTGTAGAAAATGAGTATTTAAAAACTCATTTTATTGCAAATAATAATATACCCGCAAATACTATAATTAGCTCAAAGCAATTAAAGGATGGATTTGAATTAAAAGATTATTCAAACAATATTGTAGCTTACGTTTCTTTAAATACTAAGGAAATTAAAAATTTATCGCCTAATTACTTAGATATTATACTGGTGATTATTGGTGTCTTTTTTGTTTATGCAAGTATTAATATTTCTAATATAAGTCTTTCAAGAAAAAGAAATCAGTGGAAAGGATTTTTATTTTCTGTTTTTATTATTTCATTTTTTAGAATGTTATTGTATGTTTTTGGCATACCTTTTAACGCTAGACAACTTGATTTTTTCTCCCCTGTAATTTATCACAAAAATTTCCTACTAGCTTCTTTGGGGGATGTATTTTTTAATGCTTTAGGTTTTATGTGGGTAGTGTCTTATGTATATAAGTACACGGATTATACGCTTGCATTTAAGTATTTAAAAAACCAAACTTTAAGAAAAATTTGTTTATTCTTTATAATTGCTTTTTCTGTTTATATTTTTTATCAAGCAATTTTTATTACCCATAGTTTGATAATGGATGCTGCAATTTCATTTGAGATTAGTAATATTAAAAATGTAAGTATTTTAAATTTTGCAGGTCTTGTAATTATGTGTTTAATCTCTGGAGGTGTTGCATTGGCAATGAATTTAATCAACTATTTAATTAATAATTTAACTAAGCAAAAGTTTTTAAAATATTTTTTAATGCTTTGTTTTTTAGTTCTTTTCAATAATATACTTCCATATAGTTTATCGCATATTACTTTATTCTTTCTTTGTATTTGGTTTATTTTATTTTATGTATTACTGGATTTTTTGAAGATTAAAATTACAACAGATGTATCTGAGTTAAGTACTATTTTTTGGTTACTCTATGTTTGTATCTCTTTTACATTTTTGCTTTTATTTTTTACCAATAAACGAGAACAAAAAAATAAAATAAATATCGTAAATGAATTGTCTGTCCTGCGCCGAGATACCACTTTAGAAAAATATTTGGAGCCAATAGTGAATAGCCTTTCTTTGGATTCTATTTTTTCCAGTTACAAAGCGAAAAGTACATATCAAAATATTACGTTACGTAATTTTTTACAGGCATCTAACTTTTCAAATTTGAATAATGCCTATGTCGTTAACATAGACACTGAGTACAATTTTTTAAAGGCAATTGTTAAAAATCAAGGCGCATTTAACAAGCAAGATACTTATGATTGGCAATCTACTAAGCATCGTAATTTATTATTTAGAGAGAATGAAGGAGGAAATTTAGAATATAAATTAATCTTACCCTTCCCTGATAATAAACAAGTGCGATTAACTATTTATTTTTATTTGCGAAATCTAGAGAATCATTCCATTTTCCCAGAATTACTTACTACAGATAGTTTCCTCTCGTTAAAGAAATTCGAAAATTTTGCTTTTGCAAAATATGAGCATGGTAAATTGAAATATCATTCTAGTGACGTTCAATTTCCATTGTTTTCTAAACATGCCAAGTTGTATACAAATTCCAATTCATTTTTTCAACGAAATAATAAAATCTGGAACTGGTATCAATTGCCAAATCGTATGGAATTTGTAATTATGCAAAATGCTGTTAGCTGGCTTGATGGTGTTATTTTATTTTCTTATTTGTTTGGGATAAGTATAATAATTATTCTCACTATTATTTTATACAGGTTATTTGCTTCATTATTCGTACTTAAAGAATATAAACGCCATTTAATTGTATTTAATTTCAGAAAAAAGACACATTATGCGATGCTAAGTCTTGTTTTAATTTCATTTTTAATTTTAGGCATTTTAACCATATCATTTTTATTTGTACGATTTGAACAAAATAATAAATCAACTTTATTATCTACAGCGCAAAAGTTCAAAGAGCCTATACAGCGGTTTATATTTGAAAAGCATCTAGATACGTTAGATACTTCTATAATAGCTAAGTTAAACCTACAAGAAATAGTAAATAATAGTGCTCTGAATACGCATGCTGATATTAATATTTTTGGTTTGGATGGGAAATTGCTTTCTTCTTCCAATACAGATTTATTTGTGAAGGGTATTATAGCTCCTATTATTCCAAATATTCCATTACACTATTTAAAATCAAGTAATATACCCATTTTGAGCCATGATGAACATATTGGTTTGCTTGATTTTAAGGTTGCTTATATGAATTTGTTCGATGATAATGGGAATACAATTGCCTATATGAGTATGCCCATTTATGCTTCTCAAAAAGAGATTCGTTATCAAATTACTTATTTAGTAATTGCTATGACTAATTTGTATGCTTTTATATTTGTATTATCAACTTTACTTGCCTTTGTAGTAACCAATGGATTAACTAGGAGTTTTAATCTTATCATTAAACAATTTCAAAGAGTTAATTTGCAGAAAAATGAGTTACTTGAATGGCCTTATGATGATGACATTGGTTTAATGGTTAAAGAGTATAACAAAATGATTAAAAAATTAGAGGAAAGTGCTCATCAACTTGCACAATCTGAACGTGAAGATGCTTGGAAAGATATGGCAAAACAAGTAGCCCATGAAATTAAAAATCCACTAACTCCAATGCGTTTAAATTTGCAATTTTTGCAAAATGCAATTAATAATAAGCAGGATAATGCATTAGCTATTACTAAAAAAGTTACAGACTCTTTAATTGAACAAATTGATAATTTAAATTACATAGCCAGTGAATTTTCTAATTTTGCTAAATTACCAGATCCACAAGTTGCCATTTTTAGCTTAAATGCCATATTAGAAAATAGTGTATCTATTTATAATAATGAAAGTAACATAATCATATCTTTATCTTTGCCTAATCATCAAATTTTGATACGATCAGATAGAAGTCATATGCTGCGCGTGTTTAGTAATTTACTGCAAAACGCTGTTCAGGCTATTCCGGAAGGAAAACAAGGATTGATTAATGTAAATCTTTATATGCAAAATCAATTAGCAGTTATTCAGGTAAAAGACAACGGCGTAGGTATACCGCCTTCTATAAAATCGGACGTATTTGTACCTCATTTTACAACTAAAAATGCAGGTAGTGGAATTGGATTAGCAATGACTAAAAGAATAGTTGAATATTGGAACGGTTCCATCTGGTTTGAGTCTATAGAAAATGAAGGAACCGAATTCTATATTAAACTTCCAATTTTAGAACAGTCTGTTACTTAGGATTTGTACTTCTCGTTCTAATAGAATATTAAATTTACTTTGCACATCTTGTATGATGGATTCGGATAATTGATAGATATCATTTCCGCTTGCCTTGCCATAGTTAACAATCACGAGTGCTTGGTCTTTGTGCACGCCGCATGCACCTATTTTTTTTCCTTTCCACCCACATTGCTCAATAAGCCATCCTGCAGGCACTTTTACGTGCTGCGCATCTAATGTGTATGAAGGTATAAGTGTATGTTCTTTTTGTAGTTCTTTAAAATGAGAAATTTTAATTGTAGGATTTTTGAAAAAGCTACCCGCATTTCCCAACTCCTCTGGATTGGGAAGTTTACTTTTTCTAATACTTGTAACGGCATCCGATATCGCTTTAATGGATAAGGTGCTAATACCCATTTTTTCTAACTCTTGTGTGATGGCGCCATAGGTAGTATTAAAATGATGTTGCTTATCTAATTTAAATACTACAGATGTAATAAGTATTTTTTGTTTCCATTTTTCTTTGAAAACACTGGTTCTATATCCAAATTTACAGTCGTCTTTTTTAAATTTCAGGAGTTCTTTATCATTCCAATTCCATGCACGTACTTCTTCTACACAAGTGCCAACTTCTACACCGTATGCTCCAATATTTTGAATAGGTGCCGCACCAACTGTGCCGGGTATTAATGACAGATTTTCAACTCCCCCCCAATTGTTTTCAATGGCATACAACACAAAGTCATGCCATTTTTCCCCAGCCATTACTTCAACCCATACATGCGCTTCCGTTTCTTTTATTACTTTTTTACCTTTAAGTTGATTGTGAATAAGAGTAGCATGCAATTGCTCTTCCACACATAAAATATTGCTTCCACCACCAACTTGTATTTTATGTTTTAATAATTTTTTTTCTTCACTTAGGGTTTTTAGTACTTGCATCGTATCAATGATAACATAGTTATCTACTTTGAAGTCTATACCAAAAGTGTTTAGGTGTTTTATAGATACATTTTGTTGCACTATCATATGAGCTTAGTTTTGAGGGTCCACATCAAGAGTAATTATTCCAGAACTATATGCTTTTATAGATAAAATGCTACTTTTTTGTTCTTTCAGTACTTGTTTGATATCGACTAGTTTTTTAGCGTCTTTAGGGCATTTGAGCCAAAGTTCGTAATAATATAAATTGTTTATTTTGGTGATAAGCGCCGGTGATGGACCTTGCAATATACAATCAATTTTTTTTGTTTGAATGGCATCAGCCATATGTGCACCCATTTGTTGTGCCATGGCTTCTGCAGCATGCTTACATATCACTTTTATCATCCTACAAAATGGAGGGTATATAAAAGCTTCTCTATATTGTAACTCATTTTCATAATAAGCCTCTGTACTATGATCTTTTACCCATTGTAATACAGGGTGGTCGATATGTATAGCTTGTATAAGTACTTCTCCTTGTTGTTCTTTTCTTCCAGCTCTTCCACTCACTTGTTCCATTAACTGAAATGCTCTTTCGTTAACTCTAAAATCTGGCCAAGTAAGCAAATTGTCGGCATTTAAAATACCTACTAAAGATACATTAGCAAAATCTAGGCCTTTCACTACCATTTGTGTGCCAATTAAAATATCAATTTGCCGCGCTTCCATTTTTTTAAATAAGTCCGAAAAATTATTTTTCCCTTTCATGCTATCGGTATCCATTCTGGCGATCGTTGCTGTTGGAAACAATTGTTTTATATCTTCTTCTATTCGCTCTGTACCAAAACTTTTACTAATAATATGATCACTTCCACATGCTGGACATTGATGCATCACTTTAGATTTTGTACCACAATAATGGCAATGCATCTTATCAGTTATTTTATGATAGGTAAGCGATACGGAACAGTATTTACATTTGGGTACCCAGCCACAAGTAGTACATACTTGAAAAGGAGCATACCCTCTTTTATTTTGAAAAAGAATAACTTGTTTTTTATTCGATAGCGCTTCAGCAATTTTATTAATAAGGGTAGGAGCAATTAAAGCATTCGTGCCATATGTTTGTTGTGGTATGCGAGCATCAATAATTTCAATATTTGGCATAGCCAAACCCTGATAGCGTTCCTTTAATTGTACATAGCTATATTTTTTTTGATGCGCATTGTACAAGCTTTCCATGCTTGGCGTAGCCGAGCCTAATATTACTTTGGCTTTGTGTAGCTGCGCTAAATAAATGGCAGCATCTCTTCCATGAAATCGGGGTGCTGGTTCTTGTTGCTTGTAAGACCCATCATGCTCTTCATCTATAATAACTAAGCCTAGTTGTTGAAAAGGAAGCCATACTGCAGAACGAGCTCCAACAATTAATTTGTATGCTTGACTGCTCACTTTATTCCATATCTCGATGCGTTCATTATTAGAAAATTTAGAATGGTATACACCTAATTCTTCTCCAAAATAATGATACAATCGAGCAACTAATTGTGTGCTCAGTGCTATTTCAGGTACCAAGAGTAAAACTTGTTTACCATCTTGAATTATTTTTTTTATCTGCTCTATATAAAGAAGCGTTTTCCCACTTCCTGTTACGCCCTCAATCAACACCACTTCCTGTTTTTGAAGCGCTACTTCAAGCTCCTGTTGGCCTTTGTGTTGGGCTGTTGTTAATTCAATCGCTTTTATGCCATCCGGATTTTGAACATAGGCTAGTCGATCTACTTTTATTTCATCGGTGTAAAAAAATCCTTTTTCTATTAGTGCATTAAGTTGTGCATGGGTAGCTTGTGTGCTAGCTAATAAATTTTTAACGGTAACAACAGCTTCTTTTTTATACAATTGATAAAAAGCCATCACGAGTTGTTCTTGTTTAGGCGCTTTTTTACAAGCATCTAATAGGGTATGAAGACCTTGCTCGGTATCAAAATCAGAAACAATTTTTACAATACGCTCTGTCTTTGGTTTATAGGTTTCTTCAAGCTTTTCTATTATACGTATAGCATTATGATGCAAAAGCTCTTGAAGCGTTATAGCTACTTTTTTAGGAGTAATTAATTGTTTGATGGTGCTAAGACTAAGTTTGCCTTTTAATTCTAACGCTTCTAAAACAATAAAAGCATCATCACTCCAAGTAATTGTTGCGTCAAATTTTTGCAATTCAAACAGGGCTTCCCCAGATAGTTTTAAGTGTGTTGGTAGCGCTACCTGCATTACTTCGCCTGGATTGGCAATATAATATTGACATACCCACGACCAAAAGGCTAATTGCAATTCACTTATTATTGGAATGCTATCTATTATAGCGCGAATGGGCTTTACCTGATAAGTAGTAGGTTGGTTATTATGAACAGCAACTACTAGCCCTGCATATAATTTATTTCTTCCCAATACTACCTCTACGCGCATGCCCGGCAATACACTTCCTTGCCATTCTAGCGGAATGCCATAGGTAAGGGTTTGTGGTAAATTAAGCGGCACCACCACCTCTACAAATCTATTTTCTGTATCGGTAGTATTGGCAAATAAATTAGTATTCATTTCTATCTGCAAGATACTAGATAGCTTTAATACTTTCAGGCAATTTTTTATAGGGGTAGATTTCTTATTTCTTCCTTTCCAATGCGTACCTTTGACAACTAATAAATTTTGAATGGCAAAGGCTACGGAAAAAAAATGTTCGTTTTGCGAACGTGCTGAAAGTGAAGTTAATATCCTATTTACAGGTGCTAAAGGAATGATCTGCGATGCTTGTATAGAAAACGCACATATTTTATTACAAGATGCAGGCGTTTCGGGCAAAGCTGCTACTGCTGCCCCAGCTGCCTTATCCTTACATAAACCGATAGAAATAAAGGCATTTTTAGATCAATATGTGATTGGCCAAGAAGACGCTAAGAAAACCATGGCAGTGGCTATTTACAATCATTATAAGCGCCTAAATCAGGAAGATGATGAGGTGGAAATAGATAAGTCCAACATCATCATGGTAGGCGAAACGGGAACCGGTAAAACCTTATTAGCTAAAACCATAGCTAAATTATTGCAAGTGCCTTTTGCTATTGCAGATGCTACTGTTTTCACAGAAGCAGGTTATGTTGGCGAAGATGTAGAAAGTATTTTATCGCGCTTATTACAAGCGTGTAATTATGATGTAAGCTTGGCAGAAAAGGGTATTGTCTATATCGATGAAATCGATAAAGTGGGTAGAAAAAGCGATAACCCATCGATTACTAGAGATGTAAGTGGCGAAGGGGTGCAACAAGCTATGCTTAAGTTATTAGAAGGCTCGGAAGTATTGGTGCCTCCTCAGGGTGGCCGTAAACATCCCGATCAGAAAATGGTAAAAATAAATACCCAACATATCTTATTTATATGTGGCGGTGCATTTGAAGGTATCGATAAAATGATTGCTCGTAGAATGCAATCATCGGCTATTGGCTACCGTTCTATAACAGCTACACAAGATTTGGATAGAGCTAATTTATTACAATACGTAAATTCGCAAGATTTGAGAAGTTTTGGTTTAATACCTGAGCTTTTAGGCCGTTTACCCATTGTTACGTATTTAAATCCGCTCGATAAGACATCGTTAAAACGTATCCTAACCGAACCTAAAAATGCATTAATCAAACAGTACAAGAAATTATTTTCTTTAGAAAAAATTGAATTGACGGTTGATGATGATGCTTTAGATTTTATGGTAGAGAAAGCCATTGAGTTTCAATTAGGCGGTAGAGGCTTGCGCAGTATTTGTGAAATGATTTTGCGTGATGCCATGTATGAATTGCCAAGTGAAAAAGGGGTTACTACATTTCATCTTAGCTTGGCTTACACAAAAGAGAAATTGCAAGTAGAAAAATTACAATCACAAAAAACAGCTTAGTTTTATGAACGATTTACTTAAAGAATTAGAAGCTAATGCAGGCTTAACGCCAGAACAAGCAAAAGCAGCCCTAGAGACCGTAAAGGCATACATACTTAAAAAAGTACCACCTCAATTTGCGCCTATTTTAGATAATTTTTTGGCAAGCCAAAAACCGAGTGACGATTTTTTAGATTAAGCTACTGTAACTTTTTAGATCGCGCTATTTATTGGTGAGTTTAAACTCTTTACTAACTTCTGATTTCCAGGTTATATAACCAATAATAGAATTGAATAAATAAAAAATATACTTAAACGTATTGGCATAGTTTTTGAATAATATGTTTTGCACTAGTTTGAATAAATTATAACTCTGCCACATCAACCAACTGTCGGGATACAATCGTGCTGTATTGAATGTAGCACCAAAGGTAATACCGGCAGGAATAGCTACTATTACATATTTTAAAAGATCTATAGATTCATTGCTGAAAACATGAAATTTTTTAAAGCCAATGTAGTTGAGCAAAAAAGAAACCATAAACCCCAAAGCTATATTCCTATAAAATACCCAGTCAATTTCTCGTAATACCTTGCTTATTTTCCAAGAGCGATAGCAGAAATAATTGGCAAGAAAAGAAACCGGGTAGGTAATGATTGCAGCAATATTTCCTAATAGAAAATCAACAGCACCGCTCAGCACCGTATTAAATGTAGTTACAAGATTGCCCAAATTGTTTTTCTTAGTCACCATTCTCGTACTCAAAATACTAATGCAGGTATTGAATATTGAAAAGATACCTAAAGGCAATACATAAGGGATATGATAAGGTTGAAGATCTACGGTGGTTTTGTGATAGCCAAGCGAAATGGCACCAGCAAGAACAACGATAACGCCAATCACATCTAAGTATTTACTGTTGGTAATACTTCTAATAGCTTGTATTAAAGGGTGTTTAGAATACTTAGTTAAGTCCATTATTTTTTTTGTTCTTTAGCCCAAGAATCCTTCAAGCCTACTGTTTTATTGAAAATGAGTTGTGATGCAGCGCTTTTTGTATCTACACAAAAATAACCTAGTCTCAGAAATTGAAAGTGCTCACCCACTTGTGCTTTTGCCAATTCGGGTTCTATATAAACGGTATTAAGTTCCGTTTTCGAATGCTCGTTTAAGTATGATTTAAAATCACCTTCTTCATTACTTGGGTCTTCTACTTTGAATAAGCGATCATACAAATGCACCGTTGCTGTTTGCGCATGTTGGGTGCTCACCCAATGTATAGTTCCTTTTACGTTTATGCCACTACTGTCTTGTCCACTTTTGCTTTCAGGGAAATAAGTAGCATGCACTTCAGTAATGTTTCCATTAGCATCTTTTTTATAATCGGTACATTCTACAATGTAAGCATGTTTTAAGCGTACTTTTAAGCCTACCCCTAATCTAAAGAATTTTTTTGGAGGCGCTTCCATAAAGTCGTCACGCTCTATCCATAGTTCTTTAGTAAAAGGAATGGTTCTATTTCCAGCATTCGCATCTTCTGGATTGTTTTCTGCAGTTAAAAACTCTTCTGTTTCTGGATAATTGGTGATGACTAACTTAATCGGATCTAAAACCGCCATTCTACGTTGTGCTATTTTATTAAGATCTTCTCTTACACAAAATTCTAATAAACCGATATCTACAATATTTTCGCGCTTAGCAACGCCGATAGTATCTGCAAAATTTCTTAAGGCTTTAGCGGTATAGCCCCTTCTTCTCATGCCACTAATGGTAGGCATTCGTGGATCATCCCAAGCGGTAACATGACCTTCGGTAACCAATTGTAATAATTTACGTTTGCTCATTACGGTATACGTTAGGTTGCGGCGCGCAAATTCGTATTGGCGACTTGGATAGATACCTAATTGTTCAATAAACCAATTGTATAATGGTCTATGATGAATAAACTCTAAGGTGCAAATACTATGCGTAATATGTTCTATACTATCGCTTTGTCCGTGTGCAAAATCATACATAGGATAAATGCACCAAGCATTACCCGTGCGATGATGATGTGCATGTTTGATGCGATACATAATAGGATCGCGCAATAATAAATTTGGATGCGCCATATCTATTTTTGCACGCAATACTTTTTCGCCATCAGCAAAGGTGCCGGCACGCATAGCTTCAAACAATTGTTTGTTTTCGCTAATACTTCTTTCACGAAATGGGCTATTTTGGCCAGGACTTTGTGTATTGCCTTTCATAGCTGCTATTTCTTCTGCGCTGCTATCATCTACATAAGCCAATCCTTTTTCTATTAAGGTAAGGGCAAACTGATAAATTTGCTCAAAATAATCGGAGGCATACAATTCTTTATCCCAAGTAAAACCCAACCAAGCAATGTCTTGTTTTATATTCTCTACATATTCTGTTTCTTCTGTAGTAGGATTAGTATCATCGAAACGAAGATTACATTTTCCATTGTATTTTGTAGCTAATCCAAAATTTAAACAAATAGAAGAAGCATGACCAATATGTAAATATCCATTTGGTTCGGGAGGAAAACGAGTTTGTATGCCATCAGGATATTTTCCTGCGGCCAAGTCATTTTCAATTATTTCTTCTAAAAAGTTGAGTGATTTTTCTTCTTGCATAGTATTCTTTTCTAGTGCGCTTGAGCTCTTGCTATTATTTAATTACCGCTAGTTCTTTACCTACTTTGATAAAAGCTTCAATGGCTTTATCTAAATGATGCTGATCGTGACCAGCACTTATTTGAACACGAATTCTAGCTAATCCTTTTGCTACTACTGGGTAGAAAAATCCAACTACATAGATACCTTCTTCTAGCATGCGTGCTGCAAATTTTTGTGCTAATACGGCATCATATAACATTACCGGACAAATAGGATGGATACCTGGTTTGATATCAAATCCTGCGGCAGTCATTTTTGATCTAAAATAGTGTGTATTGCTTTCTAATTTATCTCTTAAGGTTGTAGATTCGCTAAGCAAATCAAAGACCGCTATAGAAGCGCCTACAATGGAAGGGGCCAAGGTATTAGAAAACAAATACGGTCTGCTGCGTTGACGCAACATATCTATAACTTCTTTTTTACCGCTGGTAAAACCACCAGAAGCGCCGCCTAATGCTTTACCTAAAGTACCTGTGATAATATCTATTCTTCCCATCACATCGCATAATTCATGCACCCCTCTACCCGTTTTACCCATAAAACCTGATGAGTGGCACTCATCCATCATAATAATAGCATCGTATTGGTCGGCTAAGTCACATATTTTATCAAGTTGCGCAACTGTGCCATCCATAGAAAAAACAGAGTCGGTAACAATAATGCGCGTTCTTGCATCTGCATGTTGTTGTAATTGTGCTTCCAAATCAGCCATATCGTTATGTTTATAACGAGCACGTTTCGATTTACATAAGCGCACACCATCTATAATTGATGCATGGTTCAATTCATCTGAAATAATAACATCGTCTTCTCCTAATAAGGGTTCAAACACACCACCATTGGCATCAAAGCAAGCAGCGTATAATATGGTATCTTCAGTGCCTAAGAATGCAGAGATCTTTTGTTCTAATTCCTTATGAATATCTTGTGTGCCGCAAATAAAACGAACAGAACTTAAGCCAAAGCCTCTTTTGTCTAACGCTTGGTGTGCCGCTTCAATAACTCGCGGATGCGAGGAAAGACCTAAGTAATTATTTGCACAGAAATTTAAAACCGTTTTACCGTTTACCATTATTTCAGCGCCTTGCTCAGAAGCAATGATGCGTTCTTCTTTAAATAAACCTGCGATTTTAATCTCTTCAACTTCTTTTGCTATTCGATTATTAAATGCACTACTTGCCATGATTTTGAATTTTAAATTTTAGCAAAAATACAAGTATATTCAGTAATCTTTTATAAAAATTATAGAAAGTCGATAGTATCTTTACAATATGGTATTAGCTTGGCATAAAGGTATAATTATAGAAATCCAAAACGAATCGCCTACGGTGAAGCGATTTTGGATACAATTGCCTGAAGTAGAGCAGTTCCATTTTATACCCGGACAATTTGTAACGCTCGATTTGCCTATTGCTGAGCGTCGTAATAAACGATGGAGGAGTTATAGCATAGCAAACGCCCCCAATCAATCCAATATTTTCGAACTCGTGATTGTGAAGTTGGAGCAAGGTGCCGGCACTACCTATCTATTTGAGCAAGCAAGTATAGGCACTGAATTGCTGGTAAGAGCCGCTCAAGGGGTTTTTGTATTGCCCGACCAATTAGATAAAACCTTGTTTTTAATTTGTACAGGTACGGGTATTGCTCCATATAGAAGTATGCTGCAGTATATACAACAAGAACAGTTGCCCCATTTAGATATTCATTTGATTTATGGTTGTAGAAATGAAGAAGATCTACTTTTCAAAGATGAAATGGAAGCGATGGCTAAGCAAAATGAGCAGTTCTTTTATCATCCTATTACGTCTAGAACTACCTATAATTCAAAAAGAGGTTATGTGCATGCTATTTACGAATCTCTTTGTAGCGATTTGCCGGTAGCGCATTTTATGCTCTGTGGATGGCGACCCATGGTAGATGAAGCAAAAGAACGCATTATCAAATTGGGCTATTATAAAACGAATGTGGAATTTGAATTATATGGTTAAACAATGAGAGCAGTTATTCAACGTGTAAAAAGAGCCACGGTCGCTATTGATCAACAAGTGGTTGGTGCTATTCAAGCAGGCTTTCTTGTTTTATTAGGAATTACGCATGATGATACGGAAGAAGATGTTGAATGGCTCGTACAAAAAATAGAAAAATTGCGCGTGTTTGCAGATGAGCAAGGCGCCATGAATTTAGATCTTAAAGCAATACAAGGCGCTGTTTTAGTGGTCAGTCAATTCACGCTATTTGCACAATATAAAAAAGGGAACAGGCCTTCTTTTATAACCGCTGCGCATCCCGATCATGCCAAACCCTTATATCAGTTGTTTATTCATAAAATGCAACAGTTGGTGCCCACCGAAAAGGGGGTATTTGGTGCAGATATGCAAATCGATTTATTAAATGATGGTCCAGTAACCATTATCATGGATACTAAAAACAAAGAATAATGCACGACGATATTTATTTCATGAAAGCCGCACTAGAACAGGCTCAAATAGCATTTGATTTGGGAGAAATACCCATAGGTGCTGTAGTCGTTTGGGATAATAAAATAATAGCGCGTGGCCATAATCAAACAGAGCAATTAAAAGATCCAACGGCACATGCCGAAATGATTGCCATAACAGCAGCCTGTAATCAAATAGGTAGCAAGTATTTAAGCGAAGCGTGCGTCTATGTTACGGTAGAACCCTGTTTGATGTGTAGTGGCGCAATCTATTGGAGTAAAGTAAAACGCATTGTTTTTGGAGCTGCCGATGAAAAAAATGGCTACCAAAAACACACTAAAGAAAATTGGCCCTTTCATCCCAAGGCAACCTTGTCGCAAGGAATATTAGCAAGCGAATGCGCTCAGCTTATGAAAGATTTTTTTGCTTCTAAACGATAAGTATGTATCAATTTGTTCAAGCTCCTTTTTTATATAGCGATTTGGAAGAAGGTAAATTTCAATCCTTACTTTTAGAAGAAAAGCAATTAATAGTGCTTAAAAAAAAGGAACAACTTTTTGCTTTTGCAGCTACCTGTCCGCATGCCGGTGCGCATTTTTGCGATGCTTGGTTAGATGCTAGTGACCGCCTAGTGTGCCCATTACACAAATATCGATTCGATTTAAGCAATGGAAGAAATACCAGTGGCGAAGGGTATAAATTGAAAATTTATCCTACAAAAATTGAGGAAAACACTATTTTTATTGGCATTTGGTAAATGAAATAACGATGAGTATGATACAAGCACCTTATTTAACGCCTGGAATGAAAATTGGCATTACTTCTCCGTCTGGATATGTAGATGTCGCTCGCGTAGAGCAGGCAATTCGCCTATTACATTCCTTGGGTTACGAAACGGTATTAGGCAAAACGATTGGCTTGGGCGATTATTATTTCGCTGGTTCGGATCAAGAACGATTAGCCGATTTGCAAGCCATGTTAGATGATGCTAGTCTTGCAGCTATTTGGATGGGTAGAGGGGGTTATGGCATGAGTAGAATCATTGATCAGCTCGACTTTACCAATTTTTTAAAACATCCAAAATGGATTTGTGGTTTTAGTGATATTACGGTTTTGCATAGTCATCTTCAAGCGCAATTTGCGTTTCCCACTATACATGCTTTAATGTGTGGAAGTGTGGTTGCTGATAACTGGCAAAGTGCACCCATTCAATCCTTATTATTAGCATTGGAGGGAAAACCATTATCGTATGAAATGCCCGCACATCCATTGCATATTCTTGGTTCGGTAACAGCTCCTTTAGTGGGTGGCAACCTTGCGATTTTAGCGCACCTTACGGGTTCGCCATCGCAACTGCAAACAGCGGGCAAGATACTTTTCATAGAAGATATTGGCGAGCATTTGTATCAAATAGATCGCATGTTGTATAATCTAAAACGTTCGGGTCAGTTGAAAGGACTAAAAGGATTAGTAGTGGGTAGCTTTTCCGATGTAGAAGATACAGAACGACCATTTGGACAATCTTTAGAAGAAATAATTTGGGATAAAGTAGCTGAATATGGTTATCCTGTTTGTTTTAATGTGCCTTGTGGTCATCAATACGACAATAGGGCACTCCGTTTAGGAATGCCCTATCAATTAGCTGTGTTAGAAGAAAAAGCGACCTTGTCAAGTCTTTAAATTAAAACGGTACCCGTCATTTCTTTAGGTATAGCTAAGCCCATATAATGCAAGATCGTAGGTGCTAAATCGCCTAATTTCCCATTCGATTGAATGTTGCCTTTAAAGTCAGTAGCAATAATGTAAAAAGGTACTGGATTCATTGTATGTGCTGTATTCGGAGAACCATCTTCATTAATTAAGCAGTCCGAATTTCCATGATCGGCCGTAAGGAAAATACCATAGTTCATTTTTAAAGCTAAGGGTATGATTTGAGCAATGCAAGCATCTACAGTTTCAGCAGCTTTGATAGCCGCTTGCCAAACACCTGTGTGGCCTACCATATCGGCATTTGCAAAATTAATGACGATGAAGTCGGCTGTTTGATTTTCAATTTCTGGTAATAGGGCTGCCGTTAATTCCTTTGCACTCATCTCTGGTTTTAAATCATAGGTAGCCACATCTTTTGGCGAATCTTTCATGATTCTTTTTTCCCCTTCAAAAACTTCTTCTCTACCGCCAGAAAAGAAAAAAGTAACATGCGGATACTTTTCTGTTTCAGCCATACGCAGTTGTTTCAACTTATTTTTGGCAATAACTTCTCCTAATGTATTATTTAAATTGTCGTTGTGAAAAACTACCTGCACATTTTTAAAACTATGATCATACTCTGTAAAGGTGCAGTAATGAAGCGGTAACGCAAATAGACCTAATTCGGGAAAATCTCTTTGTGTAAGCACTTCGGTAATTTCACGGCAACGATCTGTTCTGAAATTAAAGCAAATCACTACATCATCTTTTTGAATAGTAGCTAAAGGATTGCCTTCGGCATCTGTTGCTATGATTGGTTTTATAAATTCATCTGTAACTTGCTCGGTATATGATTGCTTTACTGCAGCTAAAATATCGCTCGACATAGTGCCGTTCCCATGCACCAAAGCATCATATGCAATTTTTACTCGATCCCATCGTTTGTCTCTATCCATAGCAAAATAACGACCTGTCACTGATGCAATACGGGCATTTTTATCATGAATAAATTGTTGAAGATCTGCTAAAAATCCATAGCCACTTTTAGGATCGGTATCTCTTCCATCTGTGAAAGCATGAATAGCAACTTTAGGAACACCTTGCTCCGAAGCCAAAGCTACCAAAGCTTTTAGATGATTAGTATGTGCATGCACGCCACCATCGCCCACTAAGCCAATAAGATGAAGTGTTTTGTTATGTTCTTTAGCATTGCTTATTGCTGCTAATAAAGTAGGGTTGGTAGAAAATTCTCCTGAACGAATAGCTACATTAATTCGTTGTAGTTCTTGGTTTACAATTCTTCCGGCGCCAATATTCAAATGTCCAACTTCCGAATTGCCCATTTGCCCTTCTGGCAAACCAACCGCTTCGCCAAAGGTGGTAAGTGTGCTATAAGGATATTGGCCTTGTAAAGAATTAAAAAAAGGGGTAGCCGCATGTGCAATTGCATCTGCTTCTGGTCGAGTGCCTTTGCCCCATCCATCCATAATTATTAATAATGCCTTATTCATGTTGTAAAATTACAACATAAATGGCGTTAATAAAGAAGCAAATTTTATAGGTTATTGTTGTATGCGGCTATTTAACAATGCTCAGTTTTGCAAAATTCAACATTATTTTTTTTAGTCCATTGCCGGCACCAAAATCGATATGTGCAATTCTATTATTGCTAGCACCTTCTATGGTGGTTACTGTTCCAATCCCAAATTTCTGATGTTCTACTTTCTGGCCCACTTCAATAGCTGAAGGATCGGCAACGGTAAAGTTGGCGGAAGGGGTGTGGGCCGGTATAGCTTGTTGTTGTATTTTTTCCGATAGTTTTTTTAAAGAACTTGGTGTTTTATCATCTGCCCTAAATTGAATACCTAAACCACTGTTATTGCTTTTTGAGGCACTACCCGTAAAGGTTTTGTCTAAGTAGGGTTCTGGTATTTCGTCTAAAAAACGACTCGGGTCATTTTGAATTAAGGAACCAAAACGATATCGTGTATTCGCATAGGATATCCATAATTTAGATTTTGCTCGGGTTACCACAACGTAAAATAATCTTCGCTCTTCTTCCAAATCTGCACGGTCATATAAACTCATGGCGCTAGGAAATAAATTCTCTTCCAAGCCCACACTAAATACACAAGGAAACTCTAGGCCTTTTGCCGCATGAATAGTCATAAGACTCACTGCATCTTTGTCGGCATCATCATTATTTACATCGGTCAATAAGGTGATTTGTTGCAGGTAGTTGCCCAGGCTTTTATCGTGTAATTCGCCTTCTTCGTCGGGTGTTTCTGTATATTCTTTTATAGAGTTGAGTAAGGCTTGAATATTCTCATAGCGCGCCAAGCCTTCTACTGATTTGTCATTGTATAATTCAGCCACCAAGCCCGTTTGCTTGCCTACGGCAAAGGCAATGTCATACGCATTTTCTTTTTCAAGCATCGACTGAAAGCTTTTTAGCATCACCACAAAATTCTCTGCTGCTGCTAATGCCGCTCCTTTTAAACCTATGCTCGTTGGAGTTTGCAACACCTCCCACATCGTTATGCCATGCGTATTGGCCGCTAATACCATTCTATCAATACTTGACTTTCCAATTCCGCGAACGGGATAATTGATAATTCGTTTTAAGTTTTCTTCATCATTTGGATTGACAATCAAACGGAGATAGGCCAATAAATCTTTAATTTCTTTTCTTTGATAAAACGAAACCCCACCATATAACTTGTAAGGGATATTCATCTTTCTCAAACTTTCCTCAAACGATCTACTTTGCGCATTGGTTCTGTATAATATAGCAAAATCTTTATTGTCGTAATGATTTCTAAGTTTCATTTCGGTAATAGTATCGGCTACAAAACGGCCTTCGTCATTGTCGGTCAATGTACGTACTACCTTTATTTTCTCGCCATGCTCATTATCTGTCCAAAGCGATTTCTTGATTTGATTTTTATTATTGCTGATAATGGTATTGGCTACTTCTAATATCGACTTAGAGCTTCGATAGTTTTGCTCCAACTTTATAACTTTAGTGTCTTCGTAATCTTTTTCGAATTGAAGAATATTTTTTACCGTGGCACCCCTAAAGGAATAAATACTTTGCGCATCATCGCCTACTACACATATATTCTCATTTACGGCCCCCAACATTTTAATAATTTGATATTGGGCTACATTGGTATCCTGATACTCATCAATGAGAATATACTTAAAGCGATGTTGGTATTTTGCTAACACTTCCGGTGCTGCATGCAGAATAGTGAACATTTTAAAGAGCAAATCATCAAAATCCATTGCCCCATTTTTAAAACACTTGTTTTCGTAGCGCAAATAAATTTCACCGATCATGGGCCTATTGCCACGAGCATCTTCTTGTTGAATAACGCTATCGTTGCTATAAGCGGCAGCGTTTAATAAACTATTTTTTGCAGCAGAAATTCGATTATAGACAAAGGCAGGTTTATAAATTTTATCGTCTAAATTTAAATCCTTGACTATTTCTTTGATGATGGACTTAGCATCGTCGGTATCATAAATAGTAAAATTGCTTGGATAGCCTATTTTAGTAGCCTCGGCCCGTAAAATCTTTGCAAATACGGAGTGAAAGGTACCTATGTATAAATTACGAGCGTCGTTATTGCCCAAAATTCGCTCAATACGTTCTTTCATTTCTGTAGCGGCCTTATTCGTAAAGGTTAGCGCTAAGATATTGAAGGGGTCTACCCCTTGGTGCATTAGATGAGCGATACGGGTAGTGAGTACTTTAGTTTTTCCGCTACCAGCTCCCGCTACAATCATTAAAGGGCCATTAATGTGAAGTACAGCTGCTTTTTGCTGCTCGTTCAAATCTTCTAAATACACTTGCATAGTTACAAATCTACATGATACTACTGGGCAAAAAAAACAAATGCCGGCTTTTAATTATCAACATCGGCCATTCGCAAAAGGGGTGTTAAAATTTATATTTTAGTAGTCTTTGATTGATAAACGCTAACTTTTGCTTTATTAAATTTGTTTTCAAATTATTAAAGTAGCATATGTACAGATTTGAACATGTAGTATACCTGTGGCTCCTAGTGAGTATACCCATTTTATTGTTTAGCTTATATGCATTCATAAAATGGCAGCGCATTAGTATTGATAAATTGGGCAACAGAAAAGTAGTCATGCAACAATTGATTACCTATATCCCTAATCGGTTTACAATTAAAATGCTATTACTAATTGCTTCGCTCTTTTTTTTAATAGTGGCTTTAGCAAATTGGCAAAAGGGAAGTGGCGAAGCTGCGGCCAAACGAAAAGGAGTGGATATTATGATTGCTTTGGATGTAAGTAAAAGTATGTGGGCTAAAGATTTGCAACCCGACCGACTTACAAGGGCAAAATTATTCATAAATAAGTTATTAGATAAAGTAGAAAATGACCGGGTAGGTTTAATCGTATTTGCAGGTAATGCCTATCTGCAAGTACCTATAACGACTGACCATGCTGCATTGAAAATGATGTTGCAAGCGGTTAGTCCAGATATGCTGCCTACACAAGGTACCGAGGTGGGTGCGGCTATTAGTTTAGCCTGCACTTCCCTAAGTGGTAAAAATAGAAATAGTAAAACAATAATTCTTATCTCTGATGGAGAGGATCACGATGAAAAATCAACAAGTGCCATTGATGCAGCTAAAGAGGCCGGCATTAGTATTCAAACCATTGGTGTGGGTTCAGAAAAAGGAGCTCCTATTTATGACCCCAATACACAAGCAAATAAAATAGATGCTCAAGGCAATGAAGTGCTTTCAAAATTAAATAAAGCAGCATTAGCATCCATTGCACAACAAACCAACGGCACCTATAGTGCCATAGACAATATGGAGGAAGCCTTGAAAACAATAAGCGTTAAAATAGATCAAATGACTACTACAGAATTTGAAAGTGTTTGGTATGCCGATTATACCAATTTTTTTCAAATACCATTAGCAATTGCTTTGTTTTTATTAATAGTGGCTATGTTTCTACATACAGCATCCAAGCAAACTTCTAAAACGCTTACGCTATTAGTATTGACTTTATGGGGGTGCAATCCTTCTTTGTATGCACAAGAAAACAAAATGCTTAAACAAGCAAATGCCTTGTACAAAGAAAAAAAGTATAAGGAAGCAACGCAATGTTATCAAAAAGCATTGCAAATAAACAATAAAAATAGTGCAGCTCATTTTAATTATGGCAATAGCTTGTATAGTCAAAAAAATAAGGAAGCGGCAAGAAAAGAATTCGACCAAGCTACCAAATGGAGTGCAGATAAGCAGGCAAAAAGCAATGCTCAATACAATATGGGCAATACCTATATGGATGAAAAAAAATGGGAAGAGGCTATAGCGTATTATAAAAATGCGTTGAAACTACATGCAGATGATCAAGACGCTAAATATAATTTGTCTTATGCCTTAGCTATGAAAAAGAAGGAAGATAATAACAAGAAAAATAATAAAGACAACAAAAAGCAAAATCAACAAAACAAAGATAATAAGGATAAAAATAAAGATCAAAAAGAGCAACAAGGCCAACAAAAAAACCAAGAGCAAAACAAGAATCAAAAAAATCAAGAAGAAAAAAATAATCCTACACAACAACCGAGTAAGTTGTCTAAACAGCAAGCAGAGCAACTGTTGCAAGCATTAATGCAAGAAGAAAAAAAGCTGCAAGATAAAAAAAGACAAGAGCGCGCTCAACCAATAAAGAAAGAAAAAGATTGGTAAAATAAATTAATTGAATGATCACTTATGGTTGTCAACAGGTTTTCAACATTTAAAAAAAACCATAAAAAATATTTTTTTTAGTGATTTTTTTTCTAATATTGTGTAAGGATTGTATTTACTAACCCATCCTCATAAAAGTCCGACACCCAACGCAACTGGTCGGACTTTTTTTTATTCTCCCAAACGCACTAAATTCAATGCTTTCAGAAGATCATATAGCGTATGAAAAAAAGTAAATTAGAAATTTAATAGCAGGGGCAATTATTTTTCTAAAAATTGATTTTCACTTTTTGAGACCAATTTGATTTTATAAGCACATTATTTTAAAATAATTTCTCACTCAAGAGCGCTATTATTTTTGTACTTTTGTACGTAATAACTAAGCACTATGTTTAATTTAATTTTATTTGGACCTCCAGGTTGTGGTAAAGGTACACAGTCAAGCAACATCATTGAGCGTTATCAATTACAACATATTTCTACGGGCGATTTATTGCGCAATGAAGTAAGTAATGAAACTACCTTAGGCCTTGAAGCTAAAAAATATATGGACCAAGGATTATTGGTGCCAGATGAAGTAGTAATTGGAATGATCAGTTCTAAAATTGATGAAACACCCAATACTCGTGGATTTATATTTGATGGTTTTCCGCGTACGAAAGCACAAGCAGAGGCACTAGATAAATTATTAGATTTTAAAGCAGCCCCTATTCAATTAGTACTTTCTCTAGAAGTACCTGAAGACGAATTGGTGAGACGCTTAGTAGAGCGTGGTATTACCTCTGGCAGAAGCGATGATAATGAAGAAGTAATTAGTAAGCGTATTCGTGAGTATTATGAAAAGACAGCGCCAGTAGCTAGTTATTATGATAGCTTAGGAAAACTAGTGCGTCTTGTAGGTAATGGAACTATTGAGGCTACCTTTGAATTAATTAAAAAAGAAATAGAGCAATATCTCTTACCAGCCTAGTGGAAAAAGCAAACTTTGTAGATTATATACGTGTATTTTGTCATTCGGGAAAAGGGGGCGCAGGTAGTGCTCACATGGCCCGTACTAAATTTAATGCACAAGCTGGTCCAGACGGCGGAGATGGTGGCCGAGGTGGGCATATTATCTTAAGAGGTAATAGACAATTGTGGACCCTTTTGCATTTACGTTATCATAAAAATATCATTGCTAAAGATGGCCGTAATGGAGACAAAAATAAATGCACTGGTCATGATGGAGAAGATATTATTATCGAAGTTCCTTTAGGTACCATTGCTAGAGATGAAGAAACGGGTGAAGTAGAAGCAGAAATTTTAGAAGAAGGTCAAGAAATAATTTGGTGCAAAGGCGGTCGTGGCGGCTTAGGTAACTATAACTTTGCTACCTCCACCAACCAGGCACCTGAATATGCACAACCAGGCGAATTAGGAACAGAAGGTTGGAAATATTTAGAACTTAAAATATTAGCAGATGTAGGTTTAGTAGGTTTTCCTAATGCTGGAAAATCAACGCTCTTATCCGTTATCAGCGCAGCAAAACCTAAAATTGCTAATTATGCGTTTACTACCTTAACACCGCAATTAGGCATGGTGCCTTACAGAGACGATGCATCTTTTTGTGTTGCAGATTTACCTGGTATCATTGAAGGTGCAGCAGAAGGTAAAGGCTTAGGCCATCGTTTTTTAAGACATATCGAGCGTAATTCGGTATTGCTATTTTTAATTCCTGCAGATAGCCAAGACCACGCTAAAGAATTTGATATACTTATAAGTGAGTTACAACAATTTAATCCAGAATTGATGGATAAAAATATGTTGATAGCTATTAGTAAATCAGATATGCTTGACGATGAATTGAAAAGTGAAATTGCTAAAACATTACCCAAAGCGGTTCCTCATTTATTTATATCGTCTGCGGCTAATCAAGGTATTGTAGCATTGAAAGATGCTTTATGGAATATGCTAACTTAATAGTTTTCTCCAGCTTTTTGTTTCCAACTTTTCAACCCATAAAAGGTTAAAATAGTAAATACACTATATTGAACGCTTGTAAAAGCATAGCCTTTCACGTAATATAAGGGTATGCATACTAAATTAGTGAGCAACCACCAATACCAACTTTCTACTTTTTTTTGCGTCATTAGATACATGCCTGTAAAAGCAGCAGCGCTTGCTAAAGCGTCAGCAAAAGGAATGGTTTCTGGAGAAAAATATTTTTTTAGTAAAATCAGCGATCCATAAAACAATAAAAACAAGCTAATAAAGAGCAGCAATTGCTGAAGCTGTTGTTTTTTAGAAGAATAGCTAATAAGTAGGGCATCGTTATTTTTAGACTTACTTTTCCAATGATACCATCCATAACAACCCATTATGGAATAGAAAAGATTCACTACACTTTCTCCAAATAGTGAGCCTTGAAGGCAAATAATAATATAACTTAGGGTGCTGATTAATCCAATAGGATAGGTATAAACATGCGCTTTGCGAGAATACAGCACGGAAACAATACCCGTTAAAACTGCTATAAATTCTAATGCTTGGGTATGTATAAGTTGATTATAAAAACTACTAATAAAATGCGCTAACATACTAACAAGGTAAAAAAAAGGTGCGAATTAATTCGCACCTTTTAGCATTTTATACGTTCTTTATTTTGAACAAACAGTATGTATTTTTAAAGTAACATCTGGATGAATAAACTTGTCTTTGAAGCTTTTGTCGTTACCGTAAGATAAATTCCATTGCGTTCTGTCGAAAGTAAAATTAGCATCAGCAGTAATTACGCCATTAGCTAAATTTACTTTTGCTGGGAAAGAAATGCTCTTTGTTACATTTTTTAAGATTAAATTACCTGTAATAGTATGTGTAGCATCTTTCATCAAAAGACCTACCGTATCAACTGTGTTAGAAACAGCTGTAATTTCTAATGTAGCTGTAGCAAAAGTATCTGCATTAAAGAAATCAGGGCTTAGTAAGTGGCCTTCTAATTTGTGTGCATAGCCAGTGTCTGTCATATCATCTGATTTCAAAGATTTGATATCAATAATAAAATTACCACCAGTTATAGCATTGCTAGAATCAACTAATAAATAGCCAGCTTGTAATTTAAATGTTCCGTGGTGTTGTGTTTTGCCAATTTCAAGTTTGCCCAAACCTTTACTTGCCAACCATTCTACGTTAGATTCTGCAATGTTTGCATTTAAAGTGTCGCCAGAAGTGGTTACTTCTTGAGCATCTGTTGCCGAAACTTTATCAGCATCTGAAGAGGAGTTACATGCTGCGAAGAACGAGCTTACTACAGCAATAGCTAAAATAATTTTTTTCATGTTTTTTTAATTTTGAATTACAAAAGTAAGTTAGTAAGTATTATAAAATATTAATCTATTTTAATATTAACGTGCAATCCAGTCTTCTGGGTTTACTCTAGCACTTTTATTATTTGCGCCCACTTTCCAAATTTGGAAATTAATGGTGGTTTCGCCGTCAATATTGCCAACCACGCCAATATGTTGCTTCGTTTTTACGCGATCGCCTGCTTTAACCGATACAGCGCCTAATTTGGAATATACTGTAAAGAACTTACCATGGTTAATCATAACCGTCTGACCCATGCCCGCCGAAAAGACACTCGATACTACACCGTCAAAAACAGAGCGAGCAGGAGCATTTGAATTTGTTTTGATATCGACGCCAAAATTTTCTACCAATACTTTCTCGGCAATAGGGTGCTTATGCGTGCCAAAAGACTCGGATATAAAGCCTTTTTCAACTGGCCATGGCAATCTACCTCGATTAGCTTCAAAATTATCTGACAAAGCAGCTTCTGAAGGCGTAAGGTTTGAAATGTAAGAAGTTGAAACGGGTTTTGGTTTATGAGGTTCTACAGTAGTGGAGCCTCCTGTACTTGGTTTGATTGCTGCATTGTTCTTAGCCGCTAATTTTCTTTGTTCTTCTTCTGCCTTTTTTCTAGCTATTTCAATCTCTCTTTGAATAATATTACTAATTGCCGTGTTTAATTGTCTAGTTTGTCGTTGTTTTTTTTCTATTTGAGCAGTCAATTCCTTTTCTCTTCCTTTTAGATCCTTAACTACTTTATTGGTTTCATTAGTTTCTGCCTCTAATTCTCTTTTTTGTTGCACTTCAGCTATCAGTAATTTATCTTTTTCCGATTTAATGACGTTGAGGTCATCAATTTTTTCGTGAAGTTTAATTTGTGTTTTTCGAATGAGTACCGCTTGTTGTTCTCTATAATCTCGGTATTTTTTCAAGTATTTTAATCGTCTAATGGCATCGTTAAAATCGCTTGATGAAAATAGGAATGCCATCATGTTATACGAACTTCTGTTGGCATAGGCATAGCGCACAGATTGCGCATAGCGTGCTTTTTGAATATTCAATTGTTGCTGAAGGCTACTTACTTCATGCGATGAAGAAGCTATAGAGTTGGTAATGCTTCCCAATTCTTGATTAATATTTCCAATTAGTTTTTTTCTACTGTTTAATTTTTCTTGCAAAATGCGAAGTTGTGCTAAAGTGGCATTTTTATCCTTGTTGGTATTCGCTAATTCTCTTTTATAGGATTCAATTTCATCCATCAATTGCTGTTTGCGTTTTTCTAACTCTGCCCTTGTAGGCATGCCAGCAGGCTGCACTTGAGCTACAGAGTGGGTAATTGAAAAAATGAACAATAAGAGAATGAAGAAGCGCATGGTAAGCCAAATTTCGATTTCAACAAAAATAACTAAACTAATAAGGATTTTGGCATTATTTATAAAGTTTTAACGACTAAGTTTATATTTGTTGTATCGTATAATAGCAATACCTTTGCGTTTATTACACGTCAATTATTATTTCAATATAGAAATTCATATTCACATGCTTTATTCAATGACAGGGTTTGGAAGAACCGAGGGGATGATAGGAAACCGACAAATAGCTGTTGAGATTAAATCGCTTAACGGCAAGCAACTTGATATTTTTACGAAATTACCTTCTTTCGTTCGTGCACATGATATTGCTATTAGAACCATGCTTCAAAATGAACTAGTTCGAGGTTCGGTTGAGTTTAGTCTTCAAATTAAACAAGATGGCAGTGCCCGACCAATGGTGGTTAACCAAGAGATGGCTGCTTATTATTATAATGCTATGCAATCCTTAGCTTCTAATCTACAACTCAATCAAGAGCATGTATTGGCTACCATTATGCAATTGCCTGAGGTAGTAGCGCAAGAACAGCCAGAGCAATTAAGTGATGAAGAATGGCTGTCTATCAAGAATTTTATTCAATCTGCTATGGAGGCGCTCATGCAGCATCGTTTGGTTGAAGGAGCGGTTATCAAAGCTGGATTATTAGCGAATATTAATACTATCCAAGAATTATTGACTCAAATAATTCCATTGGAGCAAGATCGCATGGAGCGTATCAAACAACGTATTCAGCAACATATAGCAGAGCATATTCCTGCAGATCAAATAGATGCTAATCGATTTGAGCAAGAACTTATTTTTTATATCGAGAAATTAGATTTTACAGAAGAAAAACAACGCTTAACGCAGCATTGCATTTTCTTTAAAGAAGTAGTAGATAATAACGAAATAAGCAAAGGCAAGAAATTAGGGTTTATTTTACAAGAAGTGGGTAGAGAAATTAATACACTTGGTTCAAAAGCCAATGATGCTACCATCCAACAGTTGGTAGTGAAAATGAAAGATGAATTAGAAAAAGCAAAAGAACAAATTTTAAATGCACTCTAATTATATAATATGAAAAAAATATACCTTCTTACCATTGGAATATTATTTTTAGGAGTAGCCATGCAAAGCTGCACCCATATTGATATGTACCAGAAGCAAGTTGCACTCAATCATAATGTTTGGGATCATAAAGAAAAGGCTAGTTTCGAATTCAAAATAGAAGATACAGCAGCTAACTATCAATTGTATTTTCTAATTAGACATACCGATGCTTATCCGTTTTCAAACATTTGGTTGTCAATTACTACACAATTGCCGGGCGAAAAACTAGGTGCAGAAAGTAAAGTAGAGATTCCATTAGCCGATAAAAATGGGAAATGGTTGGGAAGAGGTATGGGAGAAATTTATGAGCAATTGATGCCATTGTCTGGAACAAGTGGGCATACAAAATTTACCAAGAAGGGTATGTATAAAATTACATTTCAGCAAATCATGCGTGAAAATCCTTTACCTGAAATTCTTCAAGTGGGCTTACGCGTAGAAAAACAAAAAACTAACTAAGTCTGTTCTTTATGAAACGTATTAGTCTATTACATTTTATGTTGTTTTTTTATGTAGTAGCCGCATTGGTATTTTGGGGTGTAAGTTTAGAAAAGCAAAGCCAGCTTTTATTCAATAAGGAACAACAATTACTCTTAGTCGAGTACAAAAATCAAACACATACCACTGCTTTTCAACAGCAATTACAGCAAATCACCAATAAAAGAGACCGTAGAACTAAGCAATTTATTGCAGAGGGCAGCACCTTTTTAATTGTAATATTAATAGGCGCAACCGTTGTTTTTAGTTTTTATAGCCGAACGAATAGGCTTAATAAACAACAAAACAATTTTATGTTGGCTGTAACGCACGAACTGAAATCGCCTTTGGCGGCTATAAAACTCAATTTAGAAACGCTTGAAAAAAGAAATTTAGATACAGATCAACAAAAATTATTATTGCAACGAAGTGTTACAGAAAGCAATAGATTAAATGATTTGTGTAACAATATGCTCTTGGCCTCCCAAATAGAAGGGAAACAATATCAGGCCGTACAAGAAAAAATAATTTTTTCTGATATAGTAGCACAAAGTATTCAACAATTCTCTAATCGATTTGGTAAACGATTTTCATTGGAAATAGAAAAAGCCTGCTCTATTTTAGGTGATGCTTTTCTTATTCAATTAGCCATTCACAATATTTTAGATAATGCCGTTAAATATGCACCTGCAGCTACCAACATTGCTGTAAGGGTTTATGCCGATGAGCAATTTGCTTATTGCTCCATAGCAGACGAAGGCGAAGGAATAGCCGCGGAAGAGCAACAGGAAGTATTTAAGAAATTTTATAGAATAGGCAACGAGCAAGTAAGAAAAAAGAAAGGTACAGGCTTGGGTTTGTATTTAACTAAAAAAATCATAGTGCAACACAAGGGAAGTATTTATCTTAAAGAGCCAGCAGAAAAGGGTTGTACGTTTATCATTAAATTACCATTGGTTTAATTACGTATACTTAAACGTAACTCTATGAAGCGGTGTTAACCCATGTGCTGCAATAAGCGCTTTATGGGCTTTGGTAGGATAACCTTTGTTTTCATTCCATTTGTAGTTTGGGTAATCTTGATGTGCGGCAAACATAAAATCATCTCTATATGTTTTTGCTAAAATACTTGCCGCAGCAATAGCTGCATATTTTCCGTCGCCTTTTACTACGCACTCATGAGCAATGCCTAAATAGGGTGTAAATCTATTGCCATCAATTAATAATAATGCCGGTTTTACTTGAAGATTATCAATAGCCTTATGCATTGCTTTGAATGAAGCCTTTAGTATATTAATTTCATCAATTTCTTGTGGCGATACCTGAGCTACTGCAAAAGCTAATGCCTCTTTCTCAATAATTGGTCGCAATAGTTCTCGCTGATGCTCATTCAGTTGCTTGCTATCATTTAATAGGGGGTGATAAAAATCGTTTGGTAAAATTACGGATGCTGCAAATACCGGCCCGGCCAAACAGCCTCTTCCGGCTTCGTCACAGCCCGCTTCAATAAGCCCTTTTTTAAAGTAGGATAGTAATGCCATAAGGATTATTTTTTAAAGATACATTTCAATTTGATAAGTTATTAGAAAAGCATGCACAAAGATTGTACCTTTGTCTTTACGATTGAATTGTAAAATTTATGGAGCCCAGAAAAAACAGTAGAACGCAGTCGCCCAAAAGTGGAACCGCTAAAAGAAATAGCCCGGCAAAACAAGCAGGTGATAAAAAAGCAACCGTATCCAAAGCTGAGAAAAAAGATGCGGGTGCTCACCCTTTTGATAAGTTCATGAAAAAAACGAATCCTAAAACGGCTTATAAAAATGAGCGTAAACAAGATCGTTTAACAGAAGAGAAAAATAAGAAAGAATTCTTTAATGCTAAAGATACCAGCTTTAAAAAAGATAGACCGTATGCTAAAAAAGATGCTGCAGCATCTAAATACGGACCAGCACCTAAAGTTACTGATTATACCAAAACAAAAACTACTCCAGAACGCACATCTAAAACGGGAAAAAAACTAATTTCCAAAAAGAGCTTTCATCATAATCAAGATTTTGAAGAGCTTCCGGAAGCAGCTATGCCGCTCAATAAATATCTTGCGCATGCAGGTATTTGTGGAAGAAGAGATGCTGCTGCATTGATAAAATCAGGAAAGGTTTCATTGAATGGTGTTGTTTTTACAGAACCAGGTTATAGAGTACAAGAAACGGATGTGGTCATGTACGATCAAGTAGTTGTAAAACCTGTGCAAGATAAAGTATACATATTGTTGAATAAGCCAAAAGGCTTTATAACTACTACCGATGACGAGCGTAGTAGAAAAACAGTAATGGATTTAGTGAAAAATGCCGATGCGGGTAGAATGTATCCTGTAGGGCGATTAGATAGAAACACAACAGGCTTGTTATTAATGACGAATGACGGTGATTTAGCTCAAAAATTATCGCATCCTAAAAACGCCGTGAAGAAAATTTATCAAGCAGAATTAGATAAAGATTTTAAGAAAGAAGATTTTGAAAAAGTGCAAGCAGGGTTAACCTTAGAAGATGGTTTGATTAAGGTTGATGAAATTGCTTACCTAGAAACTAAACGTACCATTGGTATTGAAATACATAGTGGTAAAAATAGAATTGTAAGAAGAATTTTTGAATCCTTAGGGTATGTGGTAGAAAAGCTAGACAGAGTGATGTATGCTAATTTAACCAAGAAAAATATTCAAAGAGGCAAATGGCGCTTTCTTACTGATAAAGAAATTATCTTTTTAAAACATTTTAAATAAGATTCAAGCCTCTTTTCATGCGCATTGCAGCAGATAAAATACATGATGGAAAAAAGTTTTTACCACCACACTCGGTTATTCATGTAAACGAAACCGGTAGTATAGAAGCGGTAGAATTGCATGATAAAGCCACAGCTGTAGATGTTTATTATGAAGGTATTATCTGTCCAGGGTTTGTAAATGCGCATTGTCATTTAGAATTATCGCATTTAAAACATGTTGTTCCTAAACATACCGGTTTAGTTACTTTTTTAAGTTCCGTTAGTTTGCAGAGATCTCATAGTACGTTAGAAGAGAGACAATTGGCTATGCAAGGTGCCCACGACTTTCTTATTGCAAAAGGTACGGTTGCCATAGGGGATATTTCCAACAACGATGATTCCCTTTCCTTAAAACAATATTCTCCCATAGCTATACATACTTTTATAGAGTGTTTGGGTTTTGCAGCACCCTTCGCAGAAGCGCGATTTCAATACAGTGCAGCTATAGAAGCAACATTTAAGAAGAGCAACTTATCCTGTTCTATTACACCGCATGCACCTTATTCCTTTTCTCAAAAATTATTGTCTTTAATAGATGGGCATCACCAAGGAGCAACCTTGTCAATTCATAATCAAGAATGTGCTGCAGAAAACGAGTTGTATCTCCATAAAGAAGGGGATATGCTCCGACTCTACGAAACCTTACAAACAAATACCGATCATTTTCAGGCCAGTGGTCAAAGTTCTTTAGCTACCTATGCGCCATGGATAAATCCTTCACATCCATTATTGTTGGTGCATAATACGTTTACGAGTAAAGAGGATATTGAAATAATTAAAGCAAGATTTGAAAAGGCATTTTGGTGTGTTTGCCCTAATGCTAACCTTTATATTGAAAACACTTTGCCACCTATAGCCTTACTCCAGTCAATGGGCGTTCCTATTTGTATTGGCACAGATAGTTTAGCGTCTAATGATCAATTGGATATGTGCTCTGAGCTCAATGTGTTGCTCGAAAATTTTACAGTTCAACTAGAGGATGTTTTGCAATGGGCCACATGGAATGGCGCTAATGCCTTGTCTATGCAAAACCATTTAGGGTGTATAGCAGAAAAGTACACACCCGGACTTTTATTGCTTAAAGAAGAGGGTAGACAAATAACATTTGTAAAACGCATTATCTAATTCTAATGGAGCATTGCAATAAATTCTTGCTCATTTAGAATGGTTATAGTATTTAGTTTTTTTGCCTTTTCAAGTTTACTCCCCGCATCAGTACCCACCACTAAAAAATCTAATTTAGAATTTACAGAATTGGCAATAGTGCCACCTTTTTCTTCTACCATTTGCTCAGCATAAGACCTTTTAAATGCTGTTAAAGTACCCGTAAATAAAAACGATTTACCAGAAAAAACCCCTTCTATTAATGCGGTGGATTTACGTTTATTGTCAACCGAAACACCTTTTTCAATAAGCTGCTCTATCAATGCTCTATTTTCTGGATGTTGAAAAAAATGAGCAACCGATGCGGCTACTTTCGGACCAACATCTTCTAGTCTACATAATTGTTCTTCTGTCCAGGTATATAAATCTTGAATGGTATCTATGGCATTGGCTAAAATTTTAGCGGTTGTTTCTCCTACATAGCGTATGCCTAAACCAAATAACAAACGGTTTAATTCTTGCGTTTTAGATTGCTCGATAGCTTGCTGCAAATTACTTACAGATTTTGCTCCAAACCCTTCCAAACTGCTGATGCGGGACCAGTCTAAGTCATAGATAGCGGGTATGCTTTTTAAAATACCTAAATCATATAATTTTTGGATATTAGAAACTCCTAAGTTTCTAATATCTATAGCATCTTTACTAGCAAAGTGTATAATGCGTTCTACCACTTGTGCTTCGCACGCTACATTAACGCATCTCCATACGGCTTCTTCTATAGGCTTTTCTAAATCGCTTTTACAAACAGGACATTGTTTTGGAAATAGAATAGGTGTTTCTTGCCCAGTGCGTAATTCTGGTATAGATTTTACAATATAAGGAATGACATCACCGGCTCGTTCTAATAAAACATAATCGCCAATCATTAAATCTTTTTCCGCCACTACTTCTTCATTAAATAAAGAAATAGAACTTACTACTACCCCACCAATGGGAACGGGTTCAATTTTTGCTACAGGCGTAATGCTGCCGGTTCTCCCAACTTGAAATTCTACTTTTAGTAATTTGCTTGTTGCTTGTCGCGCTTTAAATTTAAATGCTACCGCCCATCTAGGATGGTGAGAGGTCATACCTAATTGCTCTTGTTGCAATAAGTCATTTACTTTAATAACCATACCATCTATTTCAAATGGCAATTGATCTCTTTCTTGTTCAAATTTATTGCAAGTAGCAATTACTTCTTGTATGGTAGAACACACCCGCATTTCTTGAATGGGTGTTGGGAAACCCTCTTGGGCTAGAAAGCGCACCATGTCGTAATGAGTATTTGGCAATACCGCAGCTGGAGACGCTGTTATATTACTTACATGATAAGCAATGGCGGTAAGTTTTCGCTTTGCTACTTCTTGAGCATCCAACATGCGAAGGGTGCCCGATGCTGCATTTCTTGGATTGGCCAAAGGGGCTAATCCTTCCTCTGCCCGTTGTTGGTTATAGGCATCAAAGATGGCTTTATGTATTACTACCTCTCCTCTAATTTCAATTTGCTCAATACCTTTTTCTATAAACGAAGCACTTAGAGGGATGCTTCTTATTTGTTTTACATTATTCGTAATTTCTTCCCCTTTTACACCATCTCCTCTAGTTATACCACGATCTAGTAAATTGTTTTGGTATACTAATGAGATACTAGCGCCATCATATTTAGGTTCTATGCAATAGGTAATTGCATTTACTTGTAAAGATTCTCTACACTTTTTATCCCAATCTAAAATATCTTGTTCATTATACGTATTCTCTAAACTTAGCATGGGTACTAAATGCGCTACACTCGGAAACCGTTCACTTAAGCCCATAGCAACGCGCTGTGTGGGCGAATCATTTTTTATGCATTGCGGATGTGCTTGTTCGAAACGATGTAATTGTTTGAAAAGGATATCGTATTCTACATCTGCTAATAGAGGATTGCTTTGCACATAGTATTTCCAATCGGCATATTTGATAACCTTTTTTAGCAATTCGTAAGCGGCCTCATCTTCAGGCACATCATTAGCCAGAAATTGTTTAGCCTGATCAAAATAATATTTTTCTTGTTCTTGTGAATACATGGTCCGCTATATTATGGATGCTGGTATTGCGCCAGCACCTTCTCTTAAAATAAGGGGGTTTTCTGCTGTACAATCTATAATGGTAGATAGTTGTTTTTGTCCAATACCGCCATCAATTACTAAATCTACAACTTTAGAAAATCGTTGCCAAATTTCTTCAGGGTCTGTTTCATAGCTGTCCCATTCGTTTGGTGGTAATGACATGCTCATGATAGGGTGGCCTAATAAGCTAATGAGTTGTTGTGTAATTGCATGATTTGGAATTCGAATACCAATGGTGTCTTTTTTTATTTTCAAATGTTTAGGCACTTCTTTATTGGCCTCCAAAATAAAGGTATAGGGCCCCGGCAAACACTGCTTTAATAATCTAAAAATAGGGGTGTTTACATTTTTTGTATAGTTGCTTAAATGACTTAAATCGCTACATACAAAACTAAATTGTGCTTGTTTTGGAAGCACCTCTTTTATTTTACAAATACGCTCTATGGCTTTTTGATTATAAATATCACAGCCCAATCCATATACGGTATCGGTGGGGTAAATAATTACCCCGCCGGCTTTTATGCAATCAATTACTTGTTGCAGCAAGCGCTCTTGCGGATTATCTGGGTGTATTTTTAATAGCATGGTATTAAATCATCTCCTCTATTGCTGCTGATACAAAAGCAGCAAGTTCTTTAATATAAGCTGGACTAAAATCAAATTGTATTCCAGCAATTTGATAGAGTTCTTTCAGCGTTTTGGTATATCCCAAGCTCAGCGCATTACAATAATTTGCCAAGGCTTGTTCTTTATTTTGTTTGTATTGGCGCCACATAGCTAATGCACCTAATTGTGCAATGCCATATTCAATATAATAAAAAGGCACTTCAAATAAATGCAATTGCTTTTGCCAAGAAGCAGCACGGATTGTTTCTAATCCGCTCCAATCTACCTCTTGCGTAGAGAATTTATCTAAGGTTGCAATCCATGCTTGTGTGCGTTCAGCTTCGGTATGCGCTGGATTGGTATAAAGCCAATGTTGAAAAGAATCAATTGTTGCTATCCAAGGGAGTACATCAATGATGCGCTCTAATTCTTCTAGTTGCGCTCTTTTTAAGTCCGCTTTATTTTCGTAAAAAACATCCCAATGCTCCATGGAAAATAATTCCATACTCATGCTCGCTAGTTCGGCAATTTCCATTGGATATTCTTTAAATGCACTTAGGGTAAGCGGATGGGATAAAAAGGAATGAAAAGCATGACCGCCTTCATGCATCATGGTAATAACATCTCCGTGCGTACCAGCGGCATTCATAAAAATAAAAGGCACTCCTGTTTCTGCTAGTGGACAATTATATCCACCAGGTGCTTTACCTTTTCTACTATCTAAATCTAATCTACCCATCGATTGCATGCTTGCTATACAAGAAGAAAAGTAAGGGTTCAATTTTTCAAATACATGAATTGATTTTGTTGCTAAATCTTTACCATCCGTAAAAGGACTTAGTGCTTTTTGTCCTTTCGGAGTAGCGCTGGTATCCCAAGGTCGTAATGCTCCTGGAAGATTTAGTAGTGATTTTTTATGTTGTAGTAGTTTCTTTTGAATGGGAACAATATGCTCTTTGACAGCTTCATGAAATTCGAAACAGTCTTGAACGCTATAGTCGAATCGTCCCAGTTCTTTAAATTTATAATCTCTATAATTTTCAAAACCAGCGTTTAATGCTATTTGATTTCTTTTTTCTACCAATTGATTAAAAAGATCGTTCAGCACTTGTTGGTCTGCTAATCTTCTTTTTGAAATCAAATGAAATACTTCCTTTCTAATGTTAGCCTCACTGCTTTGCAGAAATTTTGCTGCTTGTTGCAGGGTGTATTCCTTTTCCTGAAAATGAATGGTCATTTTGGAAGCGGTAGCACCATATTGTTGCGCTAGCACATTGATATCTGCCTGAATGGCAATATTTTCTTCCTTGTATAGGGCTATGGCATTGGCAATACTTCTCAAATAGGGGAAATAAGTTGCCCTATCCAAATCCTTTTTAAAAGGAGCTTGATCTAGTTTTTTTTGTAACTCAAAAGCTAAGGGCTTTAAAGGGGGTTCTATTTCCATTACAAAATAAGTATAGGCTTCTTCTAAGCTAGGGTCTTGCGTATTGCAGGTCATTTTTATCTGTCTCCAACAAGCATCCTCGCTAATAACGGCTTCTAATTCACTTACATTCAGGAGCCATTGCTTAAATACTTCCAACGTAGGTAACTGAAAATCAATTAGTTGTTGCACATAAGGCGCAAGGGCTTCCCAAGTGGTAATGGTAAAGTCTTGGGGTAAAAAGGACCGTTTAGGTACTGCTAAGGGTTTAAATACTGGAATCATGTTGAAAACTACAATTTTTAGTGCAAATTACAATCCTTGAGAGGAAAACTACCCCCAAAATAGACTCAAATTTGAAAAAACTAAAGAATAAAATAAATTGTAATATGAAAGTGGATTGTTAACCATTTGCTTTTTTATACATTACAATAATTTAATTTTGATTGATAAAATATATATATAATTAATTTTGTTATGGCATAAGTATTCAAAATCAATTAATTATGAATTGTAAATATAAATAATTAAAAATTTTATTAATGTTTTTAAAACCATTATTATTTTTTTTGATAGCAATATTTTAAAATCTTTTTTCAGTTTGCCATGATTTTGTACCTTTGTACTAGTTGTGAATTTACTGGGTTAGTAAGTTAGGCCGTTCCGATTCTTCGGAATGGCTTTTTTATTTTAGGTCTATTTTCATTTTTTTATAATTGTATTTCTCCGTCCCTTTTTAAAATAACCAGCATCAAAATTTATACATTTGTATACCATGGCAAAAACTAAAACAGCTTTCTTCTGTCAACAATGTGGTCACGAAACTCCGAAGTGGAATGGCAAATGTGCATCTTGTGGTGCATGGAATTCAATAGTTGAAGAAGTAATTCAGAAGGAAGATAAAAAATTGGTGAATCAGATTTGGGAAGATGGAAGCCAACAAAAAGTTAGTGCTCAAAAAATTGATGAGGTGCAATTTACGGAGGAACAACGTATTGCAATGCCCGATGCGGAAATCAATAGAGTATTGGGTGGCGGCTTAGTGCCCGGTTCTGTAATTTTGGTTGCAGGCGAACCGGGAATAGGAAAATCAACCTTGTTTTTGCAATGTGCTTTGCAATGGAAAAATAAAATTACACTCTACGTTTCGGGTGAAGAAAGTGCTCAACAAATAAAAATGCGTGCAGAACGGATGCAATTAAAAAACGAGCAGGTTTATTTATTAAATTCAAGTGCTACCCAAACTATTTTTCAGGAAGCTAAAAAAATTAAACCCGATTTAATCATCATAGATTCTATACAAACAATGGAATCATCTTTAGTAGAAAGTGCTGCAGGAAGTGTATCTCAAGTAAGAGAATGTGCCGCAGAATTTCAACGCTTTGCCAAGCTAAGTAACATACCCGTTTGCATCATTGGGCACATAACCAAAGACGGTACCATAGCCGGACCAAAAGTATTAGAGCATATGGTAGATACGGTACTCCAATTTGAAGGCGATCGTCATTATGCCTATAGAATAGTACGTACCCTTAAAAATCGCTTTGGATCCACATCGGAATTAGGTATTTACGAAATGCAATCGATGGGTATGCGTCCCGTTTCTAACCCCTCTGAAATATTACTTTCACAGCATGATGAGCTATTAAGTGGTATTGCAATTGCCGGAACTATGGAAGGATTAAGGCCACTTATGATAGAAGTGCAAGCCTTGGTTACCAATTCGGTATATGGCACACCGCAGCGAACCGTAAGCGGTTTTGATACGCGTAGAATTCAACTTTTGTTAGCTGTATTAGAAAAAAGAGGCGGATTTATGTTCGGCGCCAAAGATGTTTTTGTAAATATTGCTGGTGGTATAAAGGTGGAAGATCCTGCAATTGAATTAGCACTCGTATGTGCTTTATTATCCTCCTACGAAGAAAAACCCTTGCCCTCCAATATCGTTTTGATTGGGGAAATAGGACTTTCTGGTGAAATAAGAGCGGTCAATAGAATTGATCAACGAATTGCAGAAGCAGAAAAGCTGGGCATGGATGCGGTTGTTGTTCCTAAAGCTAATGCTAAAGGTTTAGACACCACTAAATTTGGAATTAAAATAAAATGGGTGAATAAAATAGAAGACGTTTACAAGTTAATTTTTTAGTTTTTTAAAATGCGTTATTGGAAAGAATGGAAACAAAGCATATTGCATTTGTTTTTCCCAAGCTTGTGTGCTCTATGCAAACAGGCTTTGTTAGTTCAAGAAAAGATATTGTGTATGGCTTGTGAGCATAAGTTGCCCTATACATACTACCATGCCCTTCCTAATAATGAAACAACCCTTCGTTTAGCAGGCCGATTTCCTTTCCAACATGCAAGCTCCTTATTTTATTTTACGCAAGAAAGTGATGTTCAGCAATTAATGCACGCATTAAAGTATAAGCATCACCCAGAAATAGGTACTTATTTTGGATCCCTATTGGGACAACAATTAAGCAAGGAAAAATCCTTTAAGGCCATAGACGGCATTGTAGCTATACCCTTACATTATAAGAAAGAACAACAGCGTGGCTATAACCAAAGTAATTTGATTGCCGCTGCCTGTGCAGAAGCCATGGGACTGCCATTTTATAATAAAGCAATTGTTAGAAAACGATTTACACAAACGCAAACACTTAAAACACGTTCGGAAAGAGTGGATAATATGGAAGCTGCCTTTTTTATAAATAATACGGAGCTTTTAATTGGTAAACAGTTACTTATTATTGATGATGTTTTAACTACAGGTGCTACAGTAGAAGCCTGTGCTTTACAAATTCTCAAAATACCAGGCACCCAAGTAAGTATTGCCACTATAGGAATTGTAATTTAATTTTACTATCTTGTTACTTAAATTTTGTGAAGAATTACTTCAATTAACAATTTAATAATCTATAAACCAAACAACATGAAAAGAAAACTTAGCATTATGGCTTGTTTGCTATTATCTTCCTCGGTAGTTTTTGCCGGAGGTTTTCAGGTAAACATGCAAGGCGTTCGCCAAGTTGCAATGGGGGGCAGTAGCACTGCGCTTGCCTATGATATTGCAACTATTTTTTATAACCCTGGAGCATTAGCAAAAACGGCTAAAGGAACTCAAGTTTATTTTAGTGCCAATGGAATTTTTGGTAAAACCACCTTTGTTCAAACACCTACTGCCGGTTATACCTCCAATACAGACAATCCTATGTCTACGCCTTTTAACTTATATATTGCACACAAGTTAAATGATAAAATGACTTTAGGTTTTGGTGTGTACACACCATTTGGTAGCACCGTAAATTGGGGAAATACCAATGCCAATAGCCTGCGTTATTTAATCGAAAAAATCGAATTACGTAATGTTAATTTCCAACCTACAATTAGCTATAAAGTAAACGATAAAGTTTCAATCGGTGCTGGTTTAGTGTATGCTACTGGTTCTGTGGTTTTAGAAAAAGGTATTCCTTTATTCGATCCTAATGGAAAAGAAGGTGTAGGTCGTTTAGAAGGTAAAGCTAATAATATTGGCTTTAATATGGGTGTGCATGCACAATTAAATGATCGCTTGACATTGGGGCTTAGTTATCGCTCACAAGTGCGTTTAGATATTGAAAATGGAGATGCTGTGTTTACTGTTCCGTCTTCTCTTTCAGCAAATTTCCCAACAACTACCTTCAGCGCTAGTTTACCTATGCCTCAAGTAGCATCGTTAGGTTTGGCCTATAAAGTAAATAACAAATTAACCTTGAGTGGGGAAATGAATTTTGTAGGATGGGAAGCCTACAAGTCTTTAGATTTTACTTATGCTACAACAACAGCTACATTAACGAATTCTACAAGTGCACGCAACTGGGAAAATGTATTTATTTTCCGTTTAGGAGCACATTATCAATTAAATGATAAATTAGAGTTGATGGCAGGTATTGCTCGCGACCCATCTCCGGTAAAAGACGGCTATTTTTCTGCAGAAACACCCGATGCTAATCGTTTCTTAGTTACTGCTGGTTTAGTTTACAAAGTGTCTGATAAATTAAATATCATGGCTTCTTATTACTATACGCAAACAGAACAAAGAGAAGTGTACAATAATGCAGATGCTGTAAAAGGTAAAATTCAAACAGCAGCTGTAGCTGGAGGAGTAGGCGTAAGCTATAATTTTTAATTTTTTAAAATAAAGACTATGAAACATATTTATTTATTAGGTGCTTCATTGCTAGTACTAGCATCTTGTAAGCCCAATTTAGAGCCAACAAAACCAACAAGTGGTGATGCAAATTTCACATCGTATGTGGCTATTGGTAATTCCTTAACCGCCGGTTATGCCGATGGTACGCTTTACAGAAGCGGACAAATCAACTCTTATCCAAATATGCTTGCAGAGATGTTTGCATTTGCAGGTGGTGGAGAATTTAAACAACCATTATTACCGGGCGATGCAGGATGGCCAAGTTTAAAATATGTATTGGGTGTTTCTAGTACAGGTTCATTAGGCCCAACAGTATATTCTGGAACTATGGATACAGCTGGTAGCGGAACGAATGTATACGCTGCAGGTCCATATAATAATGTAGGTATTCCAGGTATTCGTTGTATCGATTATATCATGCCAGGATATGCAACTGCAAATCCTTATGCAGCAAGATTGGTAAACAGTCCTTTACAAACAGCTTTAGCTATGGCTACATCTAAACCAGCTACGTTTTATACGGTTTGGTTAGGTGCCAATGATGTATTAGGATACGCTACTGGTGGCGGTGTTGGCACGGTGAATACAGGTGTTACTTATCCTACAGCAACGAATAATATCTCTTCTACTACTTTGTTTGGTTTTTGCTACGACTCTGTAGTAAATAATTTAGCTAGAACAGGTGCAAAAGGAGCTTTGATTAATATTCCTGATGTAACTTCTATCCCTTATTTCACTACGGTTCCGTACAATCCATTAAATGCAGCTGATCCAAATTTTGGTCCACAAATCGCTACTTTAAATGCTCAGTTTGCTCAGTTGAATCAAGTGTTTACAGCATTAGGAAAACCAGAACGTAAAATTATTTTTAATACAACAGGCTTAACTCCATTATTGATTAAAGATAAAAACTTAACAGATTTAAGCGCTCAAATGACTACCGTTTTAACTGCTGCAGGTTTACCAGCTGCACAAGCAACGTTATATGGTCAATTGTATGGTCAGTGCCGCCAGGCTACCGCTGCTGATTTAATGGTATTGCCAAGTTCTTCTGTTATTGCAAAACCAAATGCAACTGCAGTTGCAGCAGGCGTTCCAGCACAATTAGCGATCAACGGTGTTACCTATCCTATGGAAGATAAATATGTATTAACTGGAGATTTTAAAGACGGCGCAACCAATGTTACCGGTGAAATTACTTTAGCAAAAACAGCAACCGCTTCTTTCAATGCTATCATTGCTGCAAAAGCACAAGCTAAAGGTTGGGCTTTAGTAGATATGAATAAATTCTTTGCTTCTTTGCAAGCGGGAATGAAATTCAACGGTGTTACATTTGGCGTGAGTTTTGTAAGTGGCGGTTTATTCTCTTTAGATGGTGTACATGGTACGCAAAGAGGATATGCAGTAGTTGCAAATGAAATTATTCGCGCTATTAATTTGCATTATGGATCTACAATTCCTGGCGTTGATATCAACAAATATCCGGGCATTAAATTCCCATAATTAATAAGTAAAAATTTTAAAAAAGGCGTGCTATAAGCACGCCTTTTTTTTATTGAGAAAAACGGTATGGATATTGCCCGTTGGGTATTACATGAATACTCTGCCGATAACGCATCCTCAAATTAGAATAAAATGGAATCGTTCGGTTGTCGATATAGACAAGCTCTAGTTTAGGCAAATTAGATAAGGATTGAGGCAAAGTAATAACTCCACAATAAACCAAATCTAATTCTTGTAAAAGCCGGCAGTATGCAAGTTCTTCTGGTATATATTTTAAATGATTTCTGCCTATAAAAAGAAATTTTAAGGAGCTCAACTTTTTAATATCACTAGAAATAAAGGCTAGTTCATTATTATACGCATCTAAATAATTGAGTTTTTTTTCATTGTAAATTGAAGCCGGCAAGGAGTCGATTTTATTAAAGGAGATATCAACTTTTTTGAGCGCTGAATTTGTTTTTTCATAGTTGCTCAAATGCCTGATTTGATTGTGTCTTAGGTGTATTTCAGTTAATCTTGGCAAACTAAAAAGGGCCGCGCTAACCTGCACCAGTTCATTGGCATTTAAGCTAATATATTCGAGGTCTTGAAAGGCCGCTATACTATCGTTTATTACGGAAAGCTGATTGTTAAAAAAATTGATCACTTTCAATTTTTTGCAGGTATAAAAACTTGGCGGTAAACTTTTTATGCGATTGTTTGAGAAATCTACTTCTTCTAAATTTTGGAATAGATTAAATATATCTGGTAATGCTTGGAGATGCTCATGCACGATTTTTATTTTCTTTAAAGCCTGCCCTTGGTCTTTGGCATCTTCCCATGAAGTTGCTGTTTGCGCAGTGCAAGCTAAACGAATGCCGAGAAAAAGGCAAACCAATAAACTTTGTCGATGCATAAAGTATGATTTAAACGATTATATGCGAACAATAAAATGTTCTTTTTGTTTATAATCAGCTTTTATAAAAATTACGCCGAAAGTGAAAAAATCGATACTGCGTGTTACTTTAGGATGTGCTTTTAATTGTTCCCATGCATTGGTGTGTGCTTTGCTTTCGTGAATGGCTTCTATGAGTATAAGCGTATCATTAGCTATATCATCAAAATTAATTGAGGATGGGAAAAGCTCTTTTTTAATAAGTGTACTTGTACTGAAAAAAAGCCTAAGCATATTTTCAATATCGTGAGGATGGTTTTTTGCAAATTCAATAAAACTAAACAAACTCGGAGAATGCGCTCCATGTCTACCTATGGCCTTCCAATGATATGTACAATAAGCCATCAGCTTATAAGCGTTCATACAAGTTTATTTTCTAAGATATTTTTTGAAGGTATAGGCAAAGGCATGCTTTTCATCTATTGTATGCGCTTCTTGCCAATCTAAGTTCCAATCTGCTGCATCAATTATAGGGAAGAAAATATCTGCAGCTACAGTGGTATGCACCTCGGTGATATAGAGCGTATCTAAAATGGGCATAGTTGCTGCAAAAATTTGTCCGCCACCTATTATAAAAACTTCTTCATGCTGCTGAGCTGCCACATACGCAAGAGCAGCATCAATAGATGGAAGTACAATTACGCCTTCTGGCAAAGCCAATTGTTGCGAGCTGATAACTACATTCAAACGACCCGGTAATGGCCGGCCCAATGATTCAAATGTTTTTCGCCCCATGATGATGGGTTTGCCAATGGTTACAGACTTAAAAAATTTTAAATCATTGGGTAAATGCCAAGGCAATTGGTTATTAATGCCAATTCCATTTTGTGAATCCATTGCTACAATTGCAGAAATCTTCATGTATTGTTTTTTAAACTGCTACAGGTGCTTTAATATGAGGATGTGCTTGATAATTTTCTAAGGTAAAATCATCAAATTTAAATGCAAAGAGATCTTTAACGGCAGGGTTTATTTTTAGAGTAGGTAATTCATAAGGTGTTCTGCTCAGTTGCAATTTTGCTTGCTCTATATGATTGCTATACAAATGTACATCGCCGAAGGTGTGTATAAACTCGCCTGCTTCCATATCTACTACTTGTGCCATCATCATCGTTAATAATGCGTAAGAAGCAATATTGAAAGGCACACCCAGAAATGTATCAGCACTTCGCTGGTATAGCTGACAACTTAATTTAGATTTTGATTCTCCTTTTTCTTTATTCGGTGGTGTTACATAAAATTGGAATAGGGCATGACAAGGACTTAAAGCCATTTTAGGTAAATCAGCAACATTCCAAGCGTTCACAATCATGCGTCTGCTATCGGGATTCGTTTTTAATTGCTGAAGCACCTCTATAATTTGATCGTGAACAGTTCCATCTGCGCCTGTCCAACTACGCCATTGATGGCCATAAACAGGGCCTAAATTCCCATCGCTATCAGCCCATTCGTTCCAAATGCTCACCCCATTTTCTTTTAAATAGGCGATATTAGTGTCTCCTTTCAAAAACCATAAAAGCTCATGAATGATGGATTTTAGGTGCAATTTTTTGGTAGTAACCATCGGAAAGCCCTTGCTTAGATCGAAACGCATTTGATAGCCAAAGCAACTAATGGTGCCCGTGCCGGTGCGATCTTCTTTAAGCACGCCATGATCTAGAATATGTTGAAGTAGATTTAAGTAGGTTTGCATATAAAATAGAAATTCACTGCAAAGTTACTTCTACATCCCCTCTAAAGGAATTATATTTGTCCACATAAAAAAGAATCGATGTCAATAATACTTCCAGTTAAAGGCGTTCTGCCTCAAATTCCAAGCACTTGTTTTATAGCACCCAATGCTACTATTGTTGGCGATGTAGTTTTTGGTGAAGACTGTAGTATTTGGTTTAATGCGGTGGTGCGTGGCGATGTAAATAGCATACGCATTGGCAATAAAGTAAACATTCAAGATGGTGCTTGCTTACATTGCACCTACGAAAAAACACAAGTGCACATTGGCAATAATGTAAGCATTGGCCACAATGCAATTGTACACGGTTGCACCATTGCTGATGATGTACTTATTGGTATGGGGGCTATTGTAATGGATAATGTGCAGATAGGGAGTGGTAGTATAATAGCTGCAGGCGCTGTAGTGCTTGAAAATACAGTAGTTGAGCCAGGAAGTATCTATGCTGGCGTGCCTGCAAAAAAGGTAAAAAGTGTTAGTGAATCGCTACAAAAACAGGAAATTGAGCGCATTTCTAATAATTATTTGATGTATAGTACGTGGTTTAAATAATTGATAAACAGTTATTTATACTAATTTTTTTAAAATTTTAAGATTTTTTTATAAAAGTACTTGCATTACAATTTTATTATCCCTATGTTTGTAATTCAAAACAAAAAAACAAATTGTATGAAAAAATTGATTCTCGCTCTTTTAGCTGTTAGTAGTTTTTCTGCAGCTAACGCTCAAGCTAATAGCTGGCTTCTTTATGGTAACGCAAGTTACAACCAAGACAAAAATAAATCTACTCCTGCTCCAGTTGGCGGTGTTGTAGGTGCTTCTACTGTTGCTAAAGATAATTCTTGGGAAATCGCTCCAGGTTTTGGATATCAAATGAACAATCATTGGACTTTAGGTATGAATATTGGTTTAGGTGGTAACACTTCTAACAATATCGCTACTGATACTCGCGTTCAAGATAGAAATTACGCTTTCGGTCCTTTTGTTCGTTATACACAATGGATCAGCAAAACTTTCTTCTTGTATGGTCACATGAACATCAACGTATTAAGTGGTAAATCTACTACTACTACTGGTGCTATCTCTGGTGCTACAAACACTACTTCTACTGAAGATTCTTATAGCGGATTCAATCCAGCTCTTATCCCAGGTATTGGTATGAACATTAAAAATGGCTTCGCAGTTAATATTTCTTTTGGATCATTAAGCTATTCAAATGTAACAACTGATTTCGCTAACAAACGTTCTTTAAATACTAGCTCTTTAGGTTTCAATTTCGGAGCTCAAAACTTTGCTGTAGGTATTTCTAAAAACTTCTGCACTAAAGGTCACCACCATGGTGAAGGTTCTGAGTCTCGTCGTATGAAAGATGATGATAAAGAATAGTCTTTACTAAAAAATTTATAGCAAAAAAAAGCGTTCCAATATTTGGAACGCTTTTTTTATTAGCCTAATTCATAGGCATTCCAAGTTCTGTTTTGTAAATTTGCATCCAATTCCAACACCAATTAATATGGCTTATACTCCAAAGCATAAAATCAGAATCGTTACGGCTGCTGCTCTTTTTGATGGGCACGATGCCGCTATCAATATTATGCGTCGTGTGATGCAAAGTAGTGGTGCCGAAGTGATTCACCTCGGGCACGATAGAAGTGTGCAAGAAGTAGTTGATTGTGCTATTCAAGAAGATGCAAATGCTATTGCAATCACCTCTTACCAAGGTGGGCACGTGGAATATTTTAAATACATGTACGACCTCCTTCAAGAAAAAGGGGGTAGCCATATCAAATTATTTGGTGGCGGTGGCGGTGTTATCTTACCTTCAGAAGTTGAAGAATTGCACGCTTACGGAATTACAAGAATTTACAGTCCAGACGATGGACGCGCAATGGGCCTTCAAGGAATGATTGATGATTTGATTGAAAAAGCAGATTTCCCAACAGGTCAATTAACAGATGCCACTACCCAATTTCCCGATCAGCCTACTGCTGCGCAATTAGCCAATTATATTTCAGCTGTAGAAAATTTTCCGGATAGTCCACATACCCATGCTTTATTGCAATCGGTTGCAGCTAAACAAAAAGCGATTCCTGTATTAGGTATCACCGGTACAGGTGGCGCTGGTAAAAGTTCGTTGGTAGATGAAATCGTTCGTCGTTTCCTTTTAGATTTTGAACACGCGCCAAAGAAAATTGGCATTATCTCCGTAGATCCTTCTAAACGAAAAACGGGCGGTGCTTTATTGGGCGATCGTATTCGTATGAATGCTATTAAAAATAGTCGCGTATATATGCGCTCTATGGCTACGCGTCAAAGCAATTTAGCTGTTTCAAAATATATTCAAGATGCGTTAAGTATTTATAAGGCTACCGATTTTGATTTGATCATTTTAGAAACATCAGGAATTGGACAAAGCGATACGCAAATTACCGACTACTGCGATGCTAGCTTATATGTAATGACACCGGAATATGGTGCTGCTACACAATTAGAAAAAATTGACATGTTGGATTTTGCAGATCTAGTAGTTATCAATAAATTCGATAAGCGCGGCGCTATGGATGCGTTGAGAGATGTAAAGAAACAATACCAACGTAATCATAAACGATTTGATGAAGATATTGATCAAATGCCCGTGTTTGGTACTATTGCATCACAATTCAACGACCCTGGAACCAATACCATGTATCGTGCTTTGATGGATGTGATTTGTAGAAAAACAAAGGCGCCTTTGCAAAGTAGTTTTATGAGTAGCGAAGAAATGAGCGAAAAAGTGTTCATCATTCCACCAGCACGCGTGCGCTATCTCAGCGAAATTTCTGAAAATAATAGAACCTATTCCAATTGGGTAAAAGATCAAGCTGCTATAGCGCAAAAATTATTTAGTATTCAAAAAACAATTGAAACGCTACAGCACGAAGCTATTGAAGATAAAGATAGATTGATTAAGGTATTAGAACAGACCTATCAAAATCTACAACTTAATCTTGATCCTAAAAATAAACAAGTACTTGAAAACTGGACGCTTAAAAAACGATTGTTCCAAGACGAGTATTATGTTTTTAAAGTACGCGACAAAGAATTAAAAATAAAAACACACAGCACTTCACTATCGCATAATGAAATACCAAAAGTAGCAGTGCCTAAATTTGAAGCTTGGGGTGAGGTTTTACATTGGGTATTAACTGAAAACTTCCCGGGTGAGTTTCCGTATGCTGCAGGTATCTATCCTTTTAAAAGAGAAGGCGAAGATCCTACGCGTATGTTTGCTGGCGAAGGCGGACCAGAGCGCACCAACAAGCGTTTCCACTATGTATCCTTAGGTATGCCTGCAAAGCGCTTGAGTACAGCGTTTGATAGCGTTACTTTATATGGGCAAGATCCCGATTATAGACCAGATATTTTTGGTAAGGTAGGTAATGCCGGTGTAAGTATTTGCTGCCTCGATGATGCTAAGAAATTATATTCTGGATTTAGATTAGCCGATCCTAAAACATCGGTGTCGATGACTATTAATGGACCCGCACCAACCATGACTGCCTTTTTTATGAATGCAGCCATAGATCAAGAATG
>CAMBYG010000003.1 GCA_945872085.1 Chitinophaga pinensis | reverse complement strand
CTACTATTATATTTGTTTTAGTCATCAATTATAAAGCCATGAAAAAGTTATCCTATATTTTATATGTTCTTTTACTGCTGTCATTTACCAATTGTAAAAAGAAAGACACCCGCAATTTTTCTTATTGGCAAGTCAATCAGGATAAGTTTTCTTCTAATAACGTTAGATTAGAACAGGGAAAGGCTATTACGATTTTAGCATGCAGTGATAATGGCAATAATTTTACAATTTACTCAGAATATTCTCGTATAAATACTCCTGGGACTTATGCAATAAAACAGTCTTCAAGTAACAATCCAGATAGCATTTCAGTAAGTTTTTATTACAAAGGAAACTGTTACATATCCATGCATAGTGGTTATTTGGTTGCTGGAAGTGTTAATGGAAAAATACAATGTTCATTAGCACCTACATGGTTCTCAAACTATTATGATTCTAAAGATACCGTATTAATAAATGGAACGTTTAATGAGCCGTAGCAGTTCTTTTTCTGAAAATAAATTGCTAAATTTAATAGAACTATTTCAGGATAAATGAGCGATAACAGCAATCAAAAATTAAATCACGTAGAGCGGGTAGCTAGCTATTCCAAGTTTCAACGCTTTCTTAATCATCCAATCAAATATGCTTTGGCTATTGGCTTTAGAACAATAATTTATCCTATCGTTAAAAAGGAATGGAAGTTGAAGGCCTCTTTATTTTTTGGAAAAGAAATGCTCATCGCCTTGCCTGCGGCAACCGATATTTTTTTAACAGGGGGCAAATCGCACGATTCAGAAATACGCTTAGCAAGGTTTTTAATAAATAATTTGAAAGCGCAAGATGTATTTTTTGATATAGGAGCGCATTATGGTTATTTTTCATTGTTGGCTGCCGAGCTTATTGACAATGAAGGATTTGTTTATTCTTTCGAGCCATCTTCGAAAAGTTATACTATACTCTCCGCCAATATTCAGCAACATAAAAAAATTTACAGTTATCATCTTGCTATTGCTAATAAAGAAGAGCTACTTTCTTTTTACGAATTTCCTAATTTATACTCAGAGTATAATGCGCTAGATGTGCATCAGTTTGAAAAGGAACAATGGTTTGCTCAATATGTACCAAAGAAACATGATGTACAAGCAACAAGCATAGATGTATTTGTAAAGAAAAATAGTATTCAGCCAACGTTTTTTAAAATTGATGTAGAAGGTGCTGAGCACCAGGTGATTCAGGGAGCTGCTAACTTTCTACAAGAAAATGAGCCTGTTATAGTCATGGAATACCTGGCAGCAGCAAGAGGTAATCAAGAACATAGCAAAGCACATTTACTACTTTCATCATTAAATTATGCATCTTATATCATTGATAAAGACGGCGTATTGATTAGGACGGAAGCAATAGATCGCTATTTAGAACAGCAAGGTCTTGAGTCTGATAATATTGTTTATAGAAAAGTGGCAAATGTATAATTCAAGAACCTAAAAGAAAAACATGAAATAGCTATTAAATTAAAAAGACGCCGCATGGCGTCTTTTTAATTTTTATAAAGTTTGAATCTTTTTTATGGTTGAGGTGGTAGAATAACCCGTTACAAAAGGGATGATGGCTACTCGTCCGCCTCTTGCAATGGTTTCTTGCGCACCAACTATTGCATCTAGGGTATAGTCGCCACCTTTTACAAGTACCTGTGGTTGTAGTGCTTCAATAGTTGCTAAGGGCGTATCTTCTTCGAAAATATAAACAGCATCTACGCATAATAGAGAGGCCATCTGAAACGCGCGATCGTTTTCGTTGTTAATAGGTCGCTCTGCGCCTTTCAATCGTTTTACGGAAGCATCGCTGTTGATGCCCACCACTAATATATTACCTTGGTCGGCCGCTTTAGCAATCAAATCTAAATGTCCGTGGTGTAAAATATCAAAACAACCATTGGTAAAAACAATTTGTTTGCTGAGTGTTTTCCATGTATGACTTAAAGCTTGGAGTTCGCTAAGTGTTTTGATTTTACTTTTAATCCAATCTATTTTTTCCATAGTGTTTATTGAAAAGTGGAAGTAATATGAGGGCCAATACGCCAAAAATAATGATAATGCCCGTTTGCGCCATCCAGCTTACCCAGCCAAAGGCCAAACCGCTAGGCTCGGCAATGCCATAGAGCATTAATATCTGACCAACAATAACGGGGTAGGCGCCAATGCCGCCTTGGGTTACAATCATGCCCACACTACCAAAAACTAATACAACTAAGGCTTCAAAGATTCCGAAAGAGGCTGTTACAGGCATGCTTTTAAAACCGATGATGATCATTAGGATATACATACCCCAAATTAGCAGGGTATAAAAAAGAAATAATCCTCTGTTTTGCATTCGCCAAATAGAGGCTATGCCGGCACCAACACCTTTTAAAAGATTATAAACTTTACTTCCCTTTTTTTTCTTTTTCAACCAATACACAAAGCCAATTAACAACAATGCAAAGACTACAAAAAAGATCCATCGATAGCCATTCCCCTTATATTGCATACTTAGTTGACTCATATAATTGCCTACAATGTTGTATTGTAAGGCAAAGGCAAGGATGCTAATAATCAGCAAGCATACTAAATCAAAAATGCGCTCCGATACTATAGTGCCCACCATTTTATCGGCCGGCACTTTTTCGTGTTTGGCCAAAACGGTACATTTTGCTACTTCACCCATACGCGGCACTAATAAATTGGCTAAGTAGCCAATCATAACAGCAGATATAGTATTGAGTTTTCCTGTATGTATATCGAGCGGCTGCAGCAATAAGCGCCAGCGCATAGCTCTAAACCAATGCGATAAAAATCCGACAATAATCACGGGGGTGAGCATGCCTAAGTTGACCGTGCCAAAGGCATCATATAATTGTTGCTTTTGTGCTGGGCTGAGATGGGCTGCTTTCCAATAAATAAGAAATAAACCTAGTCCTAGGAAGAAGATATATTGTAGGGCTTGTATAATTCTTTTTTTCATGACGTATAATTTATCTAGGGCAACCAAATGTAATCTAGTGCCACTGAAGCACGCAGTTTAACTAGTTAAATTTACAATAAATTATGCTCATTCGGAAAAATTACGCGGGGTTTAAATTGCTTAGCCAATTCAAAATCCATAAGCGCGTAGGCCATAATAATAATGGTATCGCCAAGGGTAACATGGTGCGATGCAGGACCGTTCAAACAAATCATGCCTGAGCCACGCGTGCCTTTAATCACGTAGGTTTCAAATCGGCTTTCGTTGTTGATATTAACGATTTGTACTTTTTCGTGTTCTATTAAATTGGCTGCGTCCATTAAATCTTCATCAATGGTGATACTACCTATATAATGAAGGTTGGCTTCTTTAACGGTAACGCGGTGAATTTTTGATTTTAAAATTTCTATTTGCATAGCAGCGCAAAGGTAGGAAATACCGTAAGCTTATAAAAGTTATTTTTTAAGAAGTAGTTAATAAAAAAAAGTCCCGCTACTGCGGGACTTTTATATTTATTTTAGCAAATACTATTCGCCAATTACTTCGAAAGAAAGTTCTAATATATTTTCTTTTCCGAAATCGATTTGAGCATTGTAAGTTCCCGCTTCTTTCACATCTTCTAAGATAGTGATACGGCGACGGTCAATTTCATATCCTTTTTGCTCACGGATAGCGCGCGCTAATTGGATAGAAGTAACAGAACCAAAGATTTTACCGTTAACGCCTAATTTAGCACCAATTTTAACAGGCGCTGCTTTTAATACGTCGGTTACTTTAGCGATTTCAGCTAATAGTTTTTCTTCGCGTTTTTGTAATTGTTTGCGACGCTCTTCTAACATTTTCAAGTTAGAAGAACTTGCTTCTACTGCAAATTTTTCAGGAATAAGAAAATTTCTTGCATATCCTGGTTTTACAGAAACTAATTCGTGGGCAGAACCCAAATTATCTACGTCTTTTATTAAGATTACTTGCATGATTTTTTTACTTTAAAAGGTCAGTAACATAAGGTAATAATGACATTTGACGCGCTTTTTTAATCGCTTGTGCCACTTTACGTTGGAATTTTAATGAATTACCACTGATTCTACGAGGTAACATTTTACCTTGTTCGTTTAAGAATTTTTTCAAAAACTCAGCGTCTTTGTAATCTACATATCTAATGCCCATTTTTTTGAAGCGGCAATATTTCTTTTGGCGCTTCTCTACTCGGGTCGAAGTAAGGTATTTTATATCGTTTGCTTTTGCCATTGTTTAAGTTTTTTAATTGTGAATTATGCGTTTTGAGTTGCACCACGTTTTTTCGCATTATATGCAGCAGCATATTTATCGATACGGGTAATCATGTGACGCATTACAGTCTCATCACGATTTAATTGAATTTCTACTTTCGCAACGATATCCGTTGGAGCGTTGAATTCCATTACATAATAAATTCCAGTTGTTTTCTTATCAATTGGATAAGCTAAAGTGCGTAATCCCCAAGGATTAGAATGCACGATGTTGCCGCCGTTGTCTGTAACGATGCTAGCAAACTTCTTTTGAGCAGCTTTGAAATCTTCCTCCGATAATACGGGAGTGAAAATCACCATCAACTCATAGTTTTGAAGGGTGTTTGTTGACATAAAAAATGTTTTTTGTTAAAAAATATCCCAATCGTTCGGCTCAACTTTGGATACCTAAAAAAATAGGTAGTCGAACGGATTTGGGAGGGCAAAAGTAGAAAAAAATACCCAAAATACCCACTTTTAAGCTAAAAATTATTCGTTTTAAATTTGTAAATAGTTGATTATCAATATGAAAATATATTCGAAAGCTATAAAAGCCCTAATAAAAAGATACTAATAGGCGGAGAACAACCCTAAAGGCATTTCATTGTTTGCTGTTTTAGCCCCTACCTTATTAAAATCAACTTTTATCTTTTCAATTATAGAAGTACTTTAGCAATCTTTAAATTTATATTATCGTATGATATCTTTTTCCAAAAGCGTAGCCTTGGTCTTGCGCTTATCGCAACAGCAAGTAGAAGCCGTTTTACAATTAGTAGCCGAGGGGGCAACCATCCCTTTTATTGCCCGTTATAGAAAAGATAAAACAGGTGCCTTAGATGAAGTCGTGATTCAACAAATAATTGATGAGGCTACGTTTCAAAAAGATTTTTCGGAGCGTAAAGCGTTTATTGAAAAAACCATTACCGATCAAGAGAAGATGACGCCAGCTTTGCAAGAAAAAATAAATGCTGCAAGTAGCTTGGCGGAATTGGAAGATATTTATTTGCCTTATAAACCGAAGCGTAAAACCAAAGCGCAAACTGCTCGTGAGCATGGTTTAGAACCCTTAGCTGTGCTGCTAATGGAACAACAAGCAATAGCTGTAGAGGAGCAAGCTAAACTATTTTTAAATGAAGCAATAGCGAGCACAGATGCTGCCTTGCAAGGGGCTCGTGATATCATAGCAGAATGGATTAATGAAGATGCTCTTATTCGTGCGGATATAAGAAAGCTATTTGAAGAGCAAGCGCTCTTTAAAAGTAAACTCATTGCAGATAAAGAAACAGAAGCAGCGAAGTATAAAGATTATTTCGATTTTGATGAGCCGATTGCTAAAATTCCATCACATAGAACATTAGCCATTATGCGGGGTTTTATGGAAGGCGTATTGAGAATGAGCATTGCACCAGAAGAAGAAACAGCCCTATTCCAAATTGAGAAAAAGAAAATAGTAGCGAGCAATGATGCTGCAGAGCAAGTGAAAAAAGCCATTAAAGATGCGTATCGCCGATTATTGCAGCCGAGTTTAGAAGCAGAATTTAGAACGGCATTAAAACAAAAAGCAGATGAGGAGGCTATACAAGTATTTGCAGAAAATCTTCGACAATTGTTATTGTCGTCGCCACTAGGTGGCAAGCGCTTATTGGCTATTGATCCGGGATATAGAACAGGTTGTAAAATTGTATGCTTAGATGAAAGTGGGAATTTATTACATACTGATTTGATCTACATTCATGAGAAGAATAGATTAGATGCAGCAGCCTATACCATTCAACACTTAGTAGGAAAATATCAAACACAATCCTTTGCCATTGGTGATGGTACTGCCGGAAGGGAAACAGAGCAATTTATAAAATCGTTAAACTTAAATCTCCCAATATTTTTAGTTAATGAAGATGGAGCATCAATTTATTCCGCATCAGAAATAGCCCGCGAAGAATTTCCTGATTACGATATTACGGTAAGAGGTGCTGTGAGTATTGGACGAAGATTGATGGATCCTTTAGCAGAGTTGGTAAAATTAGATCCTAAAAGTATTGGTGTTGGTCAATACCAACACGATGTTAATCAAGTGCGCTTAAAAGAACGCCTTGATCAAACGGTGATCAGTTGCGTAAATGCGGTTGGTGTAAATTTAAATACGGCTAGCAAACACTTGTTGAGTTATGTAAGCGGTATTGGTCCCTCAATTGCAGAAAATATTGTAAAACAACGATCAGAATTAGGGGCTTTCAAATCGAGAAAAGATTTATTGAAAGTTCCACGATTAGGAGGAAAAGCATTTGAACAATGTGCTGGATTTTTAAGATTACCTTCGAGCGAAGAACCCCTAGATGCCAGCGCCGTGCACCCAGAAGCTTATCCCATAGTAGCTTTGATGGCGAAGGATTTGAATGTAGATGTAAAACAATTGATAGGAAATACGAATTTGCTAAATCAAATTGTAGCAGCAAAATATACCAATGAACAATTTGGATTGCATACTATTACCGATATTATTAGTGAGTTAAAAAAACCGGGATTAGATCCTCGTAGCGAAGTGCAGCTTTTTGAGTTTGCCAATATTTATGCTATCGAAGATGTTTATGTTGGCATGATTGTTCCGGGTATTGTAACTAATATTACTCGTTTTGGAGCCTTTTTAGATATTGGTGTAAAGCAAGATGGTTTGGTGCATGTTTCTGAAATAGCACACAAATATATTACCGATCCTAATGAGGTTTTAAAATTAAACCAGCAAGTACAGGTGAAGGTTACCGAAGTTGATATTGCAAGAAAACGTATTGCCTTATCTATTAAGCAAACACAAGAAGCGCCTGCTTTTAAAGAAAAATCTAAAAGAACTTTAGATACATCAACAAGTTCAGCACCCTCTAATAATATAGACGATGCTTTGAGCTTATTGAAAAAGAAGTTTGGTAAATAAGCCTACTTACTCTGCCTGCGTTTTATTGAGCAAAACGGCTCTTAAAATGTGGGCATTTTTTAATACAATTTTACTGGTGCTCGATAAAGTGTTTGGAATACTACAGGCCATAAATTGATCGTCGCTACCAAAAGTGCGTATCGGTACTTGTAAAAAATGATACTTGTTTTCATTTATACCCTTCTCCTTTTTTTCGGCACTTATCGATTCTAAAATATAGATATAATTTGTTTGTTCGCCCAATGCAAAAGCGGCTTTAGGCAATGCTGTAGTGCTTTTGCTAGCAGGGTAGATATAGGCTGTGATATAAGATCCGGGTAATAAACTTGGATCTTCTTTGTCCATATGGCAATGCACTTGCACGGTGCGATCGCTATTGATTTCTTTTCCAATTAGATGTATACATGCTTTTCTTTTGGTAGCATCGCTGGTTAATGAAAATTCAACTTTGTCATTTAATTGTATAAAAGGAATGTCTTGCTCAAATACTTGCAATTCGCAATGCGTATGACGTGTATCTACTAATTCAAAAAGCACTTCATTGGTTTGTACAAATTTTCCTTTGTTGACCAATACTTTGGTTACAAAGCCATCAATACTTGAGCGCAGACTAATAGTGCTGCTAATTTTTCCTTCGAGTACTGTTTTTGGACTAATACCTAACAATACTAATTGTTGCTTTAGCGCTTCTACACGCACTTTCATCATATCATAGTCGGCAATTGATTTTTGATACGTTTTAGTGGCATTAATTTGCGCTGCTTGCAATTCACCTTGTCTATTTTTTTCTGATTCTAAATAAATTAGTTGATGATATGCTTCTGCATATTCTTGCTGTAGTTTTATATACTCACTGTTTTCTAATACAGCTAATACATCACCTACTTTAACGTGCGTGCCTTGTAAAAGTGCTGTTTGTTTTACTAAACCGCCTAGTGGAACACTAATGCTCAACATGTTTTGAGGGGGTACATCTAATTTTCCATTAGCTTTTATGGTGCTACTGATAGACCGTGTGCTCCAAGTACCTAATTCAATGCCCGCTTCTTTAAATTGCGCTTCAGTAAGTATTACATGATTGGTATCGACATTGGGAGTAAGTGTTTTTTCTTCAGCCGTTTTCGACTGTTTGCATTGTGTGAAAACCATCAGCACAGCTGCAAGGATTAGTTTGTTGATATTCTTTTTCATAAAATAATTATTAAGGTTGATAATTAGTGCCATTCCAATAAGCTAGTTGAATAATCGCTTCATCGTAGGCATGTAAATTTTGTAAATAATCGTTTTTAATGGACAATGCGGCATCTAAAATTTGCAAATAGGCGATATAGTTTATTTCACCCGCTTTATAACTTGCATTGCCTTGCGACAAAAGAATATTAGCTTGCGGCAAAGCCTCTTGCTGATAAAAACGAATCTGTTGCAATTGCTTTTGATACTCAGCACGCGCATTTTCTAAAGCACTATTAATTTCTAATATTGTTTGCTCTTTGTTTTTTTCTTGACTCAGCATATTCCATTTAGCTGCTTTTATTTTAGATTGCTGCGCATTAAAAAACAAGGGTATTTGAATGCCTACTTGCATACCTTGAAAGCGATCATTTTGTCCAGCAATTCTTACTAAAGGTTCGCTTATGGTGCTGCCAATAAGTGTTTGGTTAAAGTAACCAATAGAAATATCAGGCGCTAGTCTATTTTGCTCTGCCTTTTTCTGTGCAATACTTAATTGGTATTTAGCAAAACTGAGCTCTTTTAAAGGGTGATCAGTTGCTAATTCTTGCTTGCTTATTGCTAATGCATAAAGCGTGTCTTCATTCCCTAATGATAAGTCTAATGTGGCATTCATTAATGTTTTTAATGCTACTATGCTTTGCTCAAGGTTGCCTTTTTGCAATTCAATTTTAGATTGATTCATTTTAGTTTTGGACTGTGCAAGCAACCATTCTAGTTGAGTAGCTTCTCCTACTTTAAAGCGCTTTTCTGAAAGCACACTCAGTTTTTTATATAGGCTATCCTGTTCGTATAACAGTTTTATTTGGCTATGCAGATATAATAGTTTTATAAAGGCAAGGTTTATTTTGTAGTGCAACTCATAACTCGATAATTCAAAATTAGCAGCAGCTACGTTTGTTTGTTGTTGCAATGCACGATAATTGGCAATACTCGTAGTTGGGAAAGCTAAAGTCTGTGTAATGCTAATATTATTATCTTGTTTGCTCTCCGAATTATATTGCCCTTTCATGTATTGAACATTGGTTCTTCCAAAATCAATAGCTGCATGCGCACTAGATTTAGCCTGCAACATTTCATATTTATTGGCTTGTAGTTGCAAGTTGTTATGCAATCCCATTTGCAGACATTGCTTCCAAATAGTGTGCTCTTGTGCGCTACTAGATGATGGATGAAGTAATCCTATTAAGCAAATTAGCAGCATTGTTTTTTTAGCTATTTTATTTTCCATTAGGTAATAAATTACGGGCAATAAAAATAAGGTGAGTAGTGTGCTTGTTAATAATCCACCTATTACAACGGTAGCTAGTGGTTTTTGTACTTCTGCACCCGCAGTATGCGATAATGCCATAGGTAAAAAGCCAAGCGATGCTACACTAGCGGTCATTAATACCGGGCGTATTCTTGATTTCGACCCTTGAATTATGCGCTCCATTAAACTCAGTTCTAAATTATTTTTTAGTCGATTGAATTCTGCAATCAGTACGATACCATTTAATACCGCTACGCCAAATAAAGCAATAAATCCAATGCCAGCAGAAATACTGAAAGGCATGCCTCTACTTATTAAGGCTATAATTCCTCCAATGGCTGCAAAAGGAATAGCCGTAAATATAAGACCCGCTTGTGCTGCTGATCTAAAGGCTGCAAATAAGAGCATGAAAATAAGTAGTAATGAAATGGGCACCGCTATTTGTAAGCGTTTTTTTGCAGCAATGAGATTTTCAAATTGACCGCCATAGGCAATGCGATAACCGCTAGGTAATTTTATTTTTGCACTCACTTTATCTTGAAGCTCTTTTACAATACTTTCTACATCTCTATTACGCACATTAAAACCTACAATAATTCTTCTTTGTGCTTGCTCTCGTTGTATTTGATTAGGTCCATTTTCAATTTGTATGCTTGCCACTTCTTTTAAAGGTATCGATTGGCCTTGGTTATTGAGGATATACAAATTGTTTAACTGATGGAGTTGGTTTCTATTTTGAGTATCTAATCGAACACTTATATCATAGCGCTGATCGCCTTCGTAAATGCTGCCAGCAATGCTACCAGCAAATGCAGTAGCTACGGTTTTGTTGACTGCTTCGATTTGTAATCCATAATGTGCAATAGCATTTCTATTGATAGCTACTACTAATTGAGGCAATCCGGTCATAGGCTCAATATAAATATCTTCAGCTCCATTTACTTTGTGAATGATACTGCCAATTTGCTTACTTAAATCGGTAAGGGTAGCTAAATCTTCTCCAAATATTTTTATCGCTACATCTTGACGAGCACCCGCAATTAATTCATTAAAGCGCATTTGTATGGGTTGTTGAAAACCAAAACTCGCTTGCGGAAGCACTTCCAAGCATTGTTGCATTTCGTTGGCTAATGCTTGCCAAGTAGCTCCGTGTGTCCAGGTGCTTTTGTCGTTTAATACAATAATCAAATCACAACTTTCAACAGGCATTGGGTCGGTAGGAATTTCACTTGAACCAATTTTCGCTATGACTTTTTTAACTTCTGGAAATTGAGCTTTTAACAATCCTGCTGCTTGCTGCGCTGTTTTGATAGTTTCGTCTAAAGAACTGCCAGTTGGTAACCTTGTTTCCACTGCAAAATCTCCTTCTTCAAGGGTAGGTAAAAATTCGCCTCCCATTTGTTTAAATATAATTGCACTGCCTACTAAGGCTATAGCAGCTCCCACTAGAACAAGTTTTTTATGTTGAAGAGTTTTGCTCAATAAGTTTACATATTTGCTTTCAATATGCTTCATCATTTTATCGCCTAATTGCTCTTTATTAGATACGGTTTTTGATAAGACCCATGCGCTCATCATAGGCACGTATGTGATAGATAATAATAGTGCACCTACAATGGCAAATGCAACTGTCTCTGCCATAGGCTTAAACATTTTTCCTTCAATACCCGACAACGAAAAAATAGGTAAGTAAACAATTAAGATAATGATTTGACCAAAAGTTGCCGCATTCATCATGCGCGATGCTGATTTGCTTACCGCTTTTTGCATTTCTTCTTCTGTATAAACTAAAGGTACTTTTTGATTATTTTTTTGTTGTGAAAACATATAGTGCATAATAGCTTCCACAATAATTACAGCACCATCCACAATAAGTCCAAAGTCTATAGCGCCCAAGCTCATAAGATTTCCAGAGACGCCAAACAATTGCATCATACTTAAGGCAAAGAACATGGCTAAGGGAATGACGGAGGCAACGAGCAAACCAGCGCGCCAATTACCTAAAAACAGAATTAGAATAAATAATACAATTAATGCACCTTCAATTAAATTCTTTTCAACCGTATTAATAGCTCTATTCACTAATTGTGTTCTGTCTAAGTACGGTTCGATATGAACACCTGGATTTAAAGTTGCTTCAATTTGTTTTATTTTCTCTTTCACATTGCTAATAACCTCATTAGAATTAGCGCCTTTAAGCATCATTACAATACCACCCACTGTTTCGCCATCATTATTATAGGTCATGGCGCCAAAACGAATTGCATGCCCTTCTTTCACAACCGCAACATCTTTAATTAAAACAGGAATATGACTGCTCGTTTGTTTTACTACAGCATTTTCGATATCCTGAAAGTTTTTTGCGAGCCCTTCTGTGCGGATGTAAAATGCGTTATTGTCTTGTACAATATAAGCGCCGCCACCATTTTGATTGTTTTTTTCTATTGCATCCATAAGCTCTTGTATGCTTACCTGCATAGCATTTAGCCGATCAATGTTGATAGCTATTTCATATTGTTTCACAAATCCGCCAAAGCTACTTACATCTGCTACGCCTTTAGTACCCAATAATTGTTTGCGAATGATCCAATCTTGAATACTCCTTAGTTGAGATAAAGAATATACTTGTTTATAGGCTGGGTCAATTTTTAATGTGTATTGAAAAATTTCTCCAAGTCCAGTTGTAACCGGCGCTAAATAAGGCGTGCCAACTCCTTGAGGAATGCTTTCTTTAGCCTGAACGAGTCTTTCGTTTATTTGCTGACGGGCCCAAAAAATATCTACATCATCTTCGAAAACAAGAGTAACAACACTAAGGCCAAATCTAGAAATGGAGCGCATTTCCGAAATTTGTGGTATCGTAGTCATCGTTTGTTCTATAGGATAGGTTATGAAACGTTCTACTTCTTGTGGAGCCAACGATGGACTTGTGGTTATAATTTGAACTTGATTGTTGGTAATATCCGGCACCGCATCAATGGGGATATGCAATAGCGAAAAAACACCAGCTCCTATTAAAAGGAAGGTACCCAACAATACGACCATTCTATTTTTAATAGAATAGTTGATAATAGCATTAAGCATATGCTTTATGATTTAATAAAATAAAGAATAGGGGGAATAGTAATCTCAATAAAATCTAGCAACGTGGAGGCTGCCAAATATCTTGGCATTGTTTTTTAGCAACAAAACGGTTTTGATAGATAATGCTATGTTGCAATATGGGGTAACTATATGTAGTATTGAAATATACGGGTTCGGTTGGTGCAACTACAATATGAAAAACAAAAGTGATGTTAGATTTAAAAGGTAATTCTACATCCTTTTTATAATCAGCATCCATAGGTTGAGGCACTCCGTAATGTTCGTGTATAAATTCCCAAAAAGAAATTTTAGGGTCGTGCTGTTGGTGTTCAATAAAATGCGCCGTAAGCACGGGGAGTTTTAACAACTCGTGCAATTCAGTACTGCCTAATGCATATAAGGCAATGATGAATAGGATTACATATCGACGCATCGTATTATAAAGGTACAAAATTTTATTAAACCTATTTATAGCCAAAATAAACAGCCATCGCCATAACTTAAAAAGCGATACTTGTTTTTTAGAGCTAGTTCATAAAGCTCTTTCCATACTTCACCTATTAGGGCATCTACCAAAACTAATAAGGTAGATTGAGGCTGATGAAAATTAGTAATAAGCGCTTTTGCCATTTTTGCTTTGTATGGCCGTGCTATTAAAATCTGCGTTTTAGTATGTATAAATTCGAGCTTATTTACCTCTAAATAGTCAATAATTGCTTGCAGTGCTGCACTGCTATCTAGTTCTTTATCTTGCTCGTAGGCAAACCATTGTTCAACCGCTATGCCCTTCCAGTCAACAGGGATATTAAAATGTAATTTGTAGCCTATCCAATACATGCTTTCTAAGCTGCGAAGTGATGTGGTGCCTACAGCAATCAGTCCTTTTGCTAATCCCTTTAGTATGTTTTGAATTTGATTTTTATCTAGTACAATCCATTCTGCATGCATAGGATGTTCGTCGAGAGTGCTAGACTTTACTGGCATAAATGTGCCAGCGCCCACGTGTAATTGTAAGAAGCTCGTATGAATATTTTTTTGGCGTAATTGCTCCAATAGCCTTTCCGTAAAATGCAAGCCAGCGGTAGGTGCTGCTACAGAGCCCTCAGCTTTTGCGTATACGGTTTGGTATCGTGTAGCATCATCTATTGCTGCATTTCTTTGCATGTATGGAGGCAAGGGAATATTGCCTGCATGTTGTAATACTTCTGCAAAGCTCCAATTAGCTTGATCCCACGTAAATTCAATTAGGAAATGGGTTTCAAAGCGCGCTATCTTTTTTGCAGTGATCGTTAGCTCGGCTGTTTTTAAAAAAATTGGATCTTCGTTTTTCCATTTGTTAGCACCACCTACTAATACATTCCAATAAACACTCCCTTTTTCTTGCATGGCCAAGGGCACTTGACTATAGCGAGCTGCATCGGGCTCTAAACAAAATAATTCTATTTTCCCTCCGCTAGCTTTTTCAAAAAGTAAGCGTGCATGCACCACTTTACTTTCATTGAATACTAAGGTATAATCACTAGGAAGTAACTCCGGCAATTGATAATAAAAGTGATGAGCTATTGTTTTTTCTTTGTAGACCAATAATTTAGAATGATCTCTTTGCGCTAAAGGATATTGTGCAATATCCTCCTGAGCTAAGGGATAATCAAATGCTGAAATGGCTAATTGCTTTGGGTTCATTTTAATTTAATTCGGGCACATTAATGCCGGTTATTTTGCGGTACAAATCTAAGGCATATAAATCGGTCATGCCAGCTATGTAATCTACAATAGATTGAATAGATGCATATGTTTTTGATGGATGCGTATCTATTTCAAATTGTTTTGGAATTAAATGCAACAGGTTTTTTGATTTCATAGTTTGTGGCTGCATTAAGGCACTAATGAAAGCCTGTAGTAAGCCTCCAATGATATGAAAACCAGCAATTTCAATTTCTACAACAGATTTATATCGATAGATTTCGTGCAATGAAAAGTATTCTATTTCTTGCAGTAAACTTGTATATGCCTCTGGCATAATTTCTAAAAGTGGTTGTTGAAGTGTGCCGTCTAACAATTGCTGCTCCGCTGCCATAAAGGCTATCGTAAGCTTTTCTACCATTAGTCCAATCCATTTAGCACGAATAAATTGCACTTTTTGATTGGGATCTTGAATAGCACTCAGTTTTTTATGAATGTACTCCACGCTATTAAAGCCGGTTTCTTTTTCAAAGAAAGGTAAAAATAGGCTAGCCATTTTTTCAAAAGAAACAATACCTAGGCGGTGAGCATCTTCAATATCGATAATACGATAGCAGATATCATCGGCTGCTTCTACTAAGTAAACAAAGGGGTGACGTGCATATACGCTTTCTAGGCCTTCTATTTTTGGGATTTCTAACGTTTGAATTAACTGTTGAAATAAAGCTTCTTCGCTTTTAAAATAGCCCGATTTTTTGGTAGCTATAAGCCCCGATTTCTTATCAAACCCTTCGCTGGCACGACAAGGATATTTAACTATTGAGGCTAACGTAGTAAGGGTGAGTTTAAAGCCACCAGCTTCTTCTTCTTTAAAGGAATTGGTAAGCACACGGAGTGCATTAGCATTGCCTTCAAAAAATAAAAAGTCTTTAAAGTCTTCTTCACTAATATGATTTTGAATAAATGTTTTAGTGTTTTCGTCGAGGTTAGAAAAATAATCTCGTATGGCATCCTCTCCAGAATGACCAAATGGGGGGTTGCCAATATCATGTGCCAAACTAGCAGCTGCTATAACTGATGCCAATTCATAGTTGTAAAACTCTTGGAATACTGCACCTTCATTTGGGTATTTGGCGGCTATGCAGCCACCTACCGCTTTGCCTAGCGAACGGCCCACAGAGGCTACTTCTAAACTATGCGTCAATCTATTGTGTACTAATACCGAACCAGGAAGTGGGAAAACCTGTGTTTTATTTTGCAGTCGCCTAAAGGCAGAAGAAAAAATAATGCGATCATAATCGCGTAAAAAAGAAGTTCTTACCTGATCGGGATTCGGAAATTTAATACTGCTTTCACCCGTTCGTTGTGTAGTAAAAAGCGTATTCCATTGCATTGCCATTGGCTTAAAGAGTTAGTCTTGCAAAAATGCAACTTTAATAGCATAATTAGTAAAAAAATGTCTTACTAAAAATGGATTATTTTATGGTTTACTTAAACAAAATCTTATGATAATTGTTATTGAAAAATAAAACCAAATTATGAGTCGTTATTTCCTTCTGCTTCTTAGTCTATTTATTAGTTCGAGCCTTTTTGCCCAAACCGGCATTATTAGTGGTTTGGTAAAAGACAAACAAACACAACAGCCTATTGTTGGCGCTGCTATACAATTAATAGGCACCAATTTAGGAGCTGCAAGTGATACCAATGGTTTATTCGTAATTTCAAAAATCCCAACCAAAACCTATACCGTTCAGGTAAATTGTATAGGATACGAAGCTCAAAAGATTTATAATATTGTAGTAAGCACAGGAAATTCTGAAGTAGTTAGTATTGAAATGGAGCCTGCAAGCAAAATTTTAGCAGAGGTGTTGATCAAGAAAAATCCATTTAAGAAAAATGCAGAAACACCCTTAAGTATTCAGTCTTTATCTGCGCAAGAAATAAAAAGTAATCCCGGTGGTAATTTTGATGTAAGTAGAGTGATTCAGGCTTTTCCGGGTGTAAGTGGTACAGCTGGTTCGGTTGGTGGATATAGAAACGATATCATTATTAGAGGTGGCGCGCCTAACGAAAATGTCTATTATTTAGATGGCATTGAAATGCCAAGTATCAACCATTTTGCCACTCAAGGAAGTGGTGGTGGACCAACAGGTATTTTAAATATCTCCTTTATAGAAGATGTAACTTTATATACAGGAGCTTTCCCAGCTAAATATGATAATCCACTTTCTGGAATTTTACAATTAAAACAGCGCAAAGCGAATACTCAAAAATTAGACCAAAACTTTAGATTAGGGGCATCAGAAGCAGCCTATACCATTGATGGTCCAATTAGCAAGAAAGTGAGCTTTATGGCATCAGCCAGAAGATCTTATTTGCAATTATTGTTTCAATTATTAAAATTGCCTATTCAGCCTTCGTATTGGGATTTTCAGTATAAGGTAGATGTTAAGCTAACAAACAAATTGTCTTTATATACACTAGCTGTGGGTGCTATAGATCATTTTACTTTTCAAAACCCTGGCACCTTATCTCCAGAAAATTTGTTTATTCTTAAAACTAATCCCTTTATTGATCAATGGAGCTATACCAATGGTTATGGATTAAAAAAATCTCTAGACAAGGGTTATTGGAATTTGACCTTTAGTAGAAATAGGTTGCAAAACGAATATAATAAATACGAAGACAATCAAAATCCAAGTGAAGCCAATCGTAATTTGAGAATAGTTTCGAAAGAGGCAGAAACAAAATTGCGATTTGAGTATAATAAATTCATTAATCAATTTAGTTACAGTTTTGGAACCATGTTGCAGCATGTAAGTTTCGAAAACAGTGTATTTGCAAAATTAGACACGAATAGAAAGATACAGTCTACAAGTGCTATGCAGTTTTGGAAATATGGCGCTTTTGGTCAGGCTGCGCTTAATATGTTGGATAATCGTTTGTCTGTTTCTTTAGGTGCTCGTATAGATGGTAATAGTTTTACCAAAGCAGGTCTGCAATTTTCTCCGCGCCTTTCTGCCTCTTATGTATTGATGCCACAATTGAAATTGAATACAGCCATTGGATCTTATTATAAATTACCTTCTTATACGGTGTTGGGCTATAAAGATGCTAACAATAATTTTTCTAATCTCGTGCCCTATATACAATGCAATCATATGGTGGCTGGTTTAGAATTTTTACCTGCGATAGCTACAAGATTTACACTAGAAGCTTTTGATAAGCGCTATAGCAATTATCCGGTTTCACAAATAGATGGCATCTCCTTAGCCAATAAAGGAGGAGATTTTAGCATATTGGGCAACGAGCCAGTTCTGGCAACGGGCCTAGGAAAAAGCAGGGGTATTGAGTTTCAATTCCAACAAAAACTTGTGAAAAATTATTTCGTAGTGCTATCTTATACCTATTATAAAACCACGTTTTCAAATTTAAATGGCAACTACTATTCAGCTGCATGGGATAATCAGCATTTAATTTCCTTTATAGGAGGATTGAAATTGAAAAATAATTTGGAGTTGGGACTTAAATTCAGATATCAGGGCGGTGTGCCTTATACACCATTAGATACGCTAGCGTCTAGAAGTGTATATGCTACAACAGGAAATTCTGTATATGACAATAGCAAATTCAATCAGTTTAGATTAGATCCATTTTATGCTTGCGATTTTAGAATTGATAAAAAATGGAATTACAAAAAATGGAGTTTGGATTTGTTTATGGACATAACCAATTTATTTGCCAGTATGCAAACCCAAATACCAACCTATACCTTTGCTAGAAATGCAGATAACACTTCCTTTTTAACAACCGACGGACTAGGTTTAAAGGCAGATGGTAGTAATGGTGTCTATTATGCAACTCCAAAAGAGAAAGCCAATACTATACCTACTATAGGATTTATAATAGCGTTTTAATTAGGAAGAGTGATCGGCTATAATATGCCAATGCATTTTTCTTTTTCTTAGGAATAAGGAAAAATGACCATCCAAATTTCCGATACTTCTTTGTAAATGCCAAGCTCCAATTACTAGATAATTGCGACTAGTAATTTTCTTGAAATGGATATCGCTAAAATGCAATTGGCCCATGGCGGATTTATCTGGATAGGCTTTTTGGTAGTTCCTTAGCGTTGCTTCATAACCGTAAGTGCATCCCTTTTTGCCAATAAATACGAGGCTGTCCGATTGCCAGTAACCTTTCATATAGCGGGTAAGATCGCCATTGTTCCATGCGCTTACTTGTTTATTTAAGACCGCTAATATTGCTTTTTCAGCTAGCTGACCAGCAGCACAGTGTATGCTTAGGCTTAACAATAGGGTGCATAAAATCCATTTCATAGTTAGAATATTTAATGAAAATTAAACAAAGGAGATTATAAAACATAGAACAATCAATCAAAACAATTAATTTTGTTGCATTATGGCAAACGAAAATAAATTACAAGCAATTATTAGTCATTGCAAAGAGTATGGATTTGTATTCCCTTCAAGTGAAATTTATGATGGCTTAGGCGCTGTTTATGATTATGGGCAGAATGGAGCAGAATTAAAAAAGAACATCAAAGATTATTGGTGGAAAAGCATGACGCAACTGCATGATCATATTGTGGGTATAGATGCTGCCATTTTTATGCACCCAACGACTTGGAAAGCGAGTGGGCATGTAGACAATTTTAGCGATCCCATGATTGACAATAAAGATTCTAAAAAACGATATAGGGTCGATCATTTAATTGAGGCATTTGCTGAGCAATTAGCACAAGATGCTGCTGCGTCGCTTTTAAATACGATGGAGCAACTTATAGCGGCTGATGATTTTGTAGGGTTGAAAAATTTAATAGATACCAATAATATTAAATGCTCGGTTAGCGGCACTTGTAACTGGACGGAAGTGCGACAATTTAATTTAATGTTTGGTACCCAATTGGGAAGTGTTGCAGAAGAAAGTAGTGAGATTTACTTACGACCAGAAACGGCACAGGGTATATTTGTGAACTTCTTAAATGTTCAAAAAACCGGTAGAATGAAAATTCCATTTGGGATAGCTCAAATTGGAAAGGCCTTTAGAAATGAAATTGTAGCGCGCGGCTTTATTTTTAGAATGCGAGAGTTTGAACAAATGGAAATGCAATTTTTTGTTCGTCCTGGCACGCAGCAAGAATGGTATCAGTATTGGAAAGAGACACGTATGAAATGGCATTTAAGTTTAGGGATTAGTCCAGATAAATATCGTTTTCATGACCATGTGAAATTGGCCCACTATGCAGATGCTGCCTGTGATATTGAATATGATTTCCCAATGGGTTTTAAAGAATTAGAAGGGATACACAGCAGAACCGATTTTGATTTAAAAAACCATCAGCAGTTTAGTGGTAAAAAACTGACCTATTTCGATACGGAGCTTAACCAGCATTATTTACCTTATGTTGTAGAAACCTCTATAGGCTTAGATCGTACCTTCTTAATGTTATTGAGCGAAGCTTATCAAGAAGAAGATTTAAGCACAGCAGAAAAGCAAGATGCTCGTGTGGTTTTGAAACTGCCAGCAATGTTGGCACCTTATAAACTAGCTATTTTGCCTTTATTGAAAAAAGATGGTTTACCAGAAATTGCCAAAGAATTATTGGCGGAATGTAGAGGTTCATTTAAATGTTTTTATGAAGAAAAAGACGCTATAGGCAAGCGCTATAGAAGAATGGATGCCCTTGGTACGCCATTATGTGTCACGATCGATCATCAAACAAAAGAAGATGGTACCGTAACCATTAGACACAGAGATAGCATGCTGCAAGAGCGAGTAGCTTTAAAAGATATTAAGCAACTGGTATTAAATGCAGTTCAATATTAAACAGTATAGAATTTAACTATATAAGGCATGATGAAAATCATGCCTTTTTACATGCTATTGCTGTAACTTTACAATATGCAATCAGCACAGTTGGCTCAAGAAATAGCAAAGCAATACGAATTGGTTCTTCCAGAAACCGTTGATGAAGAAATGCTCTTAAAAATATTAGAGCAAAAAGTAATAGAATGGATTCAATCGGGAGCCGAAGAATTTTTTCAAATGTTGTATCGCCTAGATATTTCTGAGAAAAAAATCAAAGAGGTGTTGCATAATGAAGATATAGCTAAGCGCATTGCTCAGTTAATTTATGAACGGCAGATTCAAAAGTATAATAGTAGAATCAATAATAAAACAACTACCGAGGAGAAGGACAAAGATCTTCTTTGGTAATAAAAATAAAATGATATGAAAAATAACGTAATTCTTTTTTCACTTTTGTGTTTAGTTCTCTTTTCTTGCATTAAGAAAGACGATCCTATAGACGCTGGTTTGTCAAGTAATGCAAAAGTTACTTTTTCTAATTTTGTTGGCAACCAACCCTTGGTGCTTCAGTCAAATTGGTATTTAAATGCTAATGGAGATTCTTTTAAAGTTAATGTATACAAATACTATATTACCAATGTTAAATTAACTAAATCAGATGCTTCCGTTTATACAGAAAAAGATAGTTATCATTTAATTAACGAAGCAGATGCTAGTTCACAATCTTTTGTAATGGCAGATGTACCCGAAGGCACTTACACTTCTATTTCTTTTTTGATTGGTGTTGATTCTGCTCGCAATACAAGTGGTGCACAAACGGGGGCATTAGATCCAATAAATGGTATGTTTTGGACATGGAATTCGGGTTATATCATGGCTAAGTTTGAAGGTGTCTCGCCACAATCTACAAGTACAGATAAAACTGTTGTATACCATTTAGGCGGGTTTAGCGGCGCAACAAGCGTACTGCGTTCGGTAACCTTATCCTTCCCTACTTCTTTAAATATAAAAAAAGGAACTACTCCAAATATTCATATTGATGGCGATGTTGCAGAATGGTTCAGTTTCCCTAATGTGATAGATTTTGCGCAAAAACCATTGCTAATGACCCCTGGTAAAGATTTGGTAAATATTGCTGATAATTACCAAGACATGTTTAAAGTAAACCACATTGATTAATACAATGAAAAATAGAATTTTTTTAGTTGTTTTTTCACTAGTGCTGGTTTGCAATTTATGGTCTTGCCATACCGATCCGCTATTACAACCTGTACCAAAAAATACAGATATCAGTTTTGTGCAGCCAGCCAATTGGCCTACGCCAAATTATAATTTTCAAAATAACACGCTTACATCAGATGGTTTTGCATTAGGGCGTCGGTTGTTTTATGATACTCGCTTGTCGATAGATAATACGATATCTTGCGCATCTTGTCATGAACAAACTACAGCTTTTGCGCAAATAGATCATCCTACAAGTCATGGCGTGCGTAACCAACTAGGCAATAGAAATTCACCTGCCTTGTTTAATTTAGCTTGGCACACTTCCTTTTTCTGGGATGGTGGCGTAAATCATATTGAAAACCAACCCATTGCGCCTATTATGAATCCTGTAGAAATGGATGAAACATTACCCAATGTTATAGCAAAATTAAATGCTGATCCAACCTATAGGCAACAATTTAAAAATGCTTTTGGCACCGAAGAAATAAATACACAACGTCTGCAGAAAGCAATTGTGCAGTTTATGGGAGCCATAGTTTCTAATCAATCAAAATACGATCAGGTTAAAAATGGCAAAGCAAGTTTTACGGCTGATGAGCAAGCAGGCTATGTTTTATTCCAGCAAAAGTGCAATACTTGTCATGCAGAGCCATTATTTACCGACTTTAGTTTTAGAAATAATGGGATGCTGATCACATTAGATAGCGGAAGAGCGCATATTACCGGACTCGCTTCAGATCGATTTAAATTTAAAGTGCCTAGCTTGAGAAATTTAAACTTTACAAAACCTTATATGCATAATGGCAGTATTGCAAGTATAGGTGCTGTTTTAGATCATTACACATCGGGTATTGTGCAAAGCCCAACTTTAGATCCTTCATTGCAAAATCAAATTACTTTGTCGGCAACCGATAAATCTAAATTAATAGCTTTTCTTAATACGCTCAATGACTATGAGTTTGTGAAAGATGTTAGATTTAAGCAGCCATAAGGTCTGGTTTTAACACCCTAAGCCTAAATAAGATCATCTAATTCGTGTTTTTTCTTTTCACCAATGACTTTGTTGCTATCGAGTTCTTCAAAAATTGATTTAAAGGTTTCATCAATTTTGTAATACGATTGTTTTGCTAAAGTGTGCAGTTCTGAAAGTAATTCAAAATCTTCTTCTCCTTTAGAAATCATAATTCCATCAATTTTTTCACCATCTTCATTTAGGATAACAAGATCAACTTTTTTGTTGAAGGAAACCTCATCATACCAGCAGTCTGTGAGTATGGTTACCTTGCCCATATGTAATTTAAACTCTTCATCTCGACTGGTTTTGGCCCAAATTGCCTCACTTTTTGCTATTTTGTATTTTAATTTTTCAATTAGTAATCTAAAGTTTTCAGCTATCATGTTTTATATTTTTTAGTTTGCTTTCAATTTCTGTTAACGTTGTTGATAATATTTCTAGGTTTTTATTAATTTTTGAAGTGTTGGGTTGTTTTTTTTTAGTTCCTGAGATGTAATCATTTAGATTAATAATGTCTGTAAATAACTCTTCCAATTCCTTGTTAAAAGAAATTAAACCAGTTTTTAAAATACAAATTTCACTATGTTTGGTTTGTATAAGTATAACCTTAAGGTCTTTCATTCTTGCCAATGCAATTCTGTAATTAGCATGTTCAAATTGTTCTTGGATTTCACGAATCATCATCGTTGCTTTAGATAAATCGGCTACTAATGCTAATTGATTCATTCTTTGTAATGATTTTTCGATTACTAATTTCGTTTCTAAATTAATACTTGATACACTTTTAATTTGTAAATAAGAGATAATGATGCCAAATAGCGATAAATAAGTGCCAAAAACAGTGATGCCATTGATAATATTTTGATCTTTTGGGTCAAAAAATTCAACATATAAAAGGCCCACTAAGAGAAGACCTATGATGAAAATAGAACGAGTTTTATTTCTATAAAGAGGGTTATGCATGATTTTAATATAGCCTAATAGTCTACTAACGTTTATTTTATAATGAGCATAATACGCTCTACTAACTTGTTTTGCTATGCAATACGCTATCTTCCTATTGCCTTCTAATCGTTATCTCTAACGATATCTTCAATAATAGCTTCATTGTAAATAGCCATTCCCATATCGCAGGTGTCTTTTTTACCATTAAGTACTAACTTTACTTTTACTTTCATATTATCGTGTTGGAATGCGGAATTTAAATAAACGGGCTTTACGAAACCACCTCCATTTAGTTTTAATAAATAGCCGCAACCATTTACCGTAATATCGCCTGAGTCCATAATAAATCCACGTTGATAATCTTTATACTTATCACAAGATCCTAATACTATACATGCAAGGGCCACTAGTGCTATTTGTTTCATTAAAATTAATTTAAATAAAGTTATTACAATATTATTAAAGTGCCAAGAAGGCTATTCGGTGAATTTATAACCAATGCCTCGTATAGAATGAAAATGGATGGGGTTTTTACTATCTTTTTCGAAGTATTTTCTAAAGTTGAGTAAGAAATTATCAATAGTTCGAGTGTTTGGGTATACTTGATAGCCCCATACAACTTGTAAAATATGCTCTCGCGAAACTACTTCGTTTTTATGATCAATAAGTAATTTTAATAAGGCTACTTCTCGTTTGCTCAAATTTATTTCTTTACCATCATGTGTTATGCAGGTTAGTCCAGTAAAATCGATGTTACCGCTGGCAAATTGGTAGTTTGATAAATTATACTGTGGTTCCTGTATTTTTTTGTTTTTAGCAATTAGTTTAGCTATTCGTAGAAGCAATTCTTCCAAATCGAATGGTTTGCTTAGATAGTCGTCGCCTCCTTTTTTCAAGCCCTCAATACGGTCTTTAGGGCTATTTTTAGCCGATAAAAATAATATGGGCACTTCATTTTGTTGCAGTCTTATGGCTTCGCAAAGGGCAATGCCATCCATTTCTGGCAACATAATGTCGAGTATTATTAAGTCGTAATAAGCACTTTTTACTTGTTGTAGCGCCTGCAAGCCATCTGCAACTGTGGTTACATCATAGCCTTCCAATTCGAGGTTGAGTTTTAAACTTTCTCTTATCGATTCTTCGTCCTCTACTATTAAAACCGTTGTCTGCATAAATTTTTACCATATAGGGCCATTGCAAATATACAATTCCTTTTGCTGAGCCTGAGTACCTTAATTGATCTAAAATCCTTAAAATTTGCCTCAAAAGAGCACCAATTTCAAAAGTTTTTGTACATTTGCAACCCAAATGCGGGTGTGGTGAAATTGGTAGACACGCTAGACTTAGGATCTAGTGCTGCGAGGCTTGGGGGTTCGAGTCCCTCCACCCGCACTCAAATACAAAAGCCGATCTTTGATCGGCTCTTTTTTTAAAACTTTAAATTACAATTGCTATGGCAACGATTACACGTGAACAAATAGGTTCATTACATGACAAAATAACCGTTCAGATGGTTAAAGAAGATTATGTGCCGGGTTTTGAAAAAGCTATGAAAGGCTACGCTAAAACAGTTCAAGTTCCTGGTTTTAGAAAAGGGATGGTACCTGCAGGTATGGTTAAAAAAATGTATGGTCCAAGTATATTTAATGAAGAAATTATTAGAACAGCTAGCAAAGAGTTAGAAACATATTTACAAAAAGAAAATTTGGCCATTTTTGCTCAACCATTAATGATGCCAAATGAATCTAACTATCAATTGGATATGAATAATCCGCAAGATGTTAGTTTCAGTTTTGAAGTGGGATTAAAACCTACTTTTGACATTAAACCTATACAAGATAAAGCAAAACTTACCCGCTATTCGATTGAAGTAGCCGACACTATGATTGCTGATGAATTAGTTCGTTTGCAACGTAGATATGGTAAAGCAGAACCACAAGAAACTGTAGTTAATGCCGATGATATTATTTATGCTACCTATCATAAATGCGACGCAACTGGTGCAGTGGTAGATGCAAACGCTAAGCAAGAAGACACGGTATTGTTTGATAAATTACCAAAAGGCATGCAAACCCTTTTAATGGGTAAAAAAGCTGAAGATACTTTTACTATAGTGCCCAATCAAGTTTGTGGCGCTGATGAATTAACAGCATTTTTAAAAGATCCATTAAAAACTACCGAAACAGATGCAGCTACTACTTATCAAGTTACCTTGACTAAAGTAGCGCGTTTAATTCCAAGAGATTTAGATGAAACTTTATATGCAGAAGTATTCCCTAATGCAGCGATCACTACTTTAGATGCTTTCAAAGAAAAGTTAAAAGAGGAGTTGGGTAAAGAATTTGTTAGAATTTCTAAAGAGCGCTTAACCAATGAAATGTATGAATTATTGGTACATCAAACGAAATTAGATTTACCAGTTGCTTTCTTAAAACGTTGGATGAAAGAAGGTCAAGAAAAAGTACGCACGGATGAAGAGGTAGAAGCTGAATTTGGTTCATTTGATCATCAATTACGCTGGACGTTGATTTCGGATAAATTAATAGTAGAAAATAAAATTCAAGTTAATTTAGATGATGTTAAAAACAGCCTAAAAGCACAAGTAATGTCTTATTTCGGAATGGGTGCAGATGACGAAGCTCCTTGGATGGACGGCTACATGGATAAGATCATGAAAGATGAAAAAACCATCGATGAAACGTATCGTAAAATGTTATTCGATCGTTTATTCGAATACTTAGAGACACAATTTACTATTCAAGATAAAAAAGTAAGCGAAGAGGAATTTTTCAAATTACAAGATCCACACGCTACACATCATCATCATTAATAAAAAGGTCCCTAAGGGGACCTTTTTTATTTCCAATCTGTAGCGCTTCTATTGCTTTTTTTAGCGCTTTGTTTCTTTTTACTATCCAATCGCTTTTCTATACTCCCTTTTGTGGGCTTTGTGTTTTTTCGTTTTTTGGGTACGATTAAGCTTTGCGCAATTAGTAGTTGTATTTTTTTTAGTGCAATTAATTTATTCTCTAATTGCGATCGGGTATCGCTGGCAACACAAACTAAATAGCCTGCTTTATTAATTTTATGAGCTAATTTTTGAAGGATGCGTTCTTTTTCATCATTACTCAACAAGCTTGTTTGAGTTACTGGCCACCAAGCCTCCACTTTCGTTTCCACCTTGTTTACATGTTGTCCACCTTTACCATCACTTCTGGCCGTCTTAAAAAACACCTCTCGCTCTATGCCTTCAATTTTATAATCCATCATCTAGGAGTGCAGGTTCTTTTCGTTCTTTTTTAGGCTTGTCTTTCTTTTTGTCTTCTTTTTTCTTTTTGTCAGCTTTTTTATCTTTAGTGGGGGTATCTTCTATTTTATTCTCTTTTTTAGGTTCTACTTGCTCTTGTATTTTTCCTGAAGGTTCTGCATTGTCAATTTCTACCTCTTTATCAAGCTCTTCGCCATTTGCAATCGCCTGCATACGTTCTACAATAGCTTGGTCGAGATCGGCATCTAGGTCTTTTGTTTCTTCAGGTAATTCTTCTAGCTCGGTGAGCACCGCTTTATATTTAATATGTTCAGCGGGGTCGTTCCAAATACCGGTATATTTTATTTTGCCGAGCGTAAGTTGCATAAATGCATTGTACTTGTCCTCTTTAAAAGTCCATTCTTTTTCTTTTTTACTTACTCTAAGGGATATAAAATCTTCATTGTCACCAAATTTATATAAGGCTTCGTATCTGCAAACATCCTCTGCGCAAGTATCTTTGATGTATCGAATATATAATTCAATTGGAATAAAGCCATCTAAAGTACCCTCATAATATTTTCTGGCTACAATAAAATCATTTCTAGAATCGTCTAAGCTATCAATAATTAAATTGACAGAATCTTTTTTACTGTGCGCTAATTTTGCATAGAATTTTTCTTCTAACATTCTTTGCAGCTCATATTCTGCTTTAGTATCTGCCTTAAATAAGTTTTTTAAATAGCCACCATACCATTTGCCTTTTATCATTTGCAAATCACTAACGGTAAAACAATATATAGAATCCGTAATTTGATCTTTTACAAATACATAACCTAAGAAGCGCTCTGGGGCTATTTTTTCCAACACGGTATCCCGTGTTTTTTTCATTCGCTCTAATTCGTAGTTTAAAAGTATTGTTTTGCTCCAGTGCAATCCAATATTTTCTGCTTTGTGCAATAGTTTATTGAACTCCTTTTTACGAGCGTTGCGAATACTCGTATCCATGATGTGTAATAATTCTGGTTTATTGAGATAAAAAACGGCTTTTTGATAAGCGCTGGATCGTGGAGGAGAGACTTCAATAATCCATCTCGACATATTTTCAACAGAAGGAAAGATTTGAGTATAATTCATGAGCTCTTCCCGTTGAAGGCAACGTAAGATTTTGCTAATATGTTCTCCTTCACCTCTGTCTTTACCTTTCCATCCGGTCATGCCTTCTTTGCGTTGCGCTATACTTTGAAATAAGCTAAAGCAACATACTATTATTAAAAGCGAGGCAAACCAGATTTTAGGACGCATGCTTATACGTTCATTTCTTTTATAGATGGATGAATACTAAGCTGACCTGCTGTTTTAGCCTTAATTTCTTCAATACTAACACCCGGCGCATGTTCTATACATACAAATCCATTTTCGGTTATATCAAAAACACCCAAGTCGCTTACAATTTTCTTTACACAAGCACGGCCTGTAATTGGTAAACTGCAACTTGCTAATAATTTAGAATTGCCGGCTTTGTCGGTATGCTGCATCGCTACAATAATGTTTTTAGCTGAAGCAACAAGATCCATAGCACCTCCCATACCCTTTACCATTTTACCCGGTACTTTCCAGTTGGCAATGTCGCCGTTTTCTGCTACTTCCATAGCGCCCAAAACAGTTAGGTCTACCTTGCCAGCTCGAATCATGCCAAAGCTCATAGCGCTATCAAAAAAAACAGAGCCGGGCAGGGTGGTAATCGTTTGTTTCCCAGCATTAATTAAATCTGCATCTTCTTCGCCTGCTATTGGGAAGGGGCCCATACCCAATAGGCCATTTTCACTTTGCAGTTCCACTTCTATACCTTCAGGTATATAATTGGCTACCAGAGTAGGAATGCCAATTCCAAGATTTACATAAAAACCGTCTTGCAATTCTTGTGCTATACGTTTAGCAATTTGCTCTTTCGTTAATGCCATAATTGTTTAATTTCTTACCGTTCTTTTTTCAATTCGTTTTTCATAATCTACACCTTGGAAAATATAATCTACATATATGCCAGGCGTATGAATATCATTTGGATCTAAGCTTCCAGCTTCTACTAAATGCTCTACCTCGGCTATAGTTACTTTTCCTGCCATAGCCATTAATGGATTGAAATTGCGTGCGGTATCTTTAAAAATCAAGTTCCCTTTTGTGTCGCCTTTCCAAGCTTTTACTATGGCGAAATCGGCATCAAATGCGTATTCCAATAAATAGTCTTTCCCGTTAAAGTTGCGTACTTCTTTGCCTTCAGCAACTTCGGTACCTACACCTGCTGGGGTATAAATTGCGGGCATGCCATAGCCTGCGGCCATACATCTAGTTGCTAAGGTGCCTTGCGGAATTAATTCTACTTCTAATTCGCCACTTAGTAATTGTCGTTCAAATTCATCGTTTTCACCAACATAAGAAGCAATCATTTTTTTAACTTGTTTGGTTTGCAATAGCAATCCAATGCCAAAATCATCTACTCCGGCATTATTGGAAATACAGGTCAGTTGATCAACTCCTTTTTTTACCAATGCTGCTATGCAATTTTCGGGTATGCCACACAATCCAAAGCCACCTAATAAAAGGGTTTGACCAGATTGAATTGCTTTGACAGCTTCGTCGGCATTTGCTATCACTTTATGTAAACTCATTTTTAAAATAATATGCTAGGTTAATAATAAGCAAGTTATGAAAACTGTTGCTGTAAAAAAAATAAGCGACTTCTTTGTTTAGGAAGTCGCTTATGATAGTATTTTTTATGTTGTCTAAGGTACTTCTACGGCATTTAATATTTCATGTAAAATATCTACGCTTGTTTTATTTTCTGCTTCCGCTTCGTAAGTTACACCAATTCTATGTCGCATCACATCTGCGCATACCGCTCTTATGTCTTCAGGGATTACATAGCCTCTGCGCTTAATGAATGCATAAGCTTTTGCAGCCAAGGCCAAACTTATACTGGCTCTTGGAGATGCCCCAAAGCTAATCCAATTTTTAAGATGAGCTAATTTATATTGTTCAGGGAAACGCGTTGCAAATACGATGTCTAAAATATATTGTTCGATTTTTTCATCCATATAAATTTCACGAACTAATGCTCTAGCTTCTAAAATTTCTTCGGTGCTTACCACCGCATTAATTTTGGCAGGTATAGCTTGCAAATTTTGACGAATAATAGCCCGCTCTTCTTCTTTTTGAGGATAGGTAATCACTACTTTCAACATGAAACGATCTACCTGTGCTTCTGGTAATTCATAAGTACCTTCTTGCTCAATAGGGTTTTGCGTAGCTAAAACTAAGAAAGGTTCTTGTAATGGATAAGTAGTATCTCCAATAGTAACTTGACGTTCTTGCATGGCTTCTAATAAAGCACTTTGAACTTTTGCCGGAGCCCTATTAATCTCATCGGCTAATATGAAATTTGCAAAGATGGGACCTTTTCTTACAGAAAATTCGTGCGCTTGAGGGTTATACATCATGGTTCCCAACACATCTGCAGGTAATAAGTCGGGTGTAAATTGAATACGCGCAAACTTGCCATTTATAGCACTCGCCATAGATTTGATAGCAAGGGTTTTAGCTAATCCAGGAACGCCTTCTAATAAGATGTGCCCTTGTGCTAATAGGCCTATTAATAAGCGTTCTACCATCATTTTTTGGCCAACAACAGATTTGTTTAATTCCATTTGAAGCAAATCGATAAAGGCACTTTTTGCATGAATTTTTTCATTTAATGCTCTAATGTCTAATGAAGCTGTTTGTTCCATAGGTACTTTAAAATTTATAATCAAAAGTAATAGGTTTGCATTAAAATTCTAGCACTCTATTATTTTTTAACTTTTTCTAAAAAATTGTGGGTAAAAGCAATGTGTTTTCGTTTGCTCATCATTAAACATAATAATAGAAATCTTTGTTTTAAGTATAATTCAATAATATTGTAGCATGAAAATTTTCCCTTCCGAAATTAAAACTTCGCAACTGCATGCCTATTTGTTAGGCGCTATATCCCCTCGACCTATTTGCTTTGCTAGTACGATAGACGAAGATGGCAATATGAACTTATCTCCCTTTAGCTTTTTTAATGTTTTTGGTAGTAAGCCTCCTATATTGGTTTTTTCTCCTGCAAGAAGGGTACGAAATAATACGATTAAGCATACGTTAGAAAATGCGATTCGAACAAAGGAAGTGGTTATCAATGTAGTCAACTATGCCATTGTGCAGCAAATGAGCTTGGCAAGCTGCGAATACGATAGGGGAGTCAATGAGTTTGAAAAAGCTGGATTAACACCCATTGCATCTGAATTGGTAAAGCCTTTTAGGGTTAAAGAATCTCCCGTGCAGCTAGAATGTAAAGTGCTAGAAGTAAAAGCTACCGGTGAAGAAGGTGGTGCAGGTAATCTTGTGATATGTGAGGTAGTATGTATGCACATAAGTGATGAGGTCTTAAATGAGCAGTTGCAAATAGATCCTCATAAAATTGATTTAGTAGCTAGAATGGGGGGCGATTTTTATTGCAGAGCAAGTGGTAATGCAGTTTTTGAAGTAGCTAAACCCAATTTAAATTTAGGGATAGGCGTAGATCAATTGCCAACCTCCATTCGATTAAGTAAGGTATTGACGGGCAATCACTTAGGTGTTTTGGGTAATTGCACCACGGTGCCAAGTATCGATGCAGCATTTAAAGATGCACATTTAGACCAACTTTTAGCTAATGGATATACCAGTTCTGAGGAGCGCTTAAGGGCACTACATAGCTATGCCCAAGAACTATTAGATGCTAATAAAATTGATCAAGCATGGCAAGTATTATTAAAATAATTTGTACTTTTAAATACTAATTTTCAAAATCAATAAAACCGAATAGTATGAAAAAAATAGCTTTAGCGCTTTGTATGGGAATTTTAAGTCTTTCTTCTTTTGCTCAAAATCAAGCAAAGTCTTATAATGATCAAAAAATGGAAATGATTTCTAAAATCAATGAATTTGCAGCTAATACTGAGCGTAACAATGCAGATGGTATGCAAACAACCTATACGCAATTGCAAACGATGATGGCTAATTTTGTAGCTTTAAACAAGCAAAAATTAAGTACAGATAAATCTAATGCTACCTTAGATAAAAAAATAAAAGAAGAAATGAGATTAATGAAAGATATCACGGAAAAGGCAAAAGATAAGAAAACTAATTTAATGCCTATTTTAATGGACTTGAAATTTTTCGTAGTTACACTCGATTAGTATTATCAATACAACTATAAGAAAAGAGTTTTGGTGTAAGCCAAAACTCTTTTTATTTTTGAATATGCAGCAAGGAATACAGTTGATTTTAGATAATATTTCTAAGATCGTTAGTTTAACTAAAGAAGAGCAAGATTTGTTTGTATCTAAATTGCAATATTTAGAATATAAAAAGAAAGAATTTTTCCTACACGAAGGGCAATTCTCAAATGAACTTAATTTTATAATAGAAGGCTGTGTGCTCGTTTTTTATACCGACCATACGGGCTTTTCCCATTTGATACAGTTTGCTATAGAAGATTGGTGGGTGGGCGATATTGCAAGCAGTACGCACAATATACCTACTCAGTTAAATATTCAGGCTGTAGAAAAAACGAAAGTACTTCGTATTAGTAAAGAAGATTTGGAGTATCTATTTGAAGCGATACCTAAATTAGAACGATTTTTCAGGATTTTACTACAGAAAAGAGTTGCTAACTTACAACAACGGATCATCTCTAGTTTGAGCAAAACTGCTACCGAACGGTTTTTAGAATTTAGAGCACAATATGGATTTTTAGAAAACAGAATTACACAATTACAAATAGCATCCTTTTTGGGCGTAACTCCTGAATTTTTAAGTATGATAAGAAGGAAATTAAATTCCACTAACAAGTAAATACTTAAGCTATCTTATTTTTTTAAAACAATCAAAAAAGCAATTTTACAATCAACAAATAAACGACTCAAATTATGAATTTACTAGATGCCATGAATTGGCGATATGCTGTAAAAGCCTTCGATCCGGAAAAAACAGTTGCAGACGAAAAAATCGAACATTTATTAAAAGTAGCTCATTTAGCTCCTACATCGATGGGCCAACAACCTTTCGTTATCTTATGGGTGAAGAATCCTGAAGTTAGAAAACAATTAGTGCCGCATTCTTATGGCCAAGAAAAAGTGGCTACCTCATCTCATCTATTAGTTTTTTGTGCAAAAACCAATTTAAACGATGCATCCGTAGACGCCTTTATGCAACATGCAGCTAGCGTTTCTGGACAGCCGATATCTGCATATGATGGCTTTAGTGGCATGGTGAAAGGCTTTTTGGGCATGATGACAGAAGAAATCAAATTGGGTTGGGCTAGCCGTCAAGCTTATCTTGCAATGGGAAGCTTGCTTACAGCAGCAGCTATTGAGCAAATTGATTCTTGCCCAATGGAAGGTTTTGTAGCAAGTGCTTATGATGAAGTGTTAGGTTTAAAAGAAAAAAATCTAACGGCTATATGCGCTATTTCTTTGGGTTATCGTTCTGCAGATGATGCAACGCAACATTTTCCAAAAATCAGATTGCCTTACGAAGCTATAATTCAAACCGTATAAATCGGCTATCGATAGATAAAAAAGTGCACCAAAAGGTGCACTTTTTTTATGTGTATGCTAGAAAAATAGCCTAAAAGAGCTTAATTTATTTTAGTATTTTTGATTACTTAAATTTCTTATACGTGAAAGCAATTATTCCGGTAGCAGGTGCAGGCACCAAATTACGCCCTCTGACATATACGCAGCCAAAAGCACTAATCCCTATTGCAGGTAAAACTATATTGAGCGTAATTGTAGATCAATTACTAGCCGCAGGTGTAGATGAGTTTGTTTTTGTTATAGGTTATCTAGGAGAGAAAATACAACATTACGTAGAAAAGCACTATCCGCATTTAAAATACAGTATCGTTAATCAAGCCGATAGAAATGGAACAGGGCATGCGATTTGGTTAACTAAAGAGGCCGTTCAAAACGATGATGTTATCATTGTATTTGGCGATACGTTGTGCGATTATAATTTAGAAAAAGTTATTGCTTCACCTACTTCGCAAATTGGCGTTAAGAAAGTAGATGATCCAAGATTGTTTGGAGTAGCGGAGTTAGATGAATTAGATCGGGTAATGAAAGTGGTAGAAAAGCCACTCATTCCCAAAAGTAATATGGCTATGGTGGGTGTGTATTATATAAAAGAAACCCCTCAGTTATATGCAATTCTAGATAAGGATATGCAAGAAAATGTGCATTTGCAAGGTGAATATCATTTAACGAATGCTATTCAAAAAATGATAGAACAAGGAATTGTTTTTGATGCCTTTAAAGTAAATAATTGGTTTGATTGTGGCAAGAAAGATACCTTATTGTCTACCAATGCACTCTTGTTGAAACAGCAGTATGAGCAACAGCCCGTATCAGCTATAATAAATCAAGATACTACGGTTATTATACAACCAGTTAGTATCGCAGAAGGATGTAAAATTACCCATTCTATCATAGGTCCTAACGTAACTATTGGAGAAAATACTACCATTCATTCTGCGATTATTAAAGATAGTATAATTGGTTCCTTTGCCGAATTAAAAGAAGTGGTTTTGCACTCGTCTATAATTGGAAATGATGCTGCAGTAAGTGGATTAAGTCAGAGTTTAAATATTGGTGATAATACTGAAATTGATTTAGGTTAACTTTAAAGACTATGCAAAATAGAATTTGTAGCTTATTTAATATAGAAAAACCCATCATTCAGGCGGGTATGATTTGGGCTTCGGGTTGGGAATTAGCGGCTGCCGTTAGTAATGCCGGAGGTCTTGGTATTATTGGCGCTGGAAGTATGTATCCGGATGTTTTGGAAGAGCAAATAAAAAAATGCCAACAGGCTACTTCAAAACCATTTGCTGTTAATCTTCCCCTATTATATCCAGATATCGATCAACACATTCAAACAATAATCAAATTAAAAGTACCTATTATTTTTACTTCAGCAGGAAATCCTAAAACCTATACCCATTTATTAAAAGAACAAGGCATAAAGGTTGTGCATGTAGTATCGAGCTCTAAGTTTGCCTTAAAAGCTCAAGAAGCTGGGGTAGATGCAATTGTTGCAGAAGGTTTTGAAGCTGGTGGGCATAACGGAAGAGAAGAAACTACAACATTGTGCTTAATACCTGCTGTGTGTGATGCAGTTGCTATTCCTGTAATAGCTGCGGGCGGCATAGCTAGTGGCAAATCAATGTATGCAGCTATGGTATTAGGAGCTGAGGCAGTTCAAATTGGTTCGCGCTTTGTATGTAGTGAGGAATCGAGCAGTCATATGGCATTTAAAAAAGCTATTCTGAATGCGCAAGAAGGTGATACCAAATTGTCATTAAAAGAACTTACCCCAGTTCGATTATTGAAAAATATATTTGCAACAAAAGTACAAGAAGCAGAACTGGCTGGAGCTTCTAAAGAAGCATTAACTAATTTATTAGGCAGAGGAAGAGCCAAAAAAGGGATGTTTGAAGGAGATCTGGAAGAAGGAGAATTAGAAATAGGGCAGGTAAGTAGCATGATCAAAGACATAAAGCCAGCCAAAGAAATTGTAGCAGAAATTTGGAATGAATTTTTAAGCATTGCTAATAATCCCATAAAAATTTAAATGATGATCAAAAAAGTACTTTTAATCAGTATTTGTATGCTGATTTCGAATATATTGAACGCCCAAGCTAAGAAAAAGAGCTCGTTTGATTATGCGTACTACCCTTATTGGATAAAAATGATGGACGATCCTAATGCTAATTTCTTTGAGGTAGAGAAAGCTTTTCAAATTTATTTTTCGAAACATGAATTACCGGAAGCCGAACATGATGTAATTGGAGAATTTAATGAGCGAGAAAAGTTTCCTAGCAAAAGAGCAATTCGTAAAAGTAAGCAAGAAAATAAATTGCGTATGCAAGTAAAGAAATATAATTGGTGGCATGAAGATAATTTGCCTTATGTGCAAAGCAATGGTCATATTCTTAATGCTGAGGAACGCGTTCGTCTGCATCAACAATTAATTCAAAAAAATTAATACTTCATTACATGAGAACAATACTGCTGATATTTGCTTGCTGGCTTGCTAATCTTGCATGGGCTCAGAACGTTGTTGGCCCTTGGTCGCAAAATGGCCCTATTGCTTTTCCTACAAATACTGTTGGTCAAATTAATGGTATAGGAAGGGTGTCGCAAATAAAATTTCATGCTGCCAATCCACAGAAAATGTATGCGGTAAGTGCATCAGGCGGTGCTTATGTTAGTAGTAATAATGGATTGAACTGGGCGGTAATGCCCGGCACAGAAATCTTGCCAAAAACGGCTTGTGCTTCTATTTGTGTAGATTATTCGAATGATCAGATTATTTATTTAGGTACAGGCGATGCTAATTACTATAGTAATGGATTAGGTATTTACAAATCTACAAATGGTGGACAAACATTTGCTGCTGCAAATGCAACAATTGGTTCTAAGTTAGCCGTAGAAATTTTAATGGACCCAACAAATACAAATGCAGTAGTAGCAGCTACTAATTCGGGTATTTGGAAAACAACCGATGGTGCAACTACTTGGACGCAAAAATATGTAGGTGGTACGTTTACGGATATGCTTGCAAATCCACTAAATAAAAGAACTTTATATGCAGTTACTAAAACAAGTATGTTTAAAAGTGTTGACTTTGGTTCTACCTGGACGGCACTTACCAATGGATTTGTAATGCCCGACCCTACCAATGGCGGTTGCAGAATTGCAATTAGCGCTGCAGATACTAATATTATTTATGTACTTGCCGAAGGTCCTTCTGGTGTGGTATTAAAATCTACTAACGCAGGGAGCACCTTCTCCGTAATTTATAATAGTACTACAGAATGCCCTGTTTGTTATGATGCCAACCCTACTTCTGGATCTCAAGGAAATTATAATTTAGCTTTCGTTGCTAATCCACAAAATGCCAATGAATTATTTATTGCAGCTCATTGCATCTGGAGAAGTACCAACGGAGGTTTTAATTGGACTAAAAAAACCTCTTGGCCTTTTGTTTTGCATACCGATATACATCAAGTCGAATACAATCCCTATAATAATAACCAACTGTTTTGTGCTAATGATGGAGGAATATTTGTATCTACAGATACAGCCGGTATTGCATGGACAAATAGATCGGATGGTATCACTGCTACAGAAATTTATGAAGCAGCTCAAAGTCCTTTCATAAGACAAATGATCAGTATTGGAACGCAAGACAACGGCGAGTTGTTTTATGATGGTATTTGGAAAACCAATAGAGGTGGCGACTGGACCACAAGATGTGCATTTGATTATCAAACGAGTGGTACTACTGTATATTATTTAGGATCAGGTAAAAGAAGAAAATTAAATCCTTATTCTAGTGAGCTTAGTTATAATCAACCATTTGCAAATTCTAGCAATGCGCGTATAGCATTTCATAAAGCACAAATCAACTTGGCGTTTTTAGGTAAAGATTCTATTTACAGAACAAAAAATTTAACAGCAACCAGCCCAACTTGGACTTTATTAATGCCAACTACGGAAATTGTTAGAGATATTCATATTTCTAAGTCAGATTCTAATCTTGTTTATGTAGTTACTAATAATAGCAAACTCTATAGAAGTACGAATGCATTGGCTACTACACCTGTTTGGAACAGCTTTACAACTCCTTTAAGTACCGCTGCTACTGCATCTCTTGAAACAGTGCCAACAAAGCCAGCTGTTGTTATCTTATCCTGCGGTTCAAAAATTTATAAGTCATATGATTATGGACAAACCTGGACTAACATTTCTTTTAATCTGCCAGCAGTAAATATTGGAAAAGTAATACATGATGATTATAGTATTAATGAACGATTATTTGTTAATGCCGGTATATATGTACACTACAAAGACTCAACACAAACAGCATGGGTCAATCATAGTAGTAATGTAAATTTACCAACTATTGCAAACGCTAAAAACCTGATGTTGTTTAACGACGGAACAGCGTCTAGTGTATTACGCTTATCAACCTATGGCAGAGGTGTTTTAGAATGTGCTATCAATAGTAATTTACCTCCAACCGTTGATTTTACAGCGAATAAAACTGCTATTTGTCCGGGCGATTCTATTCAATTCTCTCAACTCGTAACGGGTACTGCTACTTCTTATGCATGGTCTTTTCCTGGTGGACAGCCAAGTACAAGCACAGCTGCCAATCCTAAAATTGCTTATCCATCTGTTGGATCTTATAATGTTAGTTTAACCATTACAAGTGCTACTGGAGGAAACTCCATTACTAAAACAGCGTATATAAATGTTACAAATGGAACTAATACTTCCATTACAGAAGGTTTTGAAGGATCGGCATTCTTACCGGCAAATTGGCAACAGTCGACAACGAATGCAGCACAATGGCAATTAAATTATAATGGAGCCTTTGGTGCAAGTACAAAATCAGTTTTATTTGATAATTATAATTTTGATGCAGGTGGTGCAATTAATTATTTATATCTACCCAAAACAGATTTGGCGGGAATGTTGAGTGCACGATTAACCTTTGATGTAGCCTATGCTCCATTTGGTGCAAGTTATCCTGATTCCCTTTTGGTATTAGTTTCTACAGATTGTGGTAAGAATTTTACAAGAGTATATCAAAAAACAGGTACGGCTTTAGCTACAGCACCTAATAATTCTTCGGCTTTATTTGTGCCAACTGCTACACAATGGAGAAAAGATACCGTGTTTCTTAATGCCTATGCTAATCAAAGCATCATAGTAGCCTTTGGAAATGTAGGTTATTATGGTCAAGGTATTTATTTAGATAATGTACAATTACAATTAGGAGTCACCGCAAATTTTGTTGCCAATGATACGGCTGTTTGCATTGGCGATGCTATTACTTTCACTAACAATTCTGTAAACCAAACAACGAATTCTTGGAATTTTCCAGGCGCAACGCCAGCTACTTCCTCTGCAGTAAATCCTACGGTAACCTATACTAATAGTGGTTTGTATACGGTTTCGTTGGCTACAGCTAATGTACTTGGAACAAATTCGAAAGTGAAAACAAATTATATTCTAGTTTATAATAAACCTACATTAAGCATTACCTCTACTGGGTCTACACTTACTGCAAGTGGTGCAGGTATTGTGAGTTATCAATGGTTTAAAAATAATACACTTATTCCTGGGGCAACCAATGCTACTTATGCCAATGCTAGTAATGGTAGTTTTAAAGTACAGTATACAGATGTGAATGGTTGCACTTACATGTCTTCTAATTATGAATTGGTATTGGGCATACCAAATGTAGATATATGTCCAATTACGGTATCTCCAAATCCGGCACACCAATTGGTGCAGCTACAAACAAACAAGGTAGCGTATAATAATGTGCAAGTAGAAGTTTATAATGCACAAGGAGGTTTAGTTTACAAGCATATTTTTGAACATTTAAATAACCAAACAGGATTTATATACTGTAACGATTGGCCAACGGGATTGTATGATTTTGTTTTTTATGCCAACAATATTTATTTAGGTGCTCAAAAAATATTGAAGAATTAGATGAAATATAATCAACAGAAAATATTAGTAGTTGTTTTTATTATACTGATTTGCTCTGTATGTTCTTATGCGCAGTCGGCAATTGCCCTTGATAAGAATTATCAAAAGGCATTATATGCTTGGTCTAAAAAAAATGCAAAGCAGGCTATTCATTATTTAGAAAAAGCAATTGCACAAAATGAAACGTCTTTAGAGGCTTATATAACCTTGGCAGAGTGGAATGCACAAATACATGCTTATAATAAATCCTACCAGATATTAAAAGATGCTACTGCAATAGTGCCCATCAATCAAAAAGAAAAATTCACTAAAAAAATTGTAAAAGCAGCCTTATTGTCTTCTCATTATGAAGAAGCAAATGAATGGCTGAGAAAATGTTTGGTTCAAGACGCTAGCTATTTTCAATTGCAAAGACAAATTCAATTTGTTAGAGAAAATAGTACTATTAGAAATGGGGCTATCGTACAAAATTTAGGCATACGCATTAATACGAATTATCCGGAAATGTTTCCTTTTGTTAGTGCAGATTCTAATGAGTTATTGTTTACAAGAAAAGTAAATAATATAGACGATGAGTTATATAAAGCACAGCGCGACACCTGCGGTTATTGGTTACGAGCTAAAAATGAAGGATACCCCATTAATTCACCTGATGCAGAATTATATCAAAGTTATTCTGCCGATGGCCATTATCAATTTATTACCCGATGCGATACGCGATCCGAAAATGGCTGGTCATTAGGAGCTTGTGATTTGTTGATGGCGTATCGATCCGATTCATTTTGGACAGTTCCAGAAAGTTTTGGCGGCACTATAAATACGACTGATTATGAAGGAATGCCTTGTCTTTCGGCCGATAATAAAACCCTATTTTTTATTAGTAATAAAAAAGGAGGATATGGAGGAATGGATATTTGGATGAGTCATTTCAAAGATGGTTTATGGCAAGAACCTATTAATCTAGGGCCAAAAATTAATTCGCCTGGCAACGAGTTTGCACCATTTTTACATCCCGACGGAAAGCATTTTTATTTCTCATCTGATGGGCATATTGGTTTTGGTGGATTAGATTTATTCGTTGCCAATTGGTTGCAAGATACCGTTTGGTCTTTTCCAAGAAATTTGGGGTTGCCTATTAATACTGCTTTTGACGATATGAGTATGTTTGTTTTTCAAAATGGGAATGCTGCATATATATGTTCAGATAGGGATAGTATAGCAGGCAATTTTGATATTTATGCAGCTACAATGCCCAATTTTGCTTTTGCAGATGAAGTGGTATATGTAAAAGGTGTAGTTTATGATAGTATCAGTAAGGAACCTTTAAACAATACATTTATTGATTTCATAGATGAGCGCAATGACAAATCCTATCAGGTATTGACCAATAGAGGAGATGGATCATACATGATCCCATTATTAAAAAATACGAACTACCTGGTACGGTTGAAACGTTATAGTTATCAAGCAAAGGATACCTTTATGGAAATACCATCAGCCTATTCGAGTAATAAATATGAACAGTCTTTTGCCTTATTGACTAATGATTACGAAGCTCCGGTTTTTGATACCTTGTTGGCGCGCATGCATTTTGAGATTAATAAAACACAATTAGCTGATTCATTGCTGCAAGAACTTTCTAAAGGGGTGAAATTAGCAGTTGAAGACCCTTCTTATCAATGGAGCATCAATTGTTTTACAGATAATACCGGTAATCCAATTTTAAATGAGACCATATCTGCCAAAAGAGCACAGCTTATAAAAGCGCTATTATTACAGTTGGGCGTGGCTCAAGAAAAGATAACAATTAATGCTTTGGGCGAGCAAAATCCAATAGATGATAATAGTACCGAAGAAGGCCGATTAAACAATAGAAGAGTAGAAATTTGGCTTAGGAAATAATAGCTTTATATCATGCTATTTTAAGGTAAAAGCATTAAATTCGCTTAGTATAAATCACAAGGTATGAGACGCTCTAAGCATATTTTCAACACACTTTTATTTATTTGTTTATTTACTATGTCTGCTTTAGCGCATAATAGTATAGAATTTGTGCAAAATAAAGGCCAATGGGATGGACCCTTTTTATACAAAGCAAAAACAGCACTTTCTACGGTGTTCTTAGAGCAACATACGATTACCTACCTAATGGAGGATATAGCCAATTCGGTGAAATTAGAAGCGGCAAAACATGGTGTTGCAAATGTAAATAGCAATTACAATTTTTATGCGTACAAGATGAATTTTGTAAATGCGCTATCTTCTGTTAGTGTTAAGCAAACAAAAGTTCAGAATTACTATTTCAATTATTTTTTAGGTGCAGACTCCTCTAAATGGAAAACCGATATTCATCCTTCATTAGCATTAGATTATATTGGCATGTATGATGGTATAGATATTCATATTGCTTCTGAAAAAGGAAATATAAAATATGATTGCATCGTTGCGCCACACGCCAATGCTGCTCAAATCGAATTAGAATATGTTGGATTACAGCAAATGCAAATTCAAAAAGGTAATTTGGTATTGAAAACAAGTTTGGGTAATGTAACCGAACTTAAACCTTATGCTTATCAATTTATAGAGGGCACAAAAAAAATTGTGCCTTGTGTTTATCATTTAGAAAACAATAAAATCACCTATACATTTCCCAATGGATATGATGAAAATGCCACGCTCGTTATCGATCCAACTGTAGTATTTGCAACATTTACAGGATCTACAGCAGATAATTGGGGCTTTACAGCTACCTATGATAATCAAGGTAATTTTTATGCAGGTGGCTTTGTTAGCGACCAAGGGTATCCTACCACAACAGGGGCGTTTCAAATAAACTATGCAGGCGGCAACTTCACTGTAGGTGTGCCTTATCCTTGCGATATTTCAATTAGTAAATTTAACGCTGCAGGAAGTGCTTTAATTTATTCTACTTATTTGGGAGGTGCTAGCAATGAGCAGCCCCATAGTATGTTTGTAGATAATACCAATAATTTAGTAGTTGTTGGTAGAACCTATTCTATCAACTTTCCTGTTACACCAAACGCATACGATGTTTCTCAGAATGGAGGAGCCGATTTTACGATTACAAAATTTAATACTACAGGTACAGCTTTGGTGGGATCTACTTATTTGGGGGGCACTGGAGATGATGTTGTAAATGGAACGGCAGTTGAGACGGCTTTTGTAGATTTAAAATATAATTATGGAGATGATGCAAGAAGTGAAGTGATTGTAGATAATGCAGGTAATATTTATGTTGCGGGAGCAACCATGTCATCTAATTTTCCAGTAACCGCTACAGCCATAAAAAATACGCTTACTGGTGCACAAGACGGTGTTGTATTTAAATTAAATCCTTCCCTTACATCACTGATGTGGAGTACGTATTTAGGCGGAAGCAATGCAGATGCAGCCTATGTATTGGCATTAAATATTCAACAGAATAAACTCTATGTTGCAGGAGGTACAAAAAGTAGTGACTTTCCAAATTCTGCAAATGTTTTGTGGCCTACTTATCAAGGAGGTATCGCAGATGGCTTTATTACCTTGTTTCAAAATGGTGGTTCTTATCCTATGTTGAAAAGTACTTTTATTGGTCAATCTAATTATGATCAATGCTACGGCATACAAGTTGATTTAGAAAATAATGTATATGTAATGGGACAATCGCTAGGCGGTAGCTTCCCAGTAAGTGCCGGCGTATATAACAATCCTAATTCAAGTCAATTCATTATAAAACTAGACAGTAACTTATCCAGTAATTTAAGATCAACGGTATTTGGTTCTGGTGCATCTACAAGTGTCAACATTTCACCAGTAGCATTTCTAGTAGATACATGCCAGAATGTATATATTTCAGGTTTTGGCGGCACTTTAGGTATTTGCCCTAATCAAAGTAATTGTACCGGCATGCCTACAACAGCTAATCTTCCATTGCCTTTGAAAAATACAACAGACGGCAATGATTTTTACTTCTTCGCACTATCTAAAAATTTCGTGAATCTATTACATGGTAGTTATTATGGTCGTGTTTCGGTTATCAACGGTTATGGCGAGCATGTTGACGGCGGTACAAGTCGATTTGATAAGTCAGGGGTGATTTATCAAGCTATTTGTGGTAATTGTGGTGGGGCGCAATCTCCTCCATTGCCTACTACAGTAGGCTCTTGGAGTCCGACCAATCAAAGTACGAATTGTAATTTAGCAGCAATTAAAATTGCCTTTCAATTGGGAAGTGTAAGTGCAGGGGCAAATGCCAATCCAACGGCAAAAGGGTGCCCACCATTTACCGTTAACTTTCAAAACAATTCTACCAATGCGGTAAGTTACGAATGGAATTTTGCTGACGGCTCACCCACCAATACTAACGCTACACCATCGCATACCTTTTTAAATCCGGGAGTTTATAATGTGCGATTAATTGCCATTAATCCAGATGCCTGTAAAGTGAGAGATACTAGTTTTGTAACTATAACCGTAGATAGTAATCAAATCAATGCTAATTTTAATGTAGTAGTTACCGATAGTTGCGGTCCTTATAGAGTAAGCATCACTAATACCTCTGCTTTTAGCAATACACCTAACTCAAGCACGTTTACTAAATTTTTCTGGAGCTTTGGAGATGGTACTACATTTATTGGTCAAAATCCAAATACACATAATTATCCAGACACAGGCACCTATACCATTCGTTTAATCATGCGCGATTCTACATCTTGTAATTCACCAGACACTCTAATTAAAACCATAAAAATAAATGGTAAAAGAGTGCAAGCGCTATTTAATATGCCCGATTCTATTTGTTTAACTTCTAGTATTGTGCTCACTTCTTTAGCTACTAATGCTAATAGTTTCACTTGGCGTTTTGGAGATGGCAGCACAAGTTCTATTTCTCCTATTGTAAAAACATATACTAATGTAGGTACATATACGGTGACGCTAATAGCCGTCAATCTTGCTACGTGTAATAAAGTAGACTCTATTCAAAAAGAAATTAAAGTACGAGCAAAACCAAAAGCAGATTTTACCTATACGCCTACCACGGTAATACCTAATACACCTTATAACTTTATTAATACATCTACCAACGCTGTTTCTTATAGTTGGTCATTTGGAGATGGGGAATTTAGCACTTTGGTAAATCCTATTCACCTGTATAAAAGAAAGGGAACCTTTCAGGTATGCCTAATAGCTAAATCTGCAGCAGGTTGTGCCGATACTTTATGCAAATCGGTAAGTGCAGATGTAAATACAAAATTAGATGTACCTACAGGTTTTTCTCCTAATGGTGACGGCTTTAACGACATCTTATTTGTTAGAGGCGGAGGTATAGAAACCATGAGTTTTAAAGTATTTAATAGATGGGGCGAACTTGTTTTTGAAACCACCGATATTACTATTGGTTGGGATGGAACATACAAAGGGCAAGCACAAGAAATGGATGCCTTTGCCTATGTGCTCAATGCTACTTTCGTAGATGGCTCATCGCAAAGTAAATCAGGTAACGTAACCTTAATAAGATAATTGAACGTATGAAAAAGACTTTACTTTTTATTTTAAGTTGCTGTTATATAGCAGGTGCTTATGCACAAGGTTTGCATTTTTCGCAGTTTTATAATGCGCCATTATTGGTAAATCCAGCTAATGCAGCTTTGATGCCCGAAGACGACTATCGAATTGGAGTTAATTATAGAACGCAATGGACAAGTGTGCCCGTGCCTTATAAAACAACTTCTTTTTATGCAGACCTACAATTATTGCGAAATAAATTGTCTACCAATTGGATAGGATTAGGTATAGCCAATTTTAATGATAAAGCTGGAGATGGCAATTTGGTTTTGAATAAAACCCAATTTTCATTAGCTTATCATATTGTGCTCAACGATTTCAACATGTTGTCATTTGGAGCGAGTGGAGGTTTTGTGCAACGCAATATGGATTTTAATCGATTATCTTTTGATACCCAATGGGACGGATATTCGTTCAATCCACTCAATAGTAATGGAGAAAAAAATGGCGTTATAAAAACAGATTATTTTGACTTGTGTGCTGGAATTAATTATGCTTATATGCCTGCAGATAATTCGTACTTGAAAATTGGTTTAGGCCTTTCGCATATCAATCGACCTGTAGAAAGTTTTAATAATGATAATAATCAATTGGGTATTCGCCCCAATGCACAAATAGAGTGGGTGTATCAGCCTACATCTAGAGTAATTTTAACGCCGTCTTTATATTTTGCTAGCCAAAAATCAGCTTCTGAATTATTAGCTGGGTTTTTAACGCAAACCTATTTAAGTGGCGACAATGACACCAAAAGCGAGTTGATTTTAGGTTGCTATTACCGCTTAAACGAATCGGTTATAGCAGTTGTAGGATACCAAATTGCTAAACTAAAATTTGTTGTTAGTTACGACGTTACCATGTCGGCACTTACACCTGCTAATAGAAGTATGGGCGCTTTTGAGCTGGGATTGGTTTATCAAGGCTTATATCATGCTCCTAATGGCAATAGAAGTGAATATGGCTGCCCGCGGTTTTAACAAAATCTTGCATGCATAAGTCATTTATGTATGTAATTTAGCTTAATAAACAAACGTAATCATGGAGAAAGAAAAAAATAAAGTGTTGTTGGTAGAAGATGATACCAACTTCGGACAAGTCTTAAAAAACTATTTAGAGCTTAATGATTTTGTAGTAGAGCTTTGTAGAGATGGTATACTAGGTTTAGCTGCTTATAGAAAAGAGCGCTTTGATATTTGTTTATTGGATGTAATGATGCCTAACATGGATGGTTTTGCATTAGCTGAAGAAATTAGAAATGTAGACCCTGAAGTGCCATTGTTTTTCTTATCTGCAAAGAGTTTAAAAGAAGATATCCTTACGGGTTATAAATTAGGTGCCGACGATTATATTACAAAGCCTTTTGATAGTGAAGTATTATTACATAAAATAAAAGCTGTTTTAAAAAGAAACCAAGAATTACAAGAAAAACAGCATGGTCAATTTGAATTTGTGATAGGCAATTATCATTTTAATAGCAAATTGCGCATTTTAACAATTAACGATAACTCCGTTACCTTATCGCCAAAAGAAAATGAATTGTTACTGATGTTGGCCGAGTATAAAAACGACTTATTACTTCGTGAAAACGCATTGAAACGCATATGGGGTAGCGATACCTACTTTAATGGTAGAAGTATGGATGTTTATATTGCAAAATTGAGAAAATATTTAAAAGAAGATTCAAGTGTAGAAATAGTCAATATTCATGGAAATGGATTCCGATTAGTAGTGCCACAATAAATAAAAATGGGATAGTTTAAACTATCCCATTTTTATTTTAAGAATTGAATTGATATTTTTTGAAATCCATATTTAACATAGTACTTTTGAGCACACAATGAAACATTTGCCTAATATATTAACCCTTGCCAATTTATTTTCAGGATGTTTGGCTATTGCATTTATACTCAATGCACAACCGTATTTAGCAGAAATAAATGGAGCAGATTATTGGGTAATCTGTACCGAACAAATGGTTGTAGGGGCTTATTTAATAGGCATAGCAGCAATCTTTGATCTGTTGGATGGCTTTGCAGCAAGAGCATTACAAGTTTTCTCTCCTATTGGTAAAGATTTAGATAGTTTAGCAGATTTGGTATCCTTTGGTGTTGCGCCTTCTATGTTGTTAATGAAAATGTTATGGGCCGCTAAGATGCAACAAAGTAATGCTATGGACGTAAGTATGTGGTCTATGGCGCCTGCATTTTTAGTAGCTTGTTTTGGTGCTTTACGATTAGCCCGCTTTAATATTACCGCGCCTTCAAAAGGTTCTTATACCTTTCAAGGTATGCCCATTCCTGCAACCGGAATTTTTGTTGCATCTATAGCTTTATTGAATTGGTATGCACCTGTTGTTGGTGTTTATTTCCAAAAAACATGGATTTTGTATGTCATAATAGCCCTTTTGTGTTGGTTGATGATTTCTAAAATTCCATTTTTTAAATTTCTACCGGCAGCCTATAACATAAAAAATACATGGCGCCAACTGGTATTAATAGTTGTTTTTATTGCAACGGCTATATTTATTAGCCTATATGTTGCTTTGCCAATAACATTTGTAATTTATATTTTACTTTCTATCATAATTAAACCAAGCGAAGAACAATGAAATACGCTGCACACATCAATGTAATGCCATTAAAAGAATTATTAGATCCACAAGGTAAGGCGGTTAGTACCAGTTTATCCGGATTGGGTATAGAAGGTATTCAAGATGTTCGAATTGGCAAGCACATTCTGTTGCATATAGAAGCTGCAACTGCAGAAGAAGCTAAAGCAATTGCTACTAATGCTTGTCAGAAATTATTGGTTAATAGAGTTATGGAATCCTTTGAGGTAACCATCACTGAATAATATGAGCCATTTATACCTCGTTCCTGGTCCCATTGGTAATTTAGGTGATATCACCTATAGAGCAGTTGAGACCCTACAGTTGGTAGATGTTATTTTATGTGAAGATACCAGAACGAGTAGTGTTTTATTGAAGCACTATGGTATACAAAAAACATTATGGTCTTACCATTTGCATAATGAGCATAAGGTATTAGATCAATTAATAGCCCAATTGCAATCTGGAAAAAAAATTGCCCTCTTGTCTGATGCAGGCACGCCGGGAATTTCAGACCCAGGTTTTCTATTAGTTAGAGCATGTAAACATCAAGGTATTCCGGTTACCTGTTTGCCTGGGGCTACAGCTTTTGTTCCCGCCCTAGTGCAGTCTGGCATTCCTTGCAATAATTTTATATTTGAAGGCTTTATTCCCTTAAAAAAAGGCCGACAAACCTTTTTTCAAGGTTTGGTAGAAGAAAAAAGAACAGTAGTCATTTATGAATCTCCCCATAGGCTGATAAAAACCTTATCAGAGTTACAAACTTTTATAGGTGACGAACGCTTAGTGGCCGTGTGTAGGGAGCTGACAAAAATGTTTGAAGAAACAAAAGTGGCTACATTGCCAGAACTGATACCTTATTTTGAGACTAAGGGTGTAAAAGGAGAAATAGCCATCGTCATAGCAGGAAAATAATAGCATATATACTATAAATAAATAAAGCCACTCCTAGGAGTGGCTTTATCATAACAACTAAATAAATTATTTAGTAGCTGCAGTATCAACAGCAGCAGTTGTATCAACAGCTGGAGCAGCAGTTGTATCAACAGCAGGAGCCATAGCAGCTGTATCTACTGGAGTTTCTTCAGTTTTAGTTTCACCGCAAGAAGCAGCAAACATACCTAATGCAAGAGCAAAAGTCGCGAATTTTACAAATTTCATAATGTTTGTTTTTAAAAGTTAATTTTAAATTTATTCGCAAAAGAATAAAAGGTAACCCAATTATAAAAGAAAATATTTATATTTATTTTATTTTAACATTTAAAACACTGATAAATAATATATTTAGTAATTTGATAAGATTACGAACTACTAGGCTAATTTATTTTTTAAAGAGTTTTGGTTACTTTTAATCGTTTTTAGTATTAATTAAATATAGAAGAGCTTGAATACAGAGTTTGAAATTATAGCAGCTTTAGCAGACGGTAAAGAATGGGCTACCAAGTTGGTATACGAAGCTAATGCGGCTATTGTTATCAATGCACTTAAATCTAAAGGTGCAGCGCAGGAAGATGCAGAAGATATCTATCAAGAAGCTATGCTCATTTTGTATAATAAAGCACAAGACGAAGCGTTTAGGTTTACGTGTAAAATTGGTACCTATTTATATGCGATTAGCAATAATTTATGGCTGAAACGATTTGACAAAAACCGGCGCTCACCAATTTTGCAAACAGATACAGAGCAATTGATGGTGTATGTTGAAAGTGCCTTAGATAGCGACATGGAATTTTTTGCAGAGAAAGAGCAACAGTTTTTAAAGTTAAGAAACGCAATGCAGCAATTAGGCGATCCTTGTGCTAAACTATTAAATAACTTCTATAAAAAAGAAATGACAATGCAAGAGATTGCTCATGCTTTTGGTTATACCAATGCGGAAAATGCAAAATCTCAAAAATATAAATGCTTGGCTCGTTTAAAGAAAATTTACTCGGACCTATAAATACAAAATTACATGGAAAAGAATATTTGGGAATGGTCGGAATTATATGCATCTAATGAATTATCATCGGATGAGTTAATCTATTTAAATAATCGATTACAAAATGACGAAGCATTTAAAATAGCTTTCGATGATCAAGTTGCATTTATAGCAAACCTCCAAGCTATGCACAAACAAGATGCATTTGCTGCACAACTAAAAGCGCTATCATCGAAGAAAGCAAACAACACCAATAAGCTTTCCAAAATTATTCATTTGTCTATCAATCAATGGAAAGTAGCTGCAATGGCTGCTTCGGTTGCCTTACTTACATCATTGCTTACCTTATTCATAGTAAAGCAAGAAAAGCCTAGTAAACAATATAGCATGTTGCGCCGGGAGATAGAAACGATTAAAAAATCTCAACGTCAATTATTTAACACCCTACAAAGCAATGACCAGAGCGATTTGCAGCCGGGTTCTTATACAGGTACCGCATTTGCTATCAGTAAAGAAGGTTATTTTATAACCAATTATCACGTTACTGAAGGTGCTGATTCTTTATACTTACAAACCCAATCTGGAAAATACCACAAGGCAATTGTAGTGGCTTATGACAAGGCAAGTGATTTGGCCTTATTAAAAGTATTAAAAGCATCAAAACAAACAGTGGATGTGCCTTACGCTTTTGCAAAGTCTAAAATAAATATCGGTGCTGCTATTTTTACCCTTGGTTACCCCGACGAAGAAATTGTGTATAAAGAAGGATACATATCTGGTAAAAACGGTTTCGAAGGTGATACTATGCAGTATCGTTTAGAAATGATGGCTCAACCCGGACAAAGCGGTTCGCCGATCATAGATGCTAAAGGAGCTGTCATTGGAATTATTGCTGGAAAAGATACAGAGTTAGATGGTACTACTTATGCGGTAAGTTCATCGGCATTAATGCGATTAATAGCCTCTTTGCCTAGCGAAGTGCATGTAAATCTCCCTAAAATTAATAAGCTTAGAAAATTATCACGCGAAGAACAGATTAAAAAAATACAAGCTTGCGTAGGTGTATTGCAAGTTTATAAAAGCAAATCTTAATTGTACGATCTGCTAAATATTAGTAACTTTGCGCTACTAGTTTCCATAACGTGCGTATTTTAAATTATTTTTTCAATAAAAGAGGACATGCTAAGCAAGCTCAAATGGCATTTGTAGACCATATAGAGGAGCTTCGTTGGCACATCATTCGCGCTATTTTAGCGATATTAATTGCTTCTGCTTATTGCTTCTTTAATATAGAATGGATTTTTACTAATATTATTTTAGGTCCTACGCAAAACGATTTCATCTCTTATCAATACCTAAAAAAATTAGGTGAATTATTACACATCAGTGCATTACAATTAAAAGACATGAGCATTCAATTTCAAAATACGGAATTGTCTGGTCAGTTTATGATGAGTTTTTCGGTTTCTTTTATGATGGGCTTGATTCTTTCCTTTCCCTTCGTTTTTTGGGAGCTGTGGAAGTTTATAAGACCTGCATTAAAAGCTAATGAACTTAAATATGCAAGAGGTATTGTGTTTTGGTCTTCTTTATTGTTTTTTATAGGTGTCTTATTTGCCTACTACATCATTGCGCCCTTTACTATCAACTTTTTTGCTAATTACCAATTGAGTCCACAGTTTAAGAACATCATTACCATTACCAATTACTATGATACCATGAGTGATTTAATTATGGGTATGGGATTGGTTTTTGAATTGCCTGTAATTGTATACTTCTTATCGCGAATAGGCATTCTTACCCCTAAATTAATGCGCGATAAAAGACGATACGCCATTGTAATTATCTTCTTTTTGGCAGTGATTATTTCGCCGCCAGATTGGTTTAGCTGTTGGCTTATTGCATTGCCATTAATGCTCTTATTCGAAATTAGTATAGGTATCAGCGATCGTGCTAATAAAGCAAGAATGAAAAAACAATTAACCGAATCTAATCTATAAACTATGTTTACTAAAGAACTACCAATCGTAATTGGCTCTGACCATGCTGGATTTGAATACAAAGCAGCTATTATGGAAATGCTGCAAGCACAAGCTTGGCAAGTTATCGACAAAGGCACTTATAATACAGATAGCACCGATTATCCAGATTATGCACATCCTGTTGCTGATATGGTCAACAATGGCTTGTCGGCTGTAGGGATCTTAATATGCGGCAGTGGAAATGGTGTTTGTATGACGGCTAATAAACATCAGTTTGTTAGAGCTGCTCTTTGTTGGAACGAAGAATTGGCTTCTTTGGCTCGCTTGCACAATAATGCCAACATCATCTGCATCCCAGCTCGTTTTATAGATTTAGATCTAGCAAAACAAATTGTAAGCACTTTTTTAAGCACTAATTTTGAAGGTGGAAGACATGAGCGCAGAGTAGCTAAAATGTGTTGTAATTAAAAGATTGAATAAAAAAGGTAGCCACCAGGCTACCTTTTTTATTCAATTAATTTATAGTTGCTGTAAAGCGTTTTGAATTCGTTTTATGCAGTTTTCTTTAGTTATAAGGTCGGCTATTGCAAATACGCCTGGACCAAACTTGCCGCCTACCAGCATTATTCTGAACGGCAACATAACTTCTCCTTTTTTTATGGCATGATTAGCTACTACATCATTAAATGTAGCTTCAATTGCAGCCTCGTTCCATGTGCTCATTTGTTCAAATGCATTTATTAATGAAACATAAAATGCTTTTTTAGCCTCATCCCATTTGGATTGAATTGCTTCTGTGTCTATTTTTTCTGGGTTTGTAAAGAAAAAATGACTTTGCTCCCAGATATCAGACAATAAGGTTAGTCGGTCTTTAATTAAAGGCAATACCCGTTCCATTAATTTTGTCTCCCCATGAAAAGCACTTGGAACAAACGGACTAACTGCTTCTAGTAAAGCACTATGCTCTAATTTTTGAATATATTGATGATTAAACCATTTTGCTTTTTCATAATCAAACTTAGCACCACCTTTGTGCACGCGACTAATATCAAATTGCTGTATCAACTCATCTAATGAAAAAAGTTCTTGACCGCTGCCATCATTCCATCCAAGAAGTGCGAGCATATTAATAAACGCCTCTGGTAAAAATCCAATTTCTTTAAAACCTTTATTTAGTTCTTTTGTTTTTGGATCTTCCCAATTCATAGCAAATACCGGAAACCCTAATCGGTCACCATCGCGTTTGCTTAATTTACCATGCCCATCTGGTTTTAAAATTAAGGGAAGATGTGCCCACTGTGGCATAGCATCTTGCCATCCCAAATATTCCCAAAGCAACAAGTGTATAGGTGCACTCGGCAACCACTCTTCGCCACGAAAAGCATGACTTATCTTCATTAAATAATCATCTACCACAACCGCCAAATGGTAAGTAGGCATGCCATCTGCTTTTAAAAGCACCTTGTCATCTACTAAATTAGTATCAAAAGTGACCTCCCCACGAATCATATCTTGCAAGGAGAGTAATCGATTTTCTGGCACTTTCAACCGAATAACGAAAGGAGTATTGTTGGTTAATGCAGCTGCTACTTCTTGTTCGCTCATAGTAAGCGAATTGCGCATGTGCTTTCGAAGACTATGGTTGTACTGAGGGGTAGGATTTTGTTCCGACTTATGCTGCTCGCGCATTTTCTCTAATTCTTCTGGAGTATCAAAGGCATAGTAAGCATGCCCTTGTGCTATAAGCTGTTGTGCATATTGCCAATAAATAGCTTTGCGTTCGCTTTGTCGGTAAGGTGCATACTCGCCAGGTTTTAAAACACTTTCATCTGGGTTTAAACCACACCAAGCTAAACATTGAAAAATATATTCCTCAGCACCCGCTACAAACCTAGATTGGTCGGTGTCTTCTATGCGAAGAACAAAGGTGCCTTTGTGTTTTTTGGCAAAGAGGTAATTAAATAAAACGGTGCGTACGCCACCAATGTGTAAGCCTCCTGTTGGGCTGGGTGCAAATCGAACTCTTACTTGGGTATTCATAGAGCACAAAGGTACTACTTTTTAGTCCTTTTTAATATGAATAGTAGTGCTTGTGCCGATGTCTAAATTTGAAATAAAGGTTTTAGATCTGCTTCCCGATTGAAGCATGATTAGTGCTGTGTTGGGCGCACTATTACCTTCATTCAAGGCGCTTATTTTGATAGTCGTTAGGGATCTGTTGATAGGAATGGTAAGTTGTTTAGGTGTTTTTGTGAGTTCATAATTATCAAGAAGCAGTTCATTGTTTACACTTACAGAAATTCTATCATGATCTATTTCATTATTATCTTGAATAGAAAGTGATACACTAGTTGATGTGCAGGTAAACGTGCTTTCCTCATCAGGAAAAATAGTAGTGACGGTGTGCTTGTCAGTTTCACTAAGATCGACGATTTCCTTCATCATCGTTTTAACGTGTTGGGAATCAATAGAAGGCAGTAACTCATTTATTTTTTTGGTGGCTTCTTCTTGCTCTATCATCATTATTGTTCCAGAAGCACAAAAAGTATTGGAATTAAAAAGGACACCCTTGCATGTGCCTTTAAATATGGAAAGGTTTTTTTTAATTGTTTTTTTTAGATGCAGTTTTAACATGCAAAATTGATTATGCGGCAATGACGATTTGCTATAAATGATAGCCGTCTCTTTAATGTTCAAAGTCTGGTTAATCGTATCAATGGTGCCTGAAATACTACATTTAGTTTCGTCGCTAGTTCCTAAATTAGCATAAGAATAACCTTCTATTGCCTGCTGCTTTTGCGTAAATTGGAGTTTATAACTACTGCTTATTTTATTGAAGGTAAGTTTGCCAACTAAATGAAAATTTTGGGCAGGGCAATAAGATAAAAAAGAAAATAACAAAATAATTATTACCACATAAATTCTCATAAATACAATATTAATTTATAATTTAGTTTAAACAAATAATTATAGACATGAAAAATAAAATAGTGCTTCTTTTAATAGGTGCTTTATGGATGATAACACCTCAAGTATCATATGCTGCGTTTCCAGTAAAATCGAATCCAGTTGCAGAGCAAAAAACAATTAATGAAAATGTACTTAAGGATACTGAATTGATGAATGAAAAACAAGTAATTGCGCCAGTAATACGCAATAAAAACAATTCAGGTACTCAAAAAGGCAACGGCTTTGGCATTGCGGCTTTAAGTTGTGCTTTGGTGGGTGCAAGAGTTCCTTTCTTTGGAGTTTTAGCTATTATTTTTGGAGCAATAGGAATGAGTAAGAATCGTTCATTGAGAGGACTAGCAATAGCGGGATTTGTATTGGGGATTTTAGAACTTATAATTAGTGTGTTAGCATTAATTATTATTTTAGCGTTCTTTTAAAATTTATATTCCATGCAATAGGTTTTTTAAAATAAATTCATTTTCATACTGTTTATTTTCTATTGCATATACCCATCTAATTTTTCGAATACTATTCGTTAAAAAAACTTCATCGGCTTGTAATAAAAGTTCTTTATTTAAGGGCATTTCTATAACAGGAATGCCTTTATTATTTAATACGGCTATCCAATGGGCTCGCATAATACCCGCAATACAGCCCTCGCTTAATGGTGGCGTAAAGATCTCTTTGTTCTTGACCCAAAAAACATTAGAGATGCTCGACTCTATTATATTCTCATGACTATTAAGAATGAGTGCATCATTCCATTTTTTTTCTTTTGCTTCTTGAGCAGCCATAGCATAGCAAATACGACCATTAATTTTATAAGGCGAAAGGGGATCTATTTCTTTTTTATATAAAGTATGCATGCCCAGTGCTAATCCATTTTCATTGAGCTCGCAGATACTTGCATCTATCGCATAAGTTTCAATTAAATAATTGCAAGTAGTGTGTTGCGTTTCTAGAATGCCACCAGCGTTTGCAAAGAATTGGATGCGTATGCGTGCGTGTTGGTGGTGTTTATTTTTACTTAGTAGCGATTGAATTGCTTCTAGCAAACTTTTTTCATTGAAAAAAGAAGGAGTTTTAAATCCGAGTATATGCAAGCCCTGTTGCATTCTGCTCCAGTGAGCAGGCAGCTGCTGCACTTTATTGTTGACGGCAAGTAAAGTTTCGAAAAGACCTATGCCATATCGAAAAGTTCTATTGTCTTTAGCAATAGCAGCTTGTTCGGCATTTAGTATTTTCCCGTTAATTGATACAAATAAGGCTTGCATAGCACTGCAAATTACATAAAAGCCATTGATATTTCTTTAACGATAATCCTAACAATTTCCACTTTGGGTTGTATTTTTACACAAATCTATTTTATGAAATTACAAACACCGCTTTCGGTTGAATGGTTGGCTACTTTTATAGAGGCAAAATTAATTGGCAATACTGCACAATTAGCTACAGGTATCAATGAAATTCATAAAGTGGTGCCAGGTGATATTTCATTTGTAGATGTAGAAAAGTATTTTGATAAATGTTTGCACTCAGCGGCTACTATTATTTTAATCAACAAAGAAGTTGCTTGTCCAGAAGGGAAAACCCTATTGGTTTGCGCCGATCCCTTTAGCGCCTATATTAAATTGGTAAAGCAATTTACACCCTTTCAAAAACTATATACACCAATTAGTGAAACGGCTATCATAGGAGAGGGTACGCATTTGCAACCGGGTGTGGTTGTTGGTAATAATGTGCGCATTGGAAGCCACTGTCTTATTCATCCTAATGTAACTATTTATGACAATACCATTATTGGTGATCATGTGATTATACAAGCCAATACAGTGATTGGCGGCGATGCCTTCTATTTTAAAACAAGAAGTGGTAAGGATTTGAAATTTGAAAAAATGGAGAGTTGTGGGCGAGTAATTATTGAAGACCATGTAGAAATTGGTGCTTCTTGCACTATAGATAAAGGGGTGAGTGGCGATACTATTATAGGTGCAGGTTCAAAACTAGACAATCAAATTCATATTGGTCACGGTGTCGTTATCGGAAAGAATGTACTCATTGCGGCACAAGTAGGAGTAGCGGGCAAAACTATAATTGAAGATGATGTTATTCTTTGGGGACAAGTTGGCGTAAATAAATCTTTGACTATTGGCAAAGGTGCCGTAGTTAACGGACAAAGTGGGGTAACCGTTAGTATTGCTGGTGGAAAAACTTATTTCGGTACACCTGCTATTGATGCCAAAGAAAAATTAAAAGAAATGGCTTGGGTGAGAAGAATACCAGAAATGTGGGAAAAACTAACTAAATAGTTTTAGTTTGCTTCCAATCTGTATGCAATAATCCTGCCAAAACAGAATCTTCTAAAGTCCCATTTATAGCATAATTTGCTCTAATAATACCTTCAATTTTAAAATTGAATTTTTTGGCAATAGCTCCACTAGCTTTATTGAGGGCATTAAATTGTAATTCTATTTTATTCAATTGAACCTGATTAAATAGATAGGTAATAAGTACAGATAAGGTTTTGGAAAGTATGCCTTTGTTTTCAAAATCTTTATCCATCCAATAGCCAACTTCGGCACATTTAATGTCTTTTCTCCAATGAAACATGCCAATGCTGCCAATTATCTTTTGATTTTGTACAATAAATAAACTTATGGATTCCTGCGCTTCAAAACTTGTAATTCGGGCCTTTATCAGTTGTTCTGCATCGTGCAAGGTGTTGATAGCATCTACCCAATTAATCCAAGGGCGCAAATGTGCTTTGTTTTTATGTAATAGCTCCAAGAAAGCCTGCGCATCATGGGTATGATAAAGTTGCAAACTCGTATGAGCATCTACATTCAAAAACTCCATTCTTAATGTTTGAAATGACGCTCGCCTGTGATCACTAAAGCCATGCTATTTTCTTTGCAAAATTGCACCGTGTCTTGATCTCGCATAGATCCTCCCGGTTGTATAACGGCTCTAATACCTTCATTATGTGCAATTCTTACGCAGTCATCGAAAGGGAAAAACGCATCAGAAGCAAGCACCGCATTGTCTAAACTAAAATTAAATTGCTTAGCTTTTTCTATCGCATGTTTCAAAGAGTCAATACGGCTAGTTTGTCCGCAACCTTTACCTATGAGTTGTTTGTTTTTTACTAAAGCAATGGCGTTAGATTTTAAATGCTTGCAAACAATGTTGGCAAATATCAAATCTTCTTTTTCTGCTTCACTACAACTGTGGGCACCTACTTCATCCCACTTGCTATAATTGCTATTATCGCTAGATTGGATAAGTACTCCATTGAGTATATTTTTAAATTCAGTACTTGTTTGTACCGTGTCTTTTTGCTGTAAAATAATTCTATTCTTTTTTGCAGAAAGCACTTCAATTGCTTTTGCTGTGTAAGAAGGCGCGATTAAAATTTCAAAAAAGATAGAAGCAATTTTCTCTGCTATTACTTCGTCAATTTCTTTATTTGCAATTAATACACCACCAAAAGCACTTTCTGGATCACTTGATAAAGCTATGTCCCATGCACTTTCTAAGGTGTTTCTAGAAGCTATACCACAAACATTGGTGTGTTTGATAATAGCAAAGGTAGGTTCAGAAAATTCTTGTACTAACTGTAAAGCCGCATGCGTGTCTACCAAATTATTATACGACAATTCTTTGCCATTTAATTTATTGAATAGTGCAGCTAAATCGCCATAAAAAGCAGCTTCTTGATGTGGGTTTTCGCCATAACGTAAGCTTTGCTTATTGCCAACTGAATGTTGGAAATAAAGCGGATCTAATTGTTGTGTAAAATAATTTGCAATAGCGGCATCATAATGCGCACATACTTCAAAAGCACGGATGGCCATGGTTTTTCTATCGCTTAATTGCGTATTGCCGTTTTGATTTTCTAATAAATCTAATAGATATGCATATTGTTCACGAGCAGCTATAATTACTACATCTTGATGATTTTTAGCAGCAGCTCTAATGAGCGAAACGCCGCCGATATCTACTTTTTCAATGATGGCAGCTTCATCATTTGTTTGCGCTACGGTTTCTTCAAATGGATAAAGGTCAACCATAACCAAATCAAATAAAGGGATATCATAAGCAGCCACATGTTGCATGTCTTCTTCTCTATTGCGTCTAGCCAAAATGCCACCAAATACCTTAGGATGCAAGGTTTTTACTCGACCCCCTAATATAGATGGATAGCTTGTTACCGATTCTACTGAAACACAAGGGATACCAAGTTTTTCAATAAAATCTTGGGTGCCTCCTGTGGAGTAAATAGTAACATTAAGCTCATTTAATTTACGAACAATGGGTTCTAAACCATCTTTGTAAAAAACCGAAATTAGGGCGGATTGAATCTGTTTTTGCATATAATTTTGAAAAAGATGCCCAAAGATACAAGCAATTTTTTTCTTTAAATAAAATAATTTACTCCAATACAAATGCGCCGCTATCCAATGTTGAAAACAAGGGGATAGTATTTTTCAAGGCATAGCTTGTTAATTGATTTGTTTTATACCGAGAGCTGCCATTTACAAGTATTATGGTCTTTGGGTGCCATTTTTGCTGTATTTGAAAAAGACTATTGGTGTCTTTTATTTTAAAGCAAAACACATAATCAATCTGCTCGTTTTTTAATTCATTATGATTGTTTACAGAATCTATAAGCGCAATATGGTAGCGCCCCCATGTAAATAGGACATTTTTTAAAGGCTTACTCGCTATTTTCCATGCTTGCCAATGATCCAAAGCATTGGTGCTTATCCATTTAAAGCTATTCATTTGTTTATCTGTAATAGCGCTAAGCATAAAACAAGAATCACCTTTTATCTGCGTTATTAGAAAGTCTTTATTGGATTGCCAAGCTATTAATTTATCCGTCTTTAGAGGCTCCTTTATTTTTATGGATAACCATAAAGTAACTAATAGGAGCGTTGCAATAAGGTAGCGCTGTTTATATTTTAATACATAAAAAACAATACTGATAATGATAGCATATAGTAAACACATTTCCCAAAATTGAAGCGGTAGATGCTTCCATGCTAAGGGTTGTAAGGATTGGATTTTTACCAAAATACTATTGAAATGGTGAACTAAATAGCGCACTAAATAACTTATCCAAGTGCCTAGTAAAGTAATTTTAGAACACACTATTAAGAGTATACCAGCAAACAGCACTATACTCATACAAATAGCGGCTAATAGATTGGAAATGATAAATAACATAGGGAAATTATGGAAGTAATATAAAACGAGCGGTGCAACTAAAATTTCGGCGGCCAAGCTCATAGCAATGGCATCCCAAAACCATTGTAGTAATCTATATTTAATGCTTATGCTTTTTTTAATACGCGTATAGAAAATTATAATCGACAATACCGCTAAAAAAGATAATTGAAATCCAATATTAAAGAGCCAATTTGGTTCTATGAGTAGCATTAGAAATGCACCCACCAATAGCTGATGCACACTATTTTGTTCCCTGTTCAATATCCATGCTAAGGTTATGAGTGTAAACATCATGGCGGCCCTTATTGCCGATGGCGGCGCCCCAGCCATAATCACATAAAGCCAAATAAAGGGTAGTGCTATACTATATTTTATCCAAGTGTGTTTTTTATGCTTTATAAAACCAAGCAAGTAGGAAAGCAAGGTAAATAAAAGGGCCACATGCGATCCCGAAATAGCTACTACATGAATAATGCCCGTATCGATATAAGCTTGATTAATATCTTCTTGCATAGCTACACGATCGCCCAATATAAGGGCATTCATTAAACCTAAACTAGCACTGTCTTTTAAATGGGTAGCCAAAGCGGTTAATGCATATGCATGTATGCGATCTATGAAGGAATTCGCCTTGCGGGTTTTTATTATTTTTATTTGGGTACTATCTACAAATGCTTGTTGGTAAAGCCCCATTCTTTTATATATGGATTTATAATCTACCACATACGGATTCTTCTTATTTTCAATAGTATTAAATAGCGCATTAAACAATACGGTATCGCCTTTTGTATATGCTGGAGTTGCGCTTTTTGAAACAGGTACAACTAAGTGGGTATGCTCATTTAATCGCTGCCATTGCTGTTTCTCCCAATAAGCAAGAGTAGAAGTTTTTAAAGTAATATAATTGCTTTTTATACGCGGGTTTTCGTCTACAATGCCTAAATACTGGATATTTTTATTTGCGAAAATTTTTGAGTTTGGATATAGAAGGTTACAAATGAAAATGGCTAGTAATACATAACTGATAAAACAAGCAGGATACTGACTATAGCGAAGAAAAGAGTACTTTTTATTATACAAGTGAAGCAATAGGAATAAAAACCAACAGCTGATTACTAAAGCGTTTAATACCCAAGAAGTGATAGCAAGGCCATTGTTAAATACAATTATGCCAATGCAGTAAGGGACTAATAGTCGAATAATAGGTAAGCGCTCCCATATGGGGATGTTATTTTCATCAAGAATATGCATACTACTAACGTGTTTAAAATAAATGTAAGGGACAAGCCCATTATTATTTTTTATTTAAAAATAAGCGCGCATTATTTACAAACGTACTTCCAGTGTGTTTTTCTAAAAGTTCTTCATAACATTCTTTAGCCTTTGCATCGTTCTTTAGGTATAAATATATATTTGCCAATTCATTAAGCGCATCATCTGCCAATACATCTTTATTATATTCTTTTTTTATGATCTCCAATGCCCTTATAGCGCCATCAAAATCATTTATAGTTTTGAGTACGCTTGCTTTTAAAAATAGAAAATCATCTTGCAGCGGATGGGAGGGGTTTTGTTTGCACATACTATCAATCAATTGCAAGGCTTCTTTTGGTTTATTTTGAAAAAGCAGGAAGTCGGCCTTTGCGTATGCTTGCATTTCCCAATTGACACTGTCGTTTGTTTTGTTTTCGATTAAAAGCATAGAAAGCTTGAGCGCGTCATTGGCAATTAGTTCGGAGGTGGCTGTTTTTAATACACTGAGTTGGCCTTCAGCCCAATCAAATTCGCCGGTATAATACGCCAGTTTTGCATTTTTATAACGGGCTTCTTCTCCTAGGGCATCTTCTCTAAAAGCTTTTTCTACTTGCGAATAGAGCAAACTAGCTTCCCAAGGTTTATTTAATAAAAGTAAAAGATCGCCTTTCCATAATTTAGCAATACCTGCTAATGCTCGATCATTTGTATATCTTTCCAGGCACTTATTGACAAGTTGAAGTGCTTTTTTGTATTGATGTTCATATTGTGTCAAATAACTTATATAATCTAAAGCTGTTCCTTCTTCAAAAAACTGAATAGTATCTTTTTGTAGTTGAGTATATAAATCGTTGATCGTATGGCGAACAGCCGTATCATAGCCTAAGCTTGCTTTTAATTGGGATTGACTAATGGATAGTCGTTTGAGTAAAACAAGGCGAGCGTCAACGCTATTAGCATTTGATGTTAGGTAATTTAAAGCGTCTTCTGCAGATTTTAATGCATTGTTTTTAAGTGCTAGATCAATAAATTTAAAAATACGTTGACCATTTTCTTGCAAGCGCGAATCCAGTGCTTCTTCTAAAAGTAATGCTTGATCCCAATCGTTTTTAAGTGCATAAATCCAAATAAGGAGATCGTTTAAAAAAGCATTGTTAGGCTGCTCATTTAGTTTTTTAAGTATACCTTTTTGGCATTGGCGAAGTTTAATATCATCGTCTTCAATAATATCGAGCAAACTAGCTTTTATTTCCTCTGCTTGATTGGGTAAGTAAATGCCACCGTTAAACAAGGTTTCTAATGCTTCGGGTATGCGGTTGTTGCGTGCATATAATTTTGAAAGCGGTCCAAAATAAACATAGTTATTTCTTAAGATGCTTGTAGCACGCTCGTATACTAAAATAGCACCAGGCTCATCGTTGTAGTGTTGAAATCTATTGGCTAATTGCGTGGTGAGCATATCGTCGCCATTAATAAAATCTAAAATACTTTGTAAGGTATTGTTTGCCTGTTTAGATAGCAGGGCTTTTTGTTCAAAAATATATTTATCTACCCATAGGTCTTTATAGTTGAAGGTCTGAATGCCTTTATTGATGATTTCTAAGGCAAGTGAATAGTTTTTGCTGCTATCTAAAATACTTAAGGTCTCCTCTAGCGAGTCGCGAAACGTATTGTCAAATGTAATGTGTTGCTTGCACAAATTATGGAGCGCTTTAAGCTCTTTTTTTTGTAGCAATTCTAAAGCTTTCGCTTTCCAAGGCGTTTGTGCAGGAGCACGTTGCAGACAAGTAAAGAGACCTACAAGTAGGCCTGTAAAAAGGAGGTATTTAAAATTTGTAGTTGTGCGCTTCATAGAAATTACCTGTTGGTAAAGGTAATAGGTATTCCTGATGCTACCGAATGCCATTTGTTAAATAGGCTATTTTTCTTTTTTTAGTCCTGATTCCCACAAACAATTCCTCGAAACATGTATCTTTGTTTACTATGGAATCGCTTAAAGCCCTTATACAAGAACAAGAAGTTGCCATTCAGAATTTTAAAATTTCTAATGCAGCAGAATTGGAACAATATAGAATTCAATTTTTAGGTACAAAAGGAGTTGTAAAGAGCATTTTTGCTGAGATGAAAAACGTGCCGGTTGAATTTAAAAAAGATGCAGGTCAATTATTAAACGCATTTAAATTGTTGGCAGAAGAGAAGTTTGCAGCACATGCTCATCTCCAACAAGCAAAGGTTGCAGCACAACAAGAAATTGATAATACCTTACCGGCTGCGTCATTACCTATAGGGACTAGACATCCTTTAAAAATCGTTGAAAATCAAATTGTAAGTGTATTCGAAAAAATTGGCTTTGCGGTGGCTACAGGTCCAGAGGTTGAAGACGATTGGCACAATTTCACTTCTTTGAATATGCCAGAAAATCATACTGCCAGAGACATGCAAGATACTTTTTATGTATCTCAACAGCCAGATTGGGTATTGCGCACGCATACTTCTAGTGTGCAAGCTAGAATATTAGAAAAAGAAGCTTTGCCTATCCGTGTTATTTGTCCCGGAAGAGTATATCGCAATGAAACTATATCTGCCAGAGCACATTGTTTCTTTCACCAATGTGAAGGCTTGTATGTAAATAAAAATGTTTCCTTTGCAGATCTTAAACAAGCATTATATTTCTTTGTTACCGAAATGTTTGGTGCAGATACTAAAGTGCGTTTCAGACCTTCTTACTTTCCGTTTACAGAGCCAAGTGCAGAAATGGATATTTCATGTACTGTTTGTGGCGGAACAGGATGTAATTTGTGTAAACACACTGGTTGGGTAGAAATTTTAGGATGTGGTATGGTGCATCCAAACATGCTAAAAAACTTTAACATCGATCCGGAAGTGTATAGTGGATATGCTTTTGGTATGGGTGTAGAGCGTATTACCCAAATCAAATTTCAGATCAATGATTTGCGTTTGTATTCACAAAACGATGTTCGCTTCCTAAGGCAGTTTGAGCGTTTGTAAATTTATTACATGATTTTAGTTACTGGCGCAAGTGGATTTCTTGGATCGCACTTAGTGAAAACACTGAGCGATAAAGGTTTCGTTGTGCGTGCATTATTTCACAATACGCCACCCAATTCAAAATTAAAAGCCTTACCCAATGTAAGCTGGATGTGTGCCGATTTGCTAGATATTTATGATGTAGCAACAGCAATGCAAGGAATTACGCATATATATCATGCAGCAGCTATCGTTTCGTATGATTCCAAAAGAAAAGAAGAATTATTGCATTTCAATATACAAAGCACAGCCAATGTAGTAGATGAAGCTGTTCGTTGTCAAGTGAAAAAGTTAGTTTTTGTTAGTTCTATTGCAGCATTAAGAGCTAATGTGGAAGCTGGTAAAGCAATTAATGAAACAGAAGCCTGGGAAGAAAGTGATTTTTCATCAAACTATGGGAAGAGTAAATACTATGCCGAAATGGAAGCTTGGCGCGGTGTTGCTGAGGGATTGCCTCTTGTGGTAGTCAATCCAGGCATCATATTAGGTGCAGGCGATTTTGATAAAGGTTCTTCAAAATTGATGCGCCATGTAGATAGCGAATTTCCTTTTTTTACCCAAGGAGCTACACTTTGGGTAGATGTTCAAGATGTAGTTGCTATAATGATGTTACTTATGGAAAGTAATATTGAACAAGAACGTTTTATAGTGGGCGCTGTTAATGCTAGTTTTTTGGAGGTATTTACTAAAATGGCACATGCATTGTGTAAAAAGCCACCACATTTAAAAGCTTCTTCTTTTGTAAGTGCACTAGCAGCTAGGCTTTTAACATGGCAAAGCCGACTTTTAGGGAAAGAGCCAATGATTACTAAGGAGACGGCAAAAAGTGCACAAACAATAAGTGTTTATGCAACAGATAAATTACAAAAGGCATTGCCAGACTTCCAATATAGAAGCTTAGATGATACTATTAATAGCATGGCCACAGCCTACTTAGCCTTAAAAAAAGTATAAAATCTTTTTTTTCTACTAAAAAATCACTAATCTTGCATTGTCTAAGCATTCTTCAGACATTCCTTATCAACAAATCCGCCCGTATTTCTGCCCTTAGTAGTTATTTAGTGTTCCGAGATACGCGCATTCAAAAAAATGATTTAAAAAATTAGTACATGCATTATTCAAAAGATCAATTGAACGAGTTACTCGTTCCAGAATTACTTGATGTAATAAAAAATTTAAAAATAGACGTTAAAGAGGCTGCTACTAAAGAAGCTTACATAGAACTTATCTTAAAAAGCCAAAAGCCTACTGCCAAGAAGAAGAAAGAAGTAGATGCTACTCTTGCAACTGATGCTGACAGTAAAAAAACAAAAGCAAAAGCAAAAGTAGAAAAAGAGGAAGTTGCAGATCTTGGAGAAAAGAAAAAAAGAACTAGAAAATCCATACAAGAAGAACCTAAAGATTCTATTGCCAATACTATGCCAGCAGAAGAGCACGTGGAATTGCAACCAGCTGAAATAAAACAAGAAGCTTGGGAGCCAACGAGTACCGAGAAATTGATTAGTGCATTAGATGATATTGAAACGCCTGAGTTAGTTTTAAAAACCAGTGCAGAGGCAACAGATTCAAAAACAGTAGTATCTACTCATGAAGACAAACTTTCGTTTTCAGATACGCCGAGTACAAAGCCTATGCAGCAAGGTTTTCAGCACAGAAAACCTAAAGAAAATACCTATGGCAATTTCAATATCGAGTTTGATGGTATTGTAAACAGCGAAGGGGTATTAGAAATGATGCAAGATGGATACGGCTTTTTAAGATCGAGCGATTATAATTATTTGAGTTCGCCAGATGACGTTTATGTATCGCCTTCTCAAATAAAATTATTTGGCTTGAAAACCGGCGATACCGTTACCGGCACTGTTCGCCCTCCAAAAGAAGGAGAAAAATATTTCGCTCTTATCAAAGTTACAACCATCAATGGTAAACATCCCGATAAAATTAGAGATCGGGTACCGTTTGATTATCTAACTCCATTATTTCCGTTCGAGAAATTAAATTTATTTACCAATGGATCTAGTTACGGAACGCGTATTATGGATTTGTTTACCCCAATTGGTAAAGGGCAGCGTGGGTTGATTGTGGCGCAGCCAAAAACAGGTAAAACCATGTTGTTGAAAGAAGTAGCGAATGCTATTGCTGCCAATCACCCAGAGTGTTATTTAATGATCGTTTTAATTGATGAGCGCCCTGAGGAGGTAACCGATATGCAGCGCAGTGTGAATGCAGAAGTGATTGCATCTACTTTTGATGAGCCTGCCGACAAGCATGTAAAAGTGTCGCAAATAGCTTTACAAAAAGCAAAACGATTAGTAGAGGTTGGTCATGATGTGGTCATCTTACTCGATTCTATCACGCGTTTAGCTAGAGCCTATAATACTGTAGCACCAGCATCTGGAAAAGTTTTAAGTGGTGGTGTGGAAGCAAATGCTATGCAAAAACCTAAACAATTTTTTGGTGCCGCTAGAAAAATTGAGAATGGAGGGTCACTTACTATTTTAGCTACAGCCCTTACCGATACTGGTTCTAAGATGGACGAGGTGATCTTTGAAGAATTCAAAGGTACAGGTAATATGGAGTTGCAATTGGATCGTAAATTAGCCAACAAGCGCATATTCCCTGCGATAGACATTACCTCTTCTTCTACGCGTAGAGATGACTTATTGCTCGATAAAATGGTTTGGAACAAAATGTGGTTGTTGCGCAAACATATTGGTGATATGCATGTAGACGAGGCTATGAATTTCTTGATGAATCAGATGAAGGGAACGAAGGATAATGAGGAGTTTTTAGCCACTATGAATAAATAAACCTAGCATACGTATTTTCCCATGGCACAGAAAAAACCTATTCGTCTAGATGGATTAGTATACAGCACCAATCAGCAATTCTTTGATGCTGTAGATCCGCCTGCTGAGGTAGTTACACTGCCTAAAAATGAACAAAAACTTCGCGTTGTTTTAGACAAAAAACAAAGGGCAGGGAAAGTAGTAACACTTATTACCGGATTTGTTGGATCATCCGAAGATTTAGAATCGCTTGGAAAGCTACTAAAGACCAAATGTGGTACAGGTGGCTCGGTAAAAGAGGAGCAAATATTAATTCAGGGAGATTACCAAACTAAGATCATTACATGGTTGAAAGAATGGGGATATTCTCTTACCAAATAATAAAATTTAGTTTTTACTTTTGCACTATGTCAATACACGATATTAAAATTTTAGATGAAAAAGAAACCCGTGCTGGTTTCGGAGATGGAATTTTAGAGGCTGGTCGCCGCAATCCTAATGTGGTAGCGCTTACTGCCGATCTAGCAGGTTCTTTAAAATTAAATGCTTTTATTAAAGAATTTCCAGATCGTTTTGTGCAATGCGGAATCGCAGAAGCCAATATGATTGGGGTTGCTGCCGGTTTGACCATTGGTGGTAAAATACCATTTGCTACTACGTTTGCAAACTTTGCTACATCTCGTGTTTATGATCAAATTAGACAATCCGTTGCTTATTCTGATAAAAATGTAAAAATTGCCGCTTCGCATGCAGGTTTGACCTTGGGCGAAGATGGCGCTACTCACCAAGTATTAGAAGATATTGGGATGATGAAAATGTTGCCTGGTATGGCGGTGGTGGTGCCTTGCGATTACAACCAAACAAAAGCTGCAACGATAGCTATAGCTGAACATCATGGTCCTGCTTACTTGCGTTTTGGACGACCAAAATGGCCTAATTTTACCGCTCCAGATCAAAAATTTGAAATTGGTAAAGCACAAGTATTAGCAACGGGTAATGATGTTTCCATTTTTGCTTGTGGCCACTTAGTATGGATTGCTGTAGAAGCAGCAAGAATTTTAGAAGAAAAAGGTATTTCTGTTGAATTAATTAATATACACACCATAAAACCATTAGATGAAGCGGCTATTATAGCATCAATATCCAAAACTGGTTGTATGGTTACTGCCGAAGAACACCAAATTAATGGTGGCTTAGGGGATAGTGTTGCCAATGTAGCTGCTCGCCATATGCCGGTTCCTCACGAATATGTAGCCGTTATGGATACCTTTGGTGAGAGCGGAACGCCAAAGCAATTACTTGAAAAATATGGCTTAAACAAAGAAGCTATCGTTGCTGCTGCTGAAAAAGCAATAGCAAGAAAAAAATAATTACTTTCTAAGTTCCACAATTTTAATTTCATTGGCTGCAATTTCTAATTGCTCCAATGAAATTTCTTTTTCAGCCAATAGGTCCCATCCTTTTGTATAGCCTTTTAAGCGCTCTTCAAGTTGTTGCTTATTCAAAGCAGCTTTTTCTTTACCTCTATTTACACTTACAAGAATGCAACTTGTATCGGTATATCTGCAAAACGTATAAGTGCTTCCATTAGGAACAAATTGCATAAGTTTCCCGTTTATTAATGCCGGGTTATTTTTTCTTATAGCGATTAATTTCTTGGTGAATTGGAAGGCTTGTTCCTCTTCTGGGGTTCTTCCAGTCGCAGTAAATTTATTAACCGGATCCTTTGGCCAGCCCCCTTTAAAATCTTTTCTTACCAAACCATCGTTGCGTCTAGGCACATTATTTTTTGCTAGTATTTCGCCTGCTTGATACAGAGATGGAATGCCACGAAGCGTAAATAACAATCCCATTCCTATTTTCCATTTGTCTAGATCTTTACCAACTAATGAATAGAACCGGTCTAAATCATGATTTTCAATAAAGGTTAGATTTTTTGTTGCTTGGTGGTATAAAAAATCATGTGTTAGGGTATTGTATAACTTTGCTAATCCACCATTCCAATTGGTTTCGCTTTGAAGCGCTTCGAGAATTGAAAAATAAACTTGGAAGTCAATAGCGCCGCTGAGATTACTAGTAGGTGCATTTTTTAATTTATTTTTTTCTGTGAAATAGGCCATATTTAAAACTCCTGCCGATTCCCAAATTTCTCCTGCCGACCAAAAATTCGGATATTCCTTTCTGATATAGGCCATGCAGGTATTCATAAATGCAACATCATTATAAGAATACGTATCAATTCTGAAGCCATCTATTTTGGCGTAGTTAATCCACCATAAATAACTTTGCATTAAATATTTTGCTACTCTCGGATTGCGTTCATTCATATCAGGCATGGAATTGTCAAACCAGCCATCTACCATTTGTTTTTTATCATAATTACTTACATAAGGATCAAAATGTGTAGTAGCTCTATAATTAGTTCTAGTAAATGTAGGCCACTGATTTACCCAAGATTTTTCGGGCATATCATGCATCATCCAATGCTCGCTACCAATATGATTAGGCACTAAATCCATAACCAATTTCATGCCTTTGCTATGTAGTTGTTTACTCAGTTCTTTATATAAAGTGTTGGTGCCCAATCTTGGGTCTGTTAAATAATGATCGGTAAGCGCATAGCCATGATAACTCGTATTTTTTTGATCATTAATTAAAGTGGGGTTGAGCCAAAGTGCAGTAATGCCTAATTCATTAAAATAAGCTAAGTGGTTGATGATGCCTTGAAGGTCACCCCCGTGCCTTGCTGAAGCACTGTCTCTATTGCAATAGGCTTCTTTAAGACCCGCCACAATATCGTTAGTGGTATCTCCATTAGAAAATCGATCTGGAAATACAAGATAAACAATGTCTTTTTCGTTAATTGTATTGATTTTGTTATCTAAATGCTCAAATGTATAGGTAAAGCTTCTTTTAGCACCTTCTTTATTGCTTAATGTAACGATGGCTTGCTTCCCTTGAAAATGTTGCAATAGCAGATTGATAAACAAGAAGTTTTTATTTTCTACGGTTTCTATAGATTCAATTTTAATTTGTTTGCTATTAATTGATATTTTATTGTAGGAGCCAATATCTGTAGCATGCACACATAATTGTAAATGCGGATCATGTAAGTTATTCCACCAATTTGGCGGATCTACTCTCAACGTATCTTGTGCGTACAAATTTGGAGCTAGTATGCAGCTTATTAAAATTAAAAGTGCCTTTTTCATGGGTATTATTTATCCTGTAAATATAAATACAAATAGCCGACACTTGAGGTGTCGGCTATTTTATAAATAAAAATTTAATTATTTTACTTGAGCAACTAAGCTTTTGAAAGCTTCTGGTTCGTTCATTGCTAAGTCAGCTAATACTTTACGATTTAAATCGATGCCTTTAGTAGCTAATTTACCAATAAATTGAGAATAGCTCATGCCTTCTTCACGAACTGCAGCGTTGATACGAACAATCCATAAAGAGCGGTAGTCTCTCTTTTTTAATTTGCGACCTACATATTTGTAGCCCAAACCTTTTTCTAATACGTTTTTAGCAACCGTATATACGTTTTTACGTTTACCGTAGAAGCCTTTTGCTTGCTTCAATATTTTTTTTCTTCTCGCGCGCGAAGCAACTGCATTAACCGAACGTGGCATATCTTATTTTATTAAAAAAGTTAATTAATGTTTTTGAAACCTACTTTATCTTAAACAAAGCATACGTTTTACCAAATTTGCGTTAGTAGGGTGTACATACGCAGATTGACGTAAATGACGTTTACGTGTTTTAGATTTTTTGGTTAACAAGTGGCTTTTGAAAGCTTTGTATCTTCTTATTTTTCCAGTGCCCGTTACTTTAAAAGTTTTTTTAGCACGGGAATGAGTCTTAAGCTTAGGCATGTTCTCTTTAAATTTGGACGGCAAAAGTACAATTCTTTTTTATAATAAAAAAATAATCTGCCAAAAATGATTGAAAATAAGCACATTTTTAGTCCGGTTTTTAAAAAATCATTGAAAATCAAGCATTTTTTGAAGAGATTATGAGAAGATAATCTATATAAAATGTAATTTTACGCTATGCCAGTTTTTAGATTTAGAGTCCATTGGGAAGAAGACGACCAAATTTATCGTGATATTGAAATCACTAATGGTCAATCCTTTGCCTTGTTTCAAGAGGCTATTTTAAAAGCCTATGAATTTGATCAAAAACACGCCGCTTCCTTTTTTGTGAGCGATGATCATTGGAATAAGGGAATGGAGTTCTCTTCTGAAGTAGCCGTTAATAAAAAAGATGCTGCGGTTTTGTCGACCAAAACTCCGGTTTCGGCATTAGTAGCTACACCCGAACAGAAATTTATATTTGAGTATGATCCTGTTAAAAAATGGACCTTTCAAATTGCATTGATCGCCATTGAAAAGGAAGAGCAATTAAAGCGAGTATATCCATTTTGTCTCCGAAAAGAAGGCGTAGGCCCTGCCCAATATGATATTAAAGGCCTCGAAAAAACAGCCATGATGGATGTTGAAGAATTCTATGATTTAGGAGATGAAGAAATGGAAGAAGGCTTTAGTAATGAAGGAGAAGCAGATACGAGTGGTTTAAATGAAGGTTTTTAATCCTCTATTATGAGCGATAAAACGCTTTTAATTATTGCCGGACCAACAGCTATTGGGAAAACAGCCCTCGCTGTCGCTTTAGCAAAGCATTTCAATACAGTGGTGCTGTCTGCCGATGCACGCCAATGCTACAAAGAAATGCAGATTGGCACGGCCAAACCAAACCTTGAAGAGCAACAAGATATTCCTCATTTTTTTATAGATTCCCATTCTATTACAGAGGCCTTGTCCGTTGCCGATTACGAACGCTATGCGTTGCAAGTGTTACATCAATTGTTCCTTGAAAAGGATATCGTAGTAGTGTGTGGTGGCACAGGTTTATATATTAATGCCCTATGTAATGGCATAGATTTCATGCCTGCTATAGATCCTGCAATAGAAGATGTGGTAAATCAATTGTATGCATCAGGAGGTGTGGCGGCCTTACAATTAGCTTTACAGCAGGAAGATGCTTTGTTTGCTCAAAAAGGAGAAATGCAAAACCCGCATAGAATGTTGCGCGCTTTAGCTTTTAAAAGAAGTGTTGGTGAAAGTATTTTACACTATCAAACACATACCCAAAAAGAGCGACCATTTAAGTGTGTGAAAATTGCTTTAGAAATGCCAAGGGATATTTTATATGATCGCATTAATCATAGGGTAGATGCTATGCTGGCCAATGGTTTGTTAGACGAAGTGGAAGCATTGCTACGCTATAAAGAGCATAAGAATTTTCAAACGGTAGGCTATCAAGAGTTGCTGCCCTATTTTGAAGGTGCAGCACCCTTGGAGGATTGTTTAAATTTAATCAAACAGCATACGCGCAATTATGCAAAACGCCAAATGACCTGGTTTAAAAACAAAGGAAATTTTATTCACCTCAGCGCATTAGAAAATAATCTGCTGCAACAAGTCCTTCTTGAAATAAAAAAAGCCAACGCTTAAGCGTTGGCTTTTTTTATGGAAGGAATGATAAATTATTTTTTATCTTTTTTGCAACATCCTTTTCCTTTTTCACATGCTTCTTTCTTTTCTTTAGAGCATCCTTCTTTTTTACCTTTGCAACATCCTTTTCCTTCGATTGCAAATGTAGCGCCAGCGATTAACAATGCGCTCACTAATAAAGTCATTTTTTTCATAGTAGTATAGTTTTAAAGTAATGCAATGTAATAATTATTTTTGGATTCTAGCCAAAACGGTAACCCCGCCTTCTACTTTTTCTCCAATTTTAACATCTATTTTGGTGCCAATAGGGAAGAAAATATCCACTCTCGATCCAAATTTAATAAAACCAAATTCTTCATTTTG